>PWXV01000142.1 GCA_003568415.1 Ignavibacteriales bacterium
GCTACGACACGAACGATCTCGATACTATTCCGGCTGCATCAATCGAATCATTTGCCGGTGTGGGCTACTTCTTCGATCTCGCCGGTATAAAAGAAGGCGATAACATACTTGACTTAGGAAGCGGCTCCGGTATGGATTCATTTATTGCAGCATTGAAAACCGGTCCGGATGGATACGTAACCGGTATCGACATGACCGATGAACAGCTTGAAAAAGCGAACCGGTTAATTGAAAAGTTTGATCTCAAAAACATTTCGTTTATAAAAGGAAATATTGAACGGCTTGATTTCGACGACGCCACCTTCGATGTAGTAATCAGCAACGGAGTCATCAACCTCTGTCCGGATAAAAAACAGGTATTCTCTGAAATCGCGCGGGTATCGAAACCCGGATCCGGCAGACTGGCGATCGCCGATATTGTAAGCGAACACCAGCTCCCGGAGAACATCGTGTGCAATTCAACGCTGTGGGCTTCGTGCATAGGCGGCGCTGCACAGGAAGACAATTATAAATCTTTAATTGAAAAGCCCGGTATGCAGGTAGTTGATGTAAAAAGAAACACATCGTATGAGTTCCTTTCCAAATCGGCTAAAGGAGCGTGCGATAAGTACGGAGTGAAAAGTGTGTCGCTGCTTGCAAATAGAGTATAATTAAAGGTGAGCATCATGAAAATGTCATATTTTCTTTTATCATTTTTCATCTTGACTTATTGTCTTAGCTTCAATTGCTATGGTCGATTGGTGGGTAATCCACAGAGTTCCGTAGCAGCATCAACGACAATCGAGACAACCGGTAACTTTGTTAAGGGATTGCAGGGACCGGCTGTAGCAGGAAGCAAGGCGGTTCTCCAACGTACGACGGACAGTGTTTCAGTGCAGGTTATTTTACCTGCACCTGAAACTTCTATAAACCATGAAGAAAGGAAAAAAGAAAATACGCAACATTATTCACTGTGGATGTTTATTATCAATTATTCAGGATCCGAGATGTGGGACGGTGCATATCGTATCGGAGAATATAAAACAAACGGAGTAACTATCAATATGAGTGGTTCTATTTCAACCGATAACGAACCATTTTTCGGAGAAAAGATGACCGACCCCGAAGACTCGAAAATACATATTGCAGTGGTTCCGCATGTATACGAAGGCAACGTTTCTTCAACAGATAACGGATCGATTCCACCCGGTAAAATCGAAGAATGGTGGTTTGCAATATTCGAATAATCATCGGACAATGCTTTAAATTGCGATACTTTATAATCAACATAATGTTCAACAAATTATAAGAGGTGAGTACTATGAAGTCCTTAAACATTTCTGCAGCAATTCTTTTTCTGTTCGCATTCGGATTTATGACAGCCGATGCACAGCATGACGGCGAGCATATCATGATAAATCCGGAAGAGATGGAATGGAAAGACGGTCCTGCTTCGCTTGAAGACGGCGCGCAATATACGTTAATCGAAGGAGACTGGACACAGGAAGGTCCCTTCACCGCACGGCTGAAATTACCGGCCGGTTTCAGGATCGCACCGCACACCCATCCGGCTATTGAGCATGTTACGGTGATCAAAGGATCATTCCATATGGGAACCGGAACAACGTTCAATAAGGATAATGCGATGAAGTTAACCGTCGGCGGTTTTGCGGTAATGCCGATCGATTACGCTCATTATGCATTTACCACCGAGGATACCATTATCCAACTTCACGGGATCGGTCCGTGGGGTATCAATTATGTGAACGAAGAAGACGATCCGCGGCTGGCGGGTAGGAATTAATTAAAAACAATATCAGACCTGACAGGTTTAACAAACCTGTCAGGTCTGAAAATATACATTCACCAATAAACAATAATAAATATTAAATTTCACTCATCCCCGTACAACTTCACCACAAACTCACCGTCATCGAGCACATAACCCCGGTGCATTCCCGCTGTCGTAAACGGCATCGCAATGTTACCGAATTGATCGATCGCGATAACACCGCCGTAGCCGCCAATATCCGGCAGCTTCTCCATAACGACGCGATCTCCCGCTTCCCGTAGCGATAATCCCTTATATTCCATCAGAGCGGATATATCATATGCAACTGACAGGCGAATAAAATACTCGCCGTGCCCTGTTGCCGATACTGCACAGGTTTTATTGTTTGCGTATGTTCCTGCTCCGATGATCGGGGAATCCCCGATGCGACCAAACCGTTTGTTCGACATACCTCCTGTTGATGTACCTGCTGCGAGGTTGCCGTTTTTATCGAGTGCCGCCGCTCCGACCGTACCGCCCCTTTCCTCTGCAGCTTCCCGCTCCTGAATCCGTTGTAGGGTACGCCATCGACGTTCGGTAAAGAAGTAATCTTCCGGTACGGTTTCGATTCCATGCTGATCACCAAACACTTCCGCACCCTCGCGGGCAAACATCACATGCCGGGATTCCTCCATAACCAACCGGGCGAGCGTAATCGGATTTTTTATTCTCGTTACGCCGGCAACTGCACCGGCATTCAAGGTGCTGCCGTCCATAATGGAAGCATCCAGTTCGTTTTTGCCGTCAGCAGTAAAAACCGCCCCCCTCCCGGCATTGAATAATGAATCGTCTTCCATAATTCTGATGGCAGACTCTACGGCCTCCAGACTGTTCCCGCCGTTTTTTAATATCTCATATCCTACACGTAATGCCTCCGACAATGCCTCACGATATGCCGCATCCTGTTCGGGTGTATAACTTTCACGGGTTATACCGCCGGCTCCGCCGTGAATCACTATGCCGAATTCTGATTGTTGTTCCTCATTGGTTTTACTGTACAGACCGGATAGCGGTAAACAAGCTAAGATCAGCACGAATATGAATATTTTAATCATTTTATCTCCTTCCTTAGGCCATCAGTTTATGTGATATTTAAGATTCTTTAAAGTATTAATTAACCGGCTGAACATCAAGCAAACCGGTGGAACTTCTCAAACCTGGTATCGGTTGCCAGTATATACCGGTATTTTTCATAACAAAATCAAAGCTCGGTACTATGAAATACCCACTTATCATCGTTTCCATTGTAATAATAGTAGTAATTTCTGTAACGATTCTTCTTACAACTTCAAACTCACACTCAATTTCGTTTCAACCCGACAATTATTGGATAGATAAGACGGAAATCGCATCGGGAGACGGCTATCAGGGTCCGTGGATGATGAACGACTCGGATTTCCGCTACGTCGATGCGCCATCAGCCGACATCAACGATAACAACTATATCGGAGTCACATGGGTGGATCAGGCAGAAAAAAATGTGCTGTTTCAGATGTTCGAACCCGGCGGGGAAGCGCGTTTTGATGAACCGGTGAACGTTTCCCGGAGTCCCGACATTTTCTCGTGGCTGCCGCGGGTCGTTATTTCCGGTGGAGATGCTGACGAGGTGTATATTCTCTGGCAGGAGATCGAATTCACCGGCGGTTCACACGGCGGCGAGATATACTTTGCCCGTTCTGACGACGGCGGTAGAACATTCAGCGATCCGGTAAATCTCTCCAACACTCCGGCAGGTGCGGCAAAAGGACGCCTTACTGCACGGTACTGGGATAACGGGAGTCTCGATATTATAAAAGATGATGACGGCACTCTCTACGTGGGCTGGACCGAGTATGAAGGAAAACTATGGTTCAGCAGCTCGAATGACCGGGGTGAAACATTCTCCGACCTGCTACATATTGACGGTGATAATGACCTGCCGGCGAGGGGTCCGTCGTTGGCGGTGAATAATGACGGTGATATATTCATAGCCTGGACTGTCGGTGAAGATAATGAAGCGGATATCCGATTGGCAAGATCGGTTGACGGCGGCGAATCCTTCGGCGAAACGCAGATCGTGTTTGAAAGTCACGGTCATTCGGATGCCCCGAAGATAATATTTGACAACGACGGTACACTTCACCTGGCGTATGCCGAAAGTCCCGCAGGTCAGTTTCAGCGCTATCAAATTCGCTACTCACGTTCGTTCGATAACGGCGAAACGTTTGAAGGATCACATGAAATAGCAAACCCGCAACAAAACGACTACGACAGCATGCACTTCCCCTCACTCGGTGTGGACGAGGAGAACAATGTATATCTGTTATGGGAACTCTATCCGGATCGTCAGGATCGATCTCTCGGCCTCGGCTTTACCTATTCGATCGATGCGGGAGAAACTTTTGCATCACCAATGGTTGTACCGGGTACCGACGATCCTGACCTCGGTATCAACGGTAGCTTACAGGGATTGCTGATGCGGAAGCTTGCCGTGAATAACAACGGCGAGATGGTAGCCGTCAACAATACCTTCAGACAAAATCAAAACAGTTATGTCTGGATGTACCGGGGAAATATCGCTCAATAATGAACCATCAAAATAAAATAATCGGACGGCAGCTTCAGAAAACCGGGTTGACCGAACTGTTTGAAAAAACCCGGAACGGTCAGGGCACCATTGCTCTGATTGCCGGCGAGGCGGGAATGGGAAAAACACTCCTTGCAGAGGAGATGCTTTCGGCAAGCGGTCTCTCTTTCTATACCGGAAGAACGACCGAAGGCGTTACACTTCCTTACGGACCGGTAACCGGCGTCCTCCGCGATTACCTTCGCCGGACGAACACACAAAGCATAGACTGCGGTCCGCTCACGCAGTATCTCGCTTGTTTGTTACCCGAACTGGGTACCGGTAAGGCGCAACCCGACGCGGAAACCCTCGTGGAAACCCTCATCGCCGCGCTGAGTGCCATTGCAGATCGTGAGCCGGCGGCAATTTTCTTCGACGATCTGCACTGGGCGGATGATGCCACATTATACATGCTGCCGTTGATAGCGGAACGGACCCGCAACCTGCCTCTGTTAATTCTCGGAACATACCGCAGCGACGAGATCCCCCGGGGACATCAATTGCGCAGGATGAGAAACGAACTTCGCAGACGACGGTTACTCCACGAAATTACCATCGAAAACCTTACACGTGATGAAACGGAACATCTTATCAACCGTGCAATAGGTGCATCACCTGCTCCGTCGCTCACGGATATAATATATGAAAAGACCCTCGGTGTTCCGTTGTTTGTTGAAGAGCTGTCAGCAGTGCTCTCCTCCCATCACCGACTTGAAGAAACACACGGAGGACTTGCATTACCGGAAGGAGAGGGTGTTCCCGTACCCGAGAGCATTCGCGATGCGGTGCTGCTCCGTCTCGATAATCTTACTGAAAGCTCGCGCAATCTTCTTGAGATCTCGGCTGTGGCGGGCATCGATTTCGACCTCGACATGGTGACAAACGTTGCTCAAACCGATGAAGCGCTCGCCGATCTGATCGAGCGTAACTGGATTGAAGAAATTGCACCGGGACGGGGTTCGTTCCGGCATGGTCTCGTACGCGAAGCGATATATAACGAGATCACCTGGTCGAAACGCCGCACATTGCACCGGCGTATTGCAGAGCATCTCGAATCCTCCGGCGCACCGCCCGAGCAGATATCGGAACACTGGCTTGCTGCGAACGAAATGTACAATGCACGCAAAGCACTTCTCGTATCTGCTGAACGTTCGTGTGAACTGCACGCATACCGTGATGCAGCGCGTGCCGCACACCGTGCCCTTGAAAACTGGCGGGAAGGTGATAACGAAGAACTGCGTTTACAGACCCTGGAACGGCTGGCACAATGTGCCCAGCTTAACGGTCAACTGGGAGATGCAGTACGTTCGCTAAAGGAAGTTGTTGACAGTCCAATTGTTAAAAAAGACTTCAAGCGCTATGCAAAAACACAGCGGTCGCTTGCAACGGTGTACGGTTTGCAGGGAGCTTGGGAACAATATCTCACGGCAAGAACGGCAGCAGCCGAAGCATTTGAGAAATCCGGCGCCGATGCCGAAGCGGCAACCGAATGGCTCGCTGCAGCAACGAGAAACTATGGCATGTCGAATATTCAACCGGCGATAGATCTGAGCTTGAAAGCTTACGATCTTGCGGTTAAAGCCGGAAGACCGGACCTGCAGACACGCATACTCGGCATAAAAGGCAATGCACTCTCGGCTGCCGGAAGACTCGAGGAGGGAATCGAAACGGTACACGAGGGACTCTCCCTTGCCTTACAGCATAACCTGCCCGAAGCCGCCTCAGACGCCTACAAACGTCTCGGCGATTCGCTCGAAGCTGCATCTCGATTTTCTTCGGCAAGCAAGGCATACCATTCCGCCTACAATTTCTGCAGAAGACAAGGTGACGACAAACTTGCCCAGTTATGCCTCGGTTGTATGGCGTATGTTTTGTTCCGCACCGGTAATTGGAAACAATGCGATGACGTATGCCGGGAAGTCTTGAACGATTCCAACTCATTCGAGGGGTCACTTTCTCTCGCCTATGGCATGCTGGGATTTGTGAATACATATCGCGGCACGTTTCGTGCTGCACGGAAATATATTAATAAAGGCATGGAGTTAGTCCGCAAACTCAATATCGAGAATCTCATTATGGGATATCTGGAAGGGCGTGCCCTCCTCGATGAGCTGGAGGGAAAGGATGAGTCCGCTGCGGAAAACTATCGACAATTACTGGAAATGCGTGCAAAAATAAACGACGATCATTATGCCCTCCCGGCATTGTGTTCCGCCGTTACATTTTTTGCAACACGCGGTATGGAAAAAGATGCCGTTCTCTGTTCAAAAGCTCTTGCCGATATGGCAAAGCATTCGGGCAATATCGAAAACCTCGGCGTTCTTGCTTACGCTCTCGGCGAAACTTCACTGCTGCAGAATAACACGAAAGAAGCGATCCGGCAATTCGAACAGGCAAGCGAGCACTTTGAAAAACTGGAAACACCCCTCGAACGGTTGAAGGCGGAATTCCGTCTCGGTGTTGCCCACAAACGTAACCATGTTCATAAAGATGCGATCAAGCATCTCCGGAATGCATACAACATAGCAAAAAACCTCGGATGCCGTCCCCTCGCATCGCAGATCGCCGATGAGCTGGACACACTCGGTGAACCGGTCGGCGAGCAGCGGAGTCCCGAAGCCGCATCCCGTGCCGCATATAATGGATTAACACGCAGGCAGGTCGAGATACTTCGTTTAATAACGAACGGTTTAACCAACAAGGAAATCGCCGCGAAACTCTACCTCAGTCCCCGCACCGTCGAAATGCACGTTGCGAACATACTCGACCGGTTGAATTGCAGAAGCAGGATCGAAGCGGTGCGTAAGGCAAAAGAAATGGGGATGGTGGCATGAGTTTTTATTCCCTTATCTCATAAAGATTCCCCGGAGTTACTTCTTCAAACAACGCAATAATTTTTGGCACGAGGGGTTTCAGATTGGCAAGAGTACTGCGGTAAGTATCGAGAACTATAATTGATAACGAATAATTCTTTAGATTAATTTGGTCTCGTAATTTCTTATCTATTGTAATAAATACATCGAAATTTTCGGTGACCGCAAGTCTAAGAAGCTCTCCATTTTCTTTACCCAACCACCCCATATCCTGTACTGCCTTTGCATCATATTGACTAAATTCCAATTTTAATCGCCAATCGACACACTCATCAATTAGGATTTTCATTTAAAAACTCTTCGGAGGTGAGAATATGTTCAGCCATCGCGAGCACCTTGAGTGCTTGCTCCCGGGATACACTCGGGAATGCCTCTAAAAAATCATCCAGTGTTTCTCCGGTTTCAATATAATCGAATAAATTTTTAACGGGTACGCGTGTACCTTTAAATACCGGAGTACCGCTTAAAATATTCGGAGAGCTTGAAATAACGTCCCTTTTCATATCATCACCCTTCATCACGAATGTATAATTTATAAAGTTACAGTAAATATAATTTTTACTTTACTGATTGTCAATTCAATAGACATATCGTATCTAAGATATACCACAGTACCCGCACATTCGAAATGCACGTCGCGAACATACTCAATCGGTTGAACTGCAGAAGCAGGATCGAAGCGGTACGGAAGGCGGAGTTGATGAGGGTGGCGGGATGAGCTATAATCGGGATGTGAAGGTGTTAATGTTGGAATGTTGGAGTGATGGAATAGATGAATGATTGGATGTTTGGTGGGTGCATGGATGCATAGATGCATGCCAAAGCCTTTGTGTAGGCGGGCAGAGGTCAGATAATACGCATCCCCGATTCTCCGAATCACCGTTTCACCGATTCATATACATACTGAATACGCAAACAAAAATACTCAGTACGGCGGTTCTGCCGGTCCCTCGTAGCCGCACATTCCCAATCGCGGAGAATTCACAAGGCGAATCGGTTCTCCGTAATTACCATGTGGATGAGTATCCGTATGCTCACCGCATAATGTACCCCATTCCTCCTCCTCGATCAGGCATTCCATACACAACCATTTCGCCGGATTACCGCATTCGATACAGGACGTTTCCGGCATGATATTTCGCGCCAACAATACGATCGGCTTTATCTTAGCAGGTATACCTTCACGCATACCGACAAATTTTATGGCGGTCTCGGAAGAAGTACCGAAATCATAGATATGCAGGAGTTGTTTATAATCGGCGAACACATCATCGACCGTATGTCGCATTGCTATCGTTTCTCTCGACGTTCTGCCTCTACCCGCCATGAACTCGCTCATATGACCGCAACATTCCAGCCATATCGCACGAAGATATGAATCAAGCTGCTTCAACGTAGCCGAGGCCCGCATCTCGATATCGAACCAAAACTCCTTACGATATGCATCCTCCACCCGGAGATGCAGCAGTGTTTCAGGATCCTCCTTTTTTCGTCCGGCTTTCTCCAATACATTTTTTCTGTCGTTACAATTGGATAGATGCTTTGCGACGCCCCGTTTTGTTATAATTTCTCCGCAATAAGAACAGGTTCCTTTGTGTTGGGTGGTGTTTGCCATGTTCGGTTATCTTTTTGGTTTTATTATTGGTTGATTGATATTTTTATAGATATAAATCTTGCCCTTATGATTGTCAGACGTTTGAGGCGGTCAGGGAAGATAACCAATTAAAATAATTTGAGACCTCTCAAATCCTATCAATCCAATAATCCGGTTTGCGATGTTGATGTGCTACTGCAATTATAAAGATGTGATCACGTTCAATGGAATAAAGCAATTTATAGGGAAATCTATGAAGTAAACACTTTCTTACCTCTCCTCGTTCAACTGCCCACGCTTTAGGAAATTCGGCAATTCTCAAAACTGCTTTTTTTACTTCCCTTTAAAAAATTTTTCCAAGCCCCGGATGAGAAAGCTCATACAATCGGGTGGCATCATCCATTTCTAATCTTGCCAGCCGTGAAAAATTTATCCGCGTCATTCGTCCTTGAAGATTTCGTCTATATCAATCCCTTCCAATCTTCCTTCCCGATATGCTTTTAATCGTTTTTCAGCTTCCTCTGCCCATATTTCATCAAGCTCTTTGTCCGGTTCATCAAGACTCTTGATTAAACTCTCAATTATCGTAAATCTTTCTTCCGGTTTTAGTTGCAGCGCTTTTTCGAGAATTTCTTTAGTGCTCATCTCATTATTTACCCTATAATTAGAAATATTTTACTTTCCATTTATTATGTGTCCATAAATATAAAATTTGCCTTCGTGATTGTCAAACGTTTGAGGCAGTCAGTGAAGTACATAAATAACAACTTAGTACGTTGATAGGGCTCCGGAAGGCGAAGAGGAGGGTCCTATCAAACAGGTCTACACATACAACTCATCTTCCACTTTCGCGGATATCGATTCACTCGGTTTTACTTTTATCCATCCCAGAGCTGCGAGATTTCTGATCATAATTGCGACTTCGTTTTCATCGAAGGGCGGTCGATGACGTTTTTTCTTCAGTTGACGAAGCCCCGGCGTAATCAACCATTCCATAACCTCATCCAATAACTCCTGTTCCGTGACTTCATCTTTATCCATAGTGTGTAATGCAAATGGACGATTTTTTATAACCCCGGAGGAACACTCAAACGCAATTATGTGTTCTGGATTACTGCATGTCAAAATCAATCAAAGGATCCACCAATCTGTAACAGGAGGATAGTATGAAGTTCACGAAAATGCTGGCGGTTCCGGTACTCACCCTTTTCTTCTTCGGTTTCGCTTTCATTCCACAAGAGGAGGAAGCCGTTATAACCGGCACGGTCGAACCTGCCGAAGCGTATCCGGTTATCTGGGTGATCGACGGTAACGAAGCCGTTGCACAGCAGGAAGCCGAACGGAACGGTGAGTTTTCCGTCCAGGTACCGTCGGGCACGTTCGATATTTATGTAGAGCCGACGGTCGAAGGATATGAAATCGGATACGTTGAAGACGTTTCAGTCAGTTCGGGAGATGATAAAGATATCGGCGTTATTGAGATTCCGCAATAATATAATTCATATAGCCGTCTATTAATCGGCGGGAAGCTCCGTCAGGAATTCCCGCCGATCATTTTCATCAATGATAAATCCACACAACACGCACTTCACGTCTGCGTACTACACTGCCGCGGCTGTTCCATATCGACGCTTGTTTACTATCCGGACAAACATAGAGTTTTGCCGAATAATTTTCTATATTATCAGAAATCATTCCAATTAGAAAACGGATCCAACCGGTTTTGCATTTCATTAAAATTCATCTATTGCTGTATCAATCGAGGTGAACATGTCAACAAATAAAACATCAGATCAATTAAACCGCAGAAAATTTCTGAAAGTTGCAGGTGCGGCAAGCGCGGCAGCCGGAGGTCTCGGTATCGGTATTTGGAGCGTGGAGTCGGGCAGAGACCCGATGACCTATACAGGCGAAGAGTCTTACCAGGGTGCTGCACAGTATTTCAACAGAAAACGATTCGAGGTCAATGTACCGCCATACGAGAAAATCGGACCTACACGCCGAGTCGATGCACGCACGGAAGTCATCTTCTCCCGCATTGGCAGATTACGTCAGGAGTGGGATGATGAGAAAGGAATAGACGGACTCAGCGACGATCTGAAAGCGTATTATGGAAATAATCCGCATTATCTCGAATCGGATCTGGAATATCACAGGGAAATTATTCCCAAGTGGATAGAGGAAAGAGAAAAATATCAGGATAACTATGTGCTGTCGCAAGCATGGAATAACGCAATGGGCTCGGTCTGGCCGCCCGGTATTCCGGATTCGGAACCGCCCGAAATCGCGGACTTCCCCTGGTAGGCGCCCGGTCAACCGGCTCGCAAATACAAAATGAAAAGTCCGGATAAAACCGCGGAGCTCATCAAGCACATGGCGCATCAGCTCGGTTCAACGCTTGTCGGCATCACCAAACTGAACCCAGACTGGGTGTATAAACACACCATGCGAAACCGGGGTATCGACGTGAACGAACCGCTGGATGTCCCCGAACACTGGGAATATGCAATCGTGGTCGGTACGCCTATGGCGTGGGATCCTTTCTACGCTAATCCGACGTACGGATCGTCCCGGGAGTCCTATGCAAAAACCCGCATCGCATCGCATCGTCTTGCGGAATTCATAAAAGCACTGGGATATGCAGCGCGTCCCCACACTCCTGCCGGCGATTATGATTTGATGGTTGTTCCCATTGCCATCGATGCCGGACTGGGCGAACAGGGCCGTCACGGTGTGCTCGTTACGCCGGAACTGGGATCCAATATCCGTCCGGCTGTAGTCACAACCAATATTCCTATGAAAACGGATAAACCGATTTCATTCGGCGTGGAAGATTTCTGCCGGACGTGTAAAATATGCGCGGATCAATGTCCTACAGGTGCGATTTCCACAGAAGATAAGGAAGAAGTGCGCGGGTACTGGCGCTGGCAAATCGATATCTCGAAATGTCATAACTTCTGGTACTCGAATCTGGGCAACGTCGGATGCCGGCTTTGTCTGACTTCCTGTCCATACAGCCGGAAATCCAGCTGGCTGCATCGCGGCGTACTGAAAGTATCGGCCAACGATCCTACCGGTCTCTCACACGGCGTAATGACCGACCTTCAGGAACGATTTTATCCTGCGCCCGATGTGGAGGAATATTTCATCCCGTCGATGGGCGGAAGCAATGCATCCTATCGAAAACCGCCTCGTTGGCTGCAAGCCGATGAATATATCGATTTCAGTGGAGGTGCAAAATGACTATTATAACAAGTGGTTTGTTCTGGTTCATCATCGGTATCCTGTTCTGCATTACCCTTATGGGATTTAAGACATGGATGGAAGACCGCGGTGTAAAAATGGTCTGGTGGAAGTGGGGCTTGACCGTTATCTGGATAGCGATCGCGGGATTTGCCATTGCCTTTACGGGCGTATCGATCGGCGAAAATGAAATGACCGCCGCCTGGATGGGCGGTTTGATTTTCGGTATCGCGGTCATCGTCTCCGGTTTCATTCTGTGGCGCGTCTTACACCTCGGGAAAGCAAGATGAGGTAAATTATATTTTTATTTGCTTTTAATCCGGCCGATGACGGTGAAGCAGTCAAGAAAGGATAAGTCAAATCTGAACGCACCGGAGTGTTAACCGTTGAAGCGCCGCCGTAAACGATGAATAGAAAATAAATCAACACAAAAATATCGACGGGAAATATCGGGATTATGTTTACCGTCGATAGATAGTAAATGTTTATTCGTGAATTGCTCTTCCGGAAGTTCGATTCAGATTATAACCAAATAACATACATCATTTTATCCCCAAACCAATATTAACGGCAGCGGACAATATTGCCGTACCGTTTCCATCGATAACTTAATATGGTTTGCAACGGCGGCCTCGCTCTCGTAGATCTCGCTGAGCACAAAACAGATATTGCCCGGCGGTGCAATAATGACGAATGCGATATGAGCTTTGTTATTGTAAGTCATAGAAACCTCCTCATGAGCATATTCGCGGATAACACGGTTTGGTAAGAAATAAATAAGAATAAGGAATTTCCCGACACGATATTTAAAACAGATCCATTACCATTTTTCGGAGCGGTAGTCGGATTTTTTGATATTTACTTTCATTGAAGCCGAAATACGCAATGACAACGTCTCTCACCGGATCCACATAGAGCAGTTGATTGCCGAAACCGCCTTTATAGAATGCTCCATCTTCCGTTACAACATCCCATTGATAAGCGGGATGAAGATACCAATCCGGACGCATCCGCTCTGAATCCGAACCGAAAAGTTCGGTGCGGCCGTTTTCAAGAATTCGCTTCAGAAAATCCCCGGAAATAATCTGCTTGTCGCTCACGACGTTCCAACTCTGAGTAAAGAGGAGCCCGAAACGGGCAAGATCCCTTAAGGTAGTAACCATACCTGCATGTGAGACGGGAATTCCTTTTTTGTTTATCACCATCAACGCGTCCGATTCCGCACCGATGTGCGACCAGATTTCGTCGCTCAGTACCCGCGCGAGCGGTTTTCCTGTTACCCGTTCCAACAGCCATCCGAGTACGGCCGTATTAACACTTGCATA
>PWXV01000140.1 GCA_003568415.1 Ignavibacteriales bacterium
CGTCCGCGTCGGAGTCCGACACCTCCAATTTGCTTGTCGATGAAACCACGAATTCTCCATAATCTGTTTGCATATAACCAACCACGGTTACCGCCGAGTGAAGTGATAATAGAAAAAACACTTTCCGCCGGTGCTTTTACCTTTACAACTTGTTTATCGGATAATAGATGTGAAGGATCGATTGCAGATTGAAGTAAATTCGGATTTGCATCTATCCAGGCTGTTTCGATCTCGTTCGCTTTTACTTTTTCAAATGCAAAATCTACTGCATCCCTGAATGAAATCGGTTGCACGGAAAAATCCTCTAATGCATCGTTAGTTTCACAAATCGTTTCGTAGCGCAGACTTTCGATGAGAGAGCGTGCAACTTGAGTCGGGAGTGGTGTAACCAGGTTGACCCAATATGATGATAGTGCAGGTGTTAATACAGGAACGGGTATGAGGTAACGTTTCAATCCGAGTGCTTGTGCTATAGTTAACATCATATCGCGGTAGGTTAGAACGTCCGGGCCGCCTATATCGTATATTTTGCCTGCGGTGTCAGGTTTGTTGAGGCATTCAATTAAATATTGCAAAACGTCGCGGATTGCTATAGGTTGGGTTTTTACATATATCCATCTGGGGCATATCATCACGGGCAAACGATTTACAAGATGATGAATTATTTCAAATGAAGAACTTCCCGAACCGATAATTATTGCCGCCCGGAATTCTGTTACCGGTACAGGACCTGCCCGAAGTATATCGCCGACTTCGTGTCTGCTGCGTAAGTGCGGAGATTGTTTTACCGAGCGTTTTCCTAACCCGCCGAGATAAATAATTCTTTTGACATTGTTAATTTGACATAGCGTCATCACATGCCAGGCGGCGGATCGATCATACTGTTCAAAAGCTTTTTTGCCGGCTGACATTGAGTGAGCAAGATAATATACGATATCGATGCCCCGGAATGCGGCAGGAAGTGAATCCGGATCATGAAGATCACCCTTATGGATATCAACCTTGTTCCAACCACGATCGCGTACTTTCTGAGGATCGCGGACAAGGACTCTGACCGAGTGTCCTTGTTCGATAAGGCGGGGTACCAACCTTCCTCCGATATATCCTGTCGCTCCTATAATAAGAATTGTTGCCATAATCTTTCCCGGTAATTTAAATAAAGTCCGCTGCCCTCTACATTGGATTCTACTAACATCCTGCATTTTCCGTCCACATCTGGCAGCGGACATGTAGTATTAAAATTCTATACTGATTCCGATTGACGGTAAAATACCAATTGAACTTGTCTGTTCAATTTCTCCCGTTTGACTATTGAAACGCGGCACATCGCGAAATTGACGGTTATATATATTTTGAATATCGATGTACGTTATTAGTACGAAATTATCAAATGACCATCGGCGGTCTGTACGTATATCAAGACTGTGATTTGCAGGAATACGACTACTGTTATAGAGAGCTACATCCTGGGTACCGTCCTGATTAAATGGTGTAAACGGGCGGCCGGTTGCAAAACGAAAACGCGTGCTTACTTCCCATCGCTCGTTAAATATGTATCCGCCTCCGAGATTTACGATCCATCGCTGATCAAATATACCGGGACGCGGTTTATCGTCTAGTGCAACGTATTCAGCATTATTATAACTTATGCTAACTGTTCCGTAACCGGGTATTGCTGATAGCTTCTTCTGCACAAACAACTCAAGGCCAAAAGTGCGCCCCGTGCCTTCGCTTACGAGCGGGTCGATACCAAATGAAGCAAATCCTTCCTCACTACCGCCGAAACCTGCACCGGTATTAGCCATTACAAGATATTGACGCGTGATGCTTGCCGGGTAACCGAAATAATGTTTATAATATCCTTCAAGACTAATGCGCGTATCTTCGCGCAGCAAATGATCTATTCCGATAATATATTGATCAACACCAATGTGATGTAATCTCCGGTTTTCAGGATTAGCTGCCAGCCATATATATGACGGTGCCTGATGATATCTTCCAATGGCTGCATTGAGATCGGTCTTGTCGGAAAGTGAATATCGTGCCGTTAACCGCGGCGAGAAAGCAAACGATTTCTCAATTAAAGTGAAATAATCGATTCGTAATCCGCCGGTAAGACTCAGATCTCCGAATGTTCGTGTAATTTGTGAATATAATGCGCCTTTATATCCGGTTACGTTGAATGTATTGTCTATTGTTAGTTCGTCTTGAAAATTGGTTTCAAACGTACGCAAAAACAGGTCACTTTTTATTTGTGCGGTCCTTACCTGGGTGCCAATATTAATTTCCGTGTAGCGGTTAAGTTGTAGCACAAGATCTGTACGCAAAGATGATTCATATTCATAGGAATCATTACGAAATATCGGTTCAAGATTGATATCTTCCTGGCGGTATGCGTAATCTACATAGGTTTGGCCGAGTGTGACGGTCAAATATCCCGATGACACCAACCGCCTCCATGATATTCCCCCGATATATTGATCCTGATTACTGTAAAGAATTCTTGAGTTATCAAAACGTTGTTGTTCAGTGTCATTAAATATACGAATATTATTCAACGCGGCAATACCTAATACCGATATCCGGTCGTTTTTTGAAACACGGTAATCGACCTTTCCTAGGAAATCCCAGTATTCGGGAACGAAACCGAATCCCGCTGCTCTGAAGATCAGATCAAGATAACTACGGCGTGCGGAAAATATGAAATTCCCATCTTCATTAATCGGTCCCTCAAGATTCAATCCGAACTGAGAGGCGGATATTGTCGCTTTTCCTCCAATTTGATCGGTTCTGCCGTTGCGTAAATCAATTTCCAATACAGACGAAAGCCGGTCGCCGTATTGGACACCGAATCCCCCGGTAGAAAAATTTGTACCGTTTACAAAATCAAGATTGATAAAACTTTGCGGTCCGCCGGTTGCACCCTGAGTACCGAAGTGATTGATGTTCGTTACTTCGATGCCATCGACAAGAAAAAGATTTTCGCTCGGCGCTCCGCCGCGAACGATAAGATCATTCCGCCCTGCCTGAACTTGTGCCACGCCGGGTAAAATTGAAATGGCCCGCACAACATCTTCAAAACCACCTGGTAATCTGCGTATTTCTTCATAGGATTGTGATTGTGTGCTCAGTGGTGCTCCGGGTAGTTTCTGGAAAAACCCGGCAGTTACTGTAACGCCCTCAAGCTCTATATTGGATTCCTGTAGGGTGAATTCCACTTCTGCCGGACGCGCCGTTGATACGACAACATCCGTCACTGTTGAGGAAGAAAAACCGATCATTGAAGCCCGTAAAACGTATGTACCTACCGGAACATTATCTATTCGGAAGCGTCCGTTTGCGTTTGTTGCCGCACCGAGCGTTGTATTGAAAATAACAATATTTGCGCCGATGAGCGGCTCACGGGTTATACTATTATTTACCGTACCGGTAATACTGCCGGTGCGTTGCGTATCCTGGGCCGTCAATTCTAAAAATCCGACTAGAATCAAGAATATGGCGATCAAACCATTAAACTTTAATAGCATAAAGCGATAGTACCTTTTAAGTTTTATGATGAGCGTTTTGAGCGTTTTAATAATACGCACAAATTTTGACAATGTCAATAGGGGGAAGCATAAAAATCAGGGTGAATATAAAAAGAAGGATCCCCAGAAGTGTGGATGTGAGTATTCCGGCGTGGAAATGAGGGTTTTTTGCGCCTCGTGATATGCCTCAATGAACGAATATTCTATCGAGAGATTTGAGTAAATATTTTCATTGAACCATTTTGCCGGTCGTGCCTCTCGTTTCCAATGATTGACAACAATTGAACGGCTGCCGTTCAGATACAATAAATAGGGATGAACAATACTGAGTCCCTCGATAACATCACCTGAATTATATAACACAACATTTGAAAATGGGTGCAACCCGGTGAGATGTTTCAGTTCAAAGTTTCGTACTGCAATAGAACCGCTTCGTGTGAGCGAGAAGTGTGAGTGTTCCGGAAAGTGCGGCTGATAGAAAAATTCCGATACCAGGTGTAAAATATCTCCGCGTTCTTCTTTTAGTCGTTCAAGAGTGGCATTTGATTCAAGATAGAGACGCGCATTGTTAAATATTCCTCGTATATCGCGTATCTCATAGTCAATATCCCAGTCGTTTCCACCGGGGTTACCAAAGGCAGCGATGTTCGAAACATGTCGGGGAGGTTGCAGTTGAAATGTCAGAACGGTTGCAGATGGCAAATACGAAAAGCGTATATTTGATGCAATGAATTCATTTCTTCGCTGCGGATTTCTCAAAGCGTGTAATGGGAGATCATGCATTCCTGTTGGTAAAACGATGACGGCATGTTGTATAGCACCTGTTCTTGCAAGTACCGGTTGCAAAAAAGTATTATAAATCCACCGTTCATGTTCATCATATTCACGCTGGAGTGTCCGGTCGAGTGTATTATTTTCAGCTTCATATAAAATAGAAGAAGCCAATAACCGTTGTAATGCCTGAGTGCGTGCCGTTACTACTTCCTTCGGTATCACCTGTGAATGAACCTGCATTGAACCCCGGTTCATAATGAAGGTATGAAGATGTGTATGTGTAGCATAATACGAAATGAGTGTTCTGCCTGCCGGCAGTGCTTGTTGATAGGTAGTACGTGATGGTACATTTTTGTCAAATAAGCGTCTGCTGTTCGGCAACGATTCGGACAGTGTGCCCTGCAAACTTTCAATTGATTCACGGGTTGAGGTTATCATTTTCCTGAGTGTATTCCGTTGTGCAGAGAGTTGGCGGTTTCGATCGTAGGAGCGCAGTCGGGCATAGTCCAGGCCACGCAGTTTTCTGTATGATCGTGTCAGTGAATCGGCGTATGCCGCAGAATATTCATCGGATGAAGTGAGGCCGATTCTCAATACTTTCTCATTAAGGATATTCTGCCGGTTAAGTTCGGTAAACCGGAAGGCATCGTCGTATCTCCCGTTCTGAATTAGTTCATTCACAAAAAAATTCGTGATAGCAGTATGAGGGTTCGTTAAGTTATTTCTCTGTTCAAATCTTATTTGCGAGTGAAATACTCCTTCGGGAGTCAAGGTCTCGGTGAGAAATGCGAGGGCGCTCCTGTACAATTGAATTGCATCGCCGGCACGTCCCAGCAAACTGGCTCCCCGCGCTTGTTGGAAAACAGCATACGCCTGACCGGTAAAGTAATATAACGATCCGAAATGCGCTTCGGCGTGACGTGCAAGTTCTATTGCCTGTTGGATATAATCATTATTGTCAACGACAATACCAAATTTTAAAAATCCGTCGGATTTACCAAGTAAAGCATAGCCGTGTATTATCTTGCGGTCATAATCCCGGCTTAAATCTGCGAGCATATTATAGAATGACAGAGCATCCCGGTATTTACCGTGTATTAGATAACTGTCGGCAAGCGACTCAATCAAACGTAAAAAGTTTTTATCGTTTCGAGGTTGTTCGCGGTGGGTATTCCAACCTTCCTCATATAATGTAAGTGCTTCGCCGTATTGCCCTGCCTGTTCGTAGAGTTCACCCGAGGCCAGTATAAAATCTATTCTGTCCGATTGATTGTTGATAGTATTTTTTAAATTTTCAGCTTCCTGTATATGTTCATATGCTTGATTAAAATGACCTTGGCGTATATAACTTCTTGCAAGTGCTATACGTGTTTGGAATTGTAGTTCCGGATCGTTTAATCCCGATGCAATTTGAAAGGCACGGGTAAAATGCCGGTGTGCAATGTCGAACCTTCCGCGCTCGGCCTCGAAACTACCGAAATGCATCAATGTGATGGATTCACCCCGTGGATAATTAAAAAAATGTGTATAGGTGAGTGCGTTCTGTAGGTGCTGGAATGCTTTTTCTTTGTCGCCGATTGTCAGTGCGAGTTCGACAAGCATGTTCATGCCGTTTAGAATACCTTCATGGCTTGCAGCTCGCCGGGAGGTTTCAATCGATCGGGTATACCAGTCGCGGGCTTCATTAAATCGTCCCAGATTTTCCGCGATTATTCCGAGATACCGTTGGTGTTGTGCAACACGCTCGGTTCTTCCAAGATCGGCGTCAACCTGAAGAAGATTCCTGAACGCTGATTCCGCTTCTTCATACCGGCCGCGATCGGTATATTGAACAGCCCGTTCAAACAAAATATTGGCGCTTTCAATCCGCTCATCATCCGGTCCGCGACAACCGATAAATGATATCAAGGAAATAAACAGTAATAGTACAGCGTATCTGTTCATAATAGGATAACACTGCCCCCTATATTGAAATACCCAAACCAAGAGTTGCTATTTGATAATCACCAAAACTATAATCGGCGTTAAGATTAAATATAATAAATCGCAGCGACATTCCAAGCGTTGCCCGGAATTGATCATCGATCGACTCGGTAAAAGATATTACTCCGGGCTGTGAAGTGGAGTGTGATGGATCATATTCAGGCGGATAATAATTATACTGCACGTCGATGTCGGTAATTTCATATCCCAGCCCACCATACAGCGTTAGTCCGGCAAACCGTGAACTTGCCAGAAAATTATAAGCCGATCCAGTTGTTTCAAAAATATTTCCTAATTTCGTTTTTTGGAAAAATCCCTGAATTGCGAATTGAACCGGTATTTCCGGGAGATACTGGCTCAGACTGTGCGTGATACCTCCGCCGATTACATTGAAATCACCGATTTTATCATCGAATTTTGTAGAAGGTAAATATCGGAATGAAAATTCTGTGCCGAGAATATTTCCGATTTGAAGTTGCGGGATCATTACCGGTACAACATGCCAATTGAATCCATTCGGGAATGTATCATTTCCTCTATCGCCGACAACCGTTGCCGTTTTTTTAGACGACTCGCCGTTAGCTGTCGTTGCAAAAAAAGATCTGCTCTCGTCGGGAATAAATGCCATCATTGCTTTCATGCCGATATATATATTGAAGCCTTTATTGATTTCGGCTGAATGGTATGTTGACCGGAGTGTCGAAGAGGAGTATGATTCCATTAACGGCATCAGATACCCGCGGGCATTCTCCTGCGTCATCGAACTGAGATTTTGCTCTATTTCACGGCCTTCATCACTACTTAATGCCGGTTTAAAAATCACGCTCAGTAAAAGCATGCATAGTATTCCTTTATATCTCCACACTATCGTTCACTCCTTATTTATGATGCTTTTTGTATATTGTGTTGTTGCAGATTCTCTATTACTATATCGGGATTATCGGAGACGAGCACGTGTATTCCCTGCGATAGCATTTCTTTTATATTATCGGGATGATCAACACCGTATACGCCTATAATTATATTATGGTTTTCAGCATCAGCGATACGTCTTCGGGTGACCTCCCGTTTGGAACAGACAAATACTTCCGACCGGGACGGTGCTGCAAGGGCTGACGGCACCCGGCCAAAATGCATAACGGGATGAAATATTACTCCTGTATGTGCCCGATGTTCATACTCTTTTAGATATTTAATCAATTTATGGTTGAATGATGAAAATAATACACGGTCGATCAATTTCTTTTTTCGTATTATATCAACTGTTGCATTGACTATGCGTGTATCGGCTTTTCTAACAATACGATTCGATTTCAATTCTATATTAACCAGAGCGTCTGGTATTATCAATTCAATCGCCTCTTCCAGAGTAGGGATCCGTTCATTTCTATATTTTTCATCGAACCATGAGCCGGCATCAAGCATTTTGAGTTCATGGAGTTCCATATCCGAGACTTTGCCCGTCCCGTCGGTTGTACGGTCAACTGTCGAATCATGGATAACCACTACTTTATTATCTTTCGACATTTGAACATCAAATTCGATCATCGAAACACCCGTTTCAAGTGCTAAGTTGAACGCTGCGATCGTATTCTCGGGTGCTTTCCCTGAAAACCCCCGATGTGCCACCACCATCGGCTTGTCCTTAAGGTCTTTCATAGTCGGTTTTCGGAAGGTTTTCAATTGCTCCACAATGCTCTGTTCTCCAAATGTTTTATTGCTTGTTCAGTTCTTGAATTGCATCAAGAATCTGTTTGTTTACCTTATCGATGTCACCGCTGCCATTTATTGTGACGAGCTTGCCGGATTTTTGGTAATATTCACGAACAGGCATCGTCGATTGATTGTAAACCTGTAGGCGTTGCTTTACCACATCGGGTTTATCATCATCCCGTTGATAAAGTTCTCCGCCGCAGTTAGGACACGATCCGTTCTGATCGAGTGAATCAACCAATGTATTGAAAATACTCTTACATGAGCGGCATGTTAACCGTTTTGATAGTCGCGTTATTATTTCGTTTTCCTCTACTTGAAAATCAATAACTGCATCAAGCTCAATGGATAGTTCTGAAAATACCCGATCCAGTGCTTCGGCTTGTGCAACGGTGCGCGGAAAACCGTCCAGTATAAATCCTTTTTCACAGAGCGGTGAATTAAAAACTTCACGCACCAGGCCGATCATAACTTCGTCCGGTACGAGTTCACCTTTATCCATATATTTTTTTGCTTCTAATCCCAGTTCTGTTTCTTCGGCTACTGCCTGCCGTAGAATGTCACCGGTTGATATATGGGGAATTTTGTATTCCTCTTTGAGTAACGTCGCTTGTGTTCCCTTGCCCACACCGGGAGGGCCGAATAATAGTAAACGCATATATGCTCCACAGTAGTAAACACAGGCAGGATGTAATGAAAAAAACTTCATAAATCCTGTAAATATGTAATTTACAAGATAATTAAAAATAGACTGATTTACAATTTTTACGAATTAATGAGAAACAGATTCTTAGGACAAAAATCATTATATTGATGCACTATGGTAGACAATTTTAGAACAAAAACATTGATCAGGGGTGATCATTCATCCGGCCCTGTTGTCTATTGGATGAGTCGGGATCAGCGCGTTCATGATAATTGGGCATTAGTATATGCTCAGGAAATTGCGCTTGAACGAAAGGAATGGCTTGAGGTGGTCTTTTGCCTGGTCCCCCGGTTTCTTGACGCAACGGTTCGCCAGTATGAGTTTATGATACAAGGATTAGAGGAGGTTGAGAGTACACTTCGCAGATATGCAATACCTTTTACCCTGTTGAGCGGATCGCCGGAGCAGAGAATCCCCGAATATATCCGTAAAATAAAAGCAAGTGTGATTATATCTGATTTTTCGCCAATCAAAATCCAGCGATCCTGGAAGGAGAAGGCAGCGAAGTCAGCCGGGGTTTCGTTTTACGAAGTGGATGCACACAATATAGTACCGTGCAGGGATGCATCTGATAAGCAGGAGTTCGGTGCCTACACGATTCGCCCCAAGATACATCGATTGCTCGATAAATACCTGGTGGAAATACCAGGGGTGAAAAAACATCCGCATAATGATACATTGCCTGACCCGGTTGATTGGATTAAAGCGCGAAGTTCATTGAAAGTCGATACCGGAGTGGGGAAGGTTGCGTGGTTACAATCAGGTGAAAAAGCTGCTGCAAAAATGCTGGATGAATTTCTCAATAACCGGATTACACATTATGCCGATGACCGCAACGACCCAAACAAGAATGCCGTATCCAATCTATCACCGTATCTGCATTTCGGGCAAATATCCGCCCAGCGTGTAGCGCTTGCAGTTACCTCAAGCAGAAAGAAAAAACTATCGCGTGAGGTATTTCTTGAAGAATTGATTATTCGCCGCGAGTTATCTGATAACTTTTGTTTTTATAACGAACAGTACGATTCATTCGATGGATTTCCGGCCTGGGCACAGAAAACATTGAACGAGCACCGGAATGATGCCCGTGACCATGTATATTCAGTCGATGATTTTGAGCAGGCACGTACTCACGATCCGTTATGGAATGCTGCTCAGATCGAGATGGTCGAAACCGGTAAGATGCATGGTTATATGCGTATGTATTGGGCGAAGAAAATTCTTGAATGGACTGATTCACCGGAGGAAGCGCTTGCGATCGGCATTTATTTAAATGATAAATACGAACTCGACGGGCGTGATCCAAACGGTTATACCGGTCTTGCCTGGAGTATCGGCGGCGTCCATGACCGCGCGTGGGCGGAACGCCCGGTGTTCGGTAAAGTCAGGTATATGAATTACAACGGCGCGAAGCGAAAATTTGATGTGGATAAATATATTCAGAGGAGACAGCGTTAGTGCATCGGGTTTTGTGTTTACAGTTTTCAGTTTCCGGTTTACATAGGGAAAGGTAATCCGGAAACTGATAACCGTCAACAGGCAACTGATTATATAGTACACCGCATTATGAAAAGCGGCGGAATATTGCGTGGTTCAAAATCGCGGGCAATGTGATCAAATTCTTTTTCAAGATACTTAACTGCATAATAGGAATTCTGGTATACGATAAACATACCGTGGCCGTTTAATGCTTCTCTTGTACGTTTTACGATATTTTCGCGTTGATGCCGTTTAAGAAAAGTAAACGGTATCCCTGATACGACACAATCCGCATTGTCAAAACCGTTTTGCTTGAGAATGCCTTTAATATTTTCGGCCGAATCTTTCACGACAATGAGACGCTTATCGTTGATCTCATTCAATACTTTTACCATTTCTTCATTCGTTTCAATTGCGATGAGAGTGGCATCAGGAGCCATTTCATTAAGCATCCGGCGGGTAAAGGCGCCCTCTCCGGGTCCGTATTCAACGATAACTTTATATCCGTTCAAGTTTATGTTTTTGAAGGCTCGCTTGACAGCAAATTGTGATGTGGGGAAGAGGGATGCTACATTTTTATCTTTAATAAACTGGCGAAAGTACTCCATATTACTCATTGCGCGCGCCATGTACAGTTCCTCCTGCATTGTTCAGTAACTTTTTTATACATAGTGAACAACCAATATGCGGAATTTTTCGACCATTCGCAAATTGAATAATTTCCGATTCGTAATTATTTTTTTTCATTTGTTCCGAAGAGTGTCACAACGACCTTGCGGTGGTGTGGGCTGTTTCGGTGTTCGCACAGGAATATGCCTTGCCATGTTCCGACATTGAATTTCCCGTCGGTTATGGGCACAAAAACGCTGCTGCCGAGAAGCGAGCTTTTAATGTGGGATGTCATATCGTCAGGTCCTTCAAGCGTGTGGCGATAATACGATTCATCTTCAGGGACCATGTGGTTGAAATGCGTTTCCATATCCACCCGCACGTCAGGATCGGCATTTTCATTGATGGTTAAGCTCGCGCTGGTGTGTTTGATGAAAATATGTGCAATGCCGGTGGTGATATTCTTCAATTCCGCCAATTGCGAGGTAATTTCATCGGTAACGATATGAAATCCCCGTCCTCGGGATTTGAGCGTGATTGTCTTCTGCTCCCAGATCATAACACATCCTCATTTTGTGGAACATTATAAAAATATAAGTAAAGGAATGGGGAGATGAGATGCAAGGGGAAGCAAGATGGTCTGCGACTTTTAATAAAAGGGGAGACTGATGATTACCAAGCCATCGGAATGTCGTTGTCGGGAGGGGATTTACTGGCTGTTATATTATTTTTATGGGATGTACATTATTAGGGCATAATGTATGGGAAAATATTTCCGTCATTTGTATAATGTACACCGGTTATGTGAAATTAAGAATTCTTTGAATACGACGCAAGCAATCTCCATTTGGAACTTTCATATTTTTCCGTTACTTTTTTAGTGTATATGTAAAACCAACCTGTGGACAAATGATCATGAATCTTCATCAATTCGATCTTAATTTCTTTGTACCGAATGTAATTGCTGCCTATGTAATAGAGACAAACGAGGGACCGGTATTGATAGAAACCGGCCCCGATACGGTTTATGAAAACCTCGAAAGATCCGTCAGTGAGGCCGGTTTTTCTATTGAAGATATACAACATGTATTCGTCACACATATCCATCTCGATCATTCAGGCGCGGCGTGGAGGCTTGCTGAGAAGGGGGCGATGATCTATGTCCCCCCCCGTGGTGCAAAACACCTTGCCGATCCATCAAAACTCGTTGCGTCGGCTGAGCGGATATACGGCGATAAGATGCAAGAATTGTGGGGTACGATAAATCCCGTTCCGGAAGACCGTCTACGGGCGACGGAAGACGGTCAGAGGATCAAAATCGGCGGGAATGAAATCCGGGTAATCGATTCACCGGGACACGCATCGCACCACAATGTATACATAATAGAGGGAATTGCATTTACCGGCGATGCAGCGGGGATCAGAATTGCCGGCGGACCGGTTGTACCACCGACTCCACCGCCCGATATCCATATCGAACAGTGGCAGGAAACATTGAATAAGCTCCGCGATATCAAGCCGGATACTCTCTATCCGACCCATTTCGGGATGTCCGGGGATGTTTTCCCGCACCTCGAGGAGATGGAAACCCGTCTGCTCGAATGGTCGGATTGGGTCGGTGAACAACTGAAAGCGGGAAAAACAGACGAGGAGATCACGAAAGAATATGAAGCAATGTCAAAGGATCTGTTACAAAATCAAAATATCGTCGGTGAACTTTTAACGGCATACGAATTCGCCGATCCGTTCTGGATGAATGTTATGGGGTTGGTAAGATACTGGCGAAAATACAAACTCTAATTAACAATATCAGAAATTCTAAACAATATCAAATTTTCCAATTACTAAATATCAAAACAAGTAACTGCACATCCGGTTTTGTTATTTGATCATTTGAATTTTGAGTTTGTTCAGGATTTAGAAAATTAAGATTTAGGATTTTATAAAATTTATGTCAGATAATATGATATGGAAAGAAAAACCAACACTTGATGCCCTAAATGATCTTTCAAAAGACACTATGGTCGAACACCTGGAGATCGTCTACACCGACGTCGGTGACGATTATTTGAAAGCAACTATGCCTGTCGATAAACGAACGGTACAACCGATGGGGTTGCTGCACGGAGGCGCATCAGCTACACTTGCCGAAACACTTGGCAGTGTTGCATCGCATTGTATAATCGACCGTGATACGCACTACGCCGTGGGACTTAATATAGAGGTGCATCACATCCGCTCCGTAACCGAAGGCACTGTAACCGGAATTGCACGTCCGTTACATCTCGGCAAAACAACACAGTTATGGGAGATAAAGATTTTTAATGAAAAAGAGAAGCTGGTGAGCGTTAGTATGTTGAAGATTATTATATTGAAAAATTGAGACCGGAAATCAGATTTTAGAAAATGAAGATAACTTTAGATGTTCGGTATCGTGATCTTGATACTCTTGGTCATGTAAACAATGCTGTTTACCTGACGTATTTCGAATACGCGCGATTGAAGATATTTCACGACTGGTTTACCGGCGAGAATGAGCCCGACTTTGTCATCGCCCGTGCTGAAGTTGATTATGTAAAGCCGATCTTTATAGGGAAGGTCGGGGTGGATACCCGGGTATCGCATATCGGGAATACAAGCTTTACGCTCGAGTA
>PWXV01000031.1 GCA_003568415.1 Ignavibacteriales bacterium
ACGTTTACGAGCCTGCTCAATCAACGATGGGGCGTAATCGACGCCCACTACTTCGCAATCCCGCCTTGCCGCGACGAGCGCTCCGTTTCCTGTCCCGCAAGCAAGATCAAGAACGCGCTGTCTGGGGTGCGGATCAACGGTCCGGATCAGATCCTCACTCGTGTCCATGATTTGGAGGGCGATAGGTTGGTAACCGGCCGCGCCCCAGGTTTCCTTTTGTTTTTTCGTAATTGCCTGGTAATCTACTCTTTCATTAGCCATAATGTTAACCTCAATATCTTTAATTTTCGTTTATCTTTACCATTTCATTGGTTATTTAAAAATCCGTAAGCTCAGGATATTCTACACCGGGTTGACGCGTAAGATGGTTCCCGAGCATGTGATGTGCCCGCTCGACTCCCATCTCGATGCCCACGACGAGCCCCGTACGGAAGTGATAACCATTGTAGATGCGAGATAACTTGCAGTGTTCTACTGCTTCGTCGATCGTATCGTAGGAACGCGCGGCGGGGGTCCCCCGGGGAACGCTGCCGGCTTCACGCGTGTACGGAATGTTCGATGAACCGAAAACGTCTTTGAGCACCACTGCGCCGCCTGCACACAGAGTAGAAAGCGCCGCCGGATAGTCGGGATGTGGGGCGGTCGTCATCTCCGGTTCCCAGTCGGGATCGGGCTCTGTTGCCGGATTGCCGTCCCGGTCCGCATTACGAATCGCCGTGTATGGTCGCCAGAATGTATACTCGTACTTTGCGTCAAACACCGAGATCAGTCCGTCAAAGTTATCGATCGCAAGGAGTGCAAATAGCCGGGCTGCACGCCACAGGTTGATGTCCTCCGCCAGCACGCGAGTGCGGGAGAAATCGGGATAGGCGACTGTCGGGTATTCGGCGAACCAGTACCCGATGTGGGTCTGGTCGTCTGTTCGCTCCTCACTATTCTTTCGGCCAAGCCGTTTTACTTCCTCGAACTCCCGGGCGTATACTTCGCTGTCGAGAGCCGGTGGTGGACCCGGTCGAAACTGATCGGGTGACGTCATACTCAGCGGCTCCGTTTCCGGCCAGCCGGTACCGATGGGTTCTTCAAAGGGAGGTGTGATCCTATATTCACCCGGCTCGCTGCCCGGAGTAAATTCGCCAATTGAATCGTAACCGGAATCCTCCCGAAGATCTATAATAGCTTGTGCCGACTCACTGCCAATTCTGATGCCCTGTTCCTTTTTACTTCCCCCGGGTACACGTTCCAGCCATTTTCGGTGAAGTTCGGCGGCTGACTCTGCATGGTCCGGAAAGATCTCCACCATCACATCATGGGCGGCCTGTGACGCGGCAGCTATTGGATGAGCTTCACCGGCTGTGTTCGTGTAGGCGTATTGATCATAAACCGGGACAATGGCATTGAGTGCGTCGTGAACGGCCAGGTGCATAAGCGGAACGGCGCGATTACCGAGCAGGGTCTGAAATCCATCGACTTCAGCAGCTGTGGATACTATCAGTTCGTTCCAATCGGTAATGACTTTTGCTTCAGGATAATCGAGTAGATTTGATCCGTGTCTCCCCGGTCGTTCGCTGTCTTGAAATGCATAACCTGTCAGCATCCATCCGGTACATAGCATTAATATTAATGCAAACCTCACGTTGAATCGAAAAACATATCGCATATGATTCACTCCTCTCTACTTTAATTTTTGAAATTACATAACGTGTTCAATTAGTGACTTAAAGTTCTCGCTTTCCTTCTTCCAAGTGGTGCAGCCAGACAGCAAATTGTGTGTAGTGAATGTCCCGATAAATACACCTACCGAACAATATCAAAAAATCGTATTAGTTCATCGGCAACTACTTCGGGTTGAAGGTGCGGAGCAAAGTGACCGACATCTTCGATTTCTACCACGGTCATATTATCAATATGCTCGCCGAGATATTGTGCGCTCTCAACGTACCAGTCTGTAGGTGTTTCTGATGCATGCAGATACAGAACAGGTACTCCTATATGTTCCAGTATAGATGGTTGAGTGGGAGTGGGACCACCCAATTCAGGATCGGGAGCTTGTTGCATTTCCCGGATTGTGATAGGAACATTCACAGCCCAGACGTCGAATATTCCCATTTCAGAAAGCTCGTTCAACTCATCGTCATTGGCAACCGGTTCTATGATAGACCGTGCGGCGTCAGCCATCCTCCCGTCGGCAGCTGCTGCAAATGCATTTTCAGCGGACTCAGCAAACCGTACTGCATGTTCATCGCCGATAACATCGAACACCGGCCCTTCGTATATGGCGACAGCTCGTATCGAAGCGGATTGCGCTGCAGCTGGAATAGCCAGCGTGCCTCCGAGCGAAAATCCCATAAGATACACCGGTTCACCGACGCTCTCCGCGAATGCAACTATGTCTTCCACGAGCCGTTCAATTGGATAGTCCGGTTCAGACGGCTCTCCACTCAAACCACGACCGCGCAAACTCATTACGTAACAGGTATAGTTATCGGTAAGGTAAGGCAGCAACGATTCCCACGTTGAATCGTCTCCGAGGCCGCCGTGAACAAGTACGAGCGGCGGACCTTGCCCGAGTACACGTCCGGCAATTTCAGTACCATCGTCCGATACTGTTCGGTGAATACGTTCATCGTTGTAATCACTTGAATGCTGTGCCGTTCCTGATAATGTGACTAATAAAAAGATTAAAAATGCTATTGAGATAATCATCGGATAATTCATATACATACCTCCCTACTCACTGGCTGAATTACAATGATCTTGTATCTTGTTCCGGAAGCCTTTCCGTCAGTTTCTTCAGATTCTCACATTCTTCCTTGATATGCTGTTTCACCGCTTCAAATTCCTTCCGGTTCAACCGTCTCCCTATCGGACCGATCCGGATATGAATTTCCTGACTGAATCTGCAACCTTCTTCTTCAGGATCTATACTGAAGACCATCCGGGGGAGAAACCAACGAAGAAGCCGGGTTGTAGGTGCGAACTCAAAATACTGATTACCTACAACCCGGGTATATGCAGCTCTTTTCTTAAGAAGTTTACCGTCTATTTTTTCCTCAAATTCAA
>PWXV01000158.1 GCA_003568415.1 Ignavibacteriales bacterium
TGCTCAATACACTTTTTTACTTCTCTAAAATAAGAGCGGCAGAAAACATCTTTGACACTAAAATGGGACTGGTACATTCTCCCGGTGGGGGTAATTACTATACAGGTGTGTGGGCAAACGATCAGGTGGAGTATTCAGGACCCTTCTTCCCTTATCTTGGTTATGAAAATGGGAACATTGCTGCATACAATGCCTACATTAAATTTATGCAAAACATACCTGAAGAAGGGGATTTCATTAAATCATCCTTTGAAATGGAAGGGGTATTGCCTTGCTGCTCCCATGACAGAGGTGATGCTGCAATGATCGCTTACGGTACGTCACAGTTTGTATTGGCATTAGGGGACAAAGAGGTCGCAGAAGAACTATGGCCTCTTATTGAGTGGAGCTTAGAGTACAATCACAACAACCGCAATGAACATGGTGTGGTGCTGTCGGACACCGATGAAATGGAAGGACGTATTGCCACCGGGGATGCCAATCTTTCAACCTCATCACTTTACTATGGAGGGCTGATAAACGGTGCGAGAGTAGCAGCAATGCTTGGCAAAGGCCAATCTCTGATAAGCAATTATAACCAAAGAGCCGCGAACCTGGAGAAAGCGATTGAGAACTACTTCGGAGCCACCATTGATGGCATTGAAACCTATAGATATTTTGACGGTCATGATACCTTCAGACACTGGATATGTCTTCCGCTGGTTATGGGTATTGATACCCGTAAGGAAGGTACGTTAAAGGCACTTTTCAATAGACTTTGGACCGACGATGGTATCCTTGTGGATCCCAACGACAATGTGCTTTGGGACAGGGGAACATTGTATGCTTTCAGGGGTGCATTTATTGCCGGTGCCGGCGACAGTGCATTGGAAAGATTGATTCCTTTCTCCCGTACAAGGCTGCTTGGGGCTCGTGCACCCTATGTAGTAGAAGCTTATCCTGAATATGGTATGCGTCACCTTTCTGCCGAAAGTGCTCTCTATTGCCGCATATTTACCGAAGGAGTACTTGGCATTGAACCCACCGGCTATAAAAAATTTATCATAACCCCCAATATCCCCGAAGAATGGGATTTTTTCGAACTCAATCACGTGCGTATAATGGGAGCTGATCTGAAGTTCAGAATCGACCGTGTGGAAGATGAAATGCAGCTTAAAATATACAATGAAGGTAACTTGATAAAAGAGCGAAATATAAAAAATAGTGAAACATATGAGGTCCAATTATGAAAAATCTTGTCATATTTTTTGTCTGCCTGGCTTTGGGCTTGAACAGCCTCATGGCACAGCCGCGCGTTGTCGTTTCAACCGATTTCCCGCCACTCGGTGTCATTCCGGGCGGAGCCGAATTCGGTCCTGATCATCTGCGCAGTGACGCGGATGATGTGCAGTCAATGATCCGGTTTCTGCTCTATACCAATGAGTTGGACGTGGAGGGCCTCATCGCCTCGGCGGCAACACTCGCTAACATTGCCGATAAGCGCGGGATACTCGACCTGCTTGATATCTACGATCGCATCGATGAAAATTTGCGCCGGCACGACCCGGCGTATCCCACAGCTGACGAGCTGCGCTCCGTAACCTGGACCGGGCGGTCCGATAGTCATGCGCGCCCTGTGGAGGAAATCATCGGCGAGGGAATGGACAGCGAGGCGTCGGAGGCGATCATCTCGCTCGTGGATGATGCGTCGGATCCGCGTCCCATATGGTTCTTGTTCTGGGGAGGTTCGCGAGAGCTGGCACAGGCGCTCTGGAAAGTGCGGGAGACACGCAAGGAGTCGGAGGTAGAGCAGTTCGTGGAAAAGATACGTGTCTACTTCATCGCACTGCAGGATGGCACCAGCCAGTGGCTTATGGATGAGTTTCCAGAACTATTCGTAATCTACTCGGAAGATAACTGGAGGGGGATGTTCTACGACGCACCCGGCTCGGACGCATCACTGGCGGACCTGGAATGGCTCTACAGGCACATTCGATGGGGCAACGGGATGCTGGCAGCACTTTATCCGGAAGCGGGCTGGTATCCGGATAGGCGTGGTGTGATGGAGGGAGATTCGCCGTCTTTTCTTCACCTGGTCAGCGGCGTTCGCGGAATTAACGATCCGGAAGATCCAAGCCAGCCGGGTTGGGGCGGTCAATTCATACGCGCTCAACCCGACCGAAACCACTGGATAGATCATCCAGACGGGCAGAAAACCGTGTGGCGATGGCGAGCCGATGTCCAGGAAGATTTTGCGCGTCGAGCGAAATGGATGCGGGATCCATATCCGGAATAGTCCGGTTTGCCAGCAGCAGGATACGATACACTTTAAGGTTAGTAGTAACGTTAGATATCTTGAATACAGAAACGGTGAGCCAATTGTAATTGGCGAATTTGAAAACCAGGGATTTCAAACCTATGGTGATTTTCTCGTATATATAAGCGAGGCGAAATATGTTTTTATCAAAAAAATTAAATGCAAAATGTAATGTGATTAGTATAGTTTTTCTTTTATTATATCTCACGTCGATTCCCGGATGTACGACACCCGAGGCAACCCCGGAGTACTTTGGTCAATTCAAAGAATTGCCGATAACATCCATTAGCCCCGGGGGTTGGGCTAAAGAATACTTAATCAATCAACGGAACGGGTTAACCGGATATTTAGATGAACACGGAGGGTATCCGTTCAATACCGAAGGTTGGTCGGCTGATAGCATAACCAACAATAGAGGCGTAAACCGTTGGTGGCCATATGAGCAAACAGGTTATTGGATTGACGGTATGATTCGAAGCGGATATCTGCTACAGGATAGCTTTCTTATAGACAAAGCTCACCGCCACATTTATTATACTCTTGACAATGCGCACCCTGACGGATACGTCGGGCCCCTGCATCTTAAACCCAGCTACGAAGACGACAGGTGGGTACATACGGTATTCTTTCGCTCTCTCATGGCTGAATATCTTGCAACAGGCGACCGGGATATTATTGATGCCCTTCGCAGACATTATCTGCACGATAAATATCCCCATACAGGAATCAGAGAATCGACAAACCTCGAAATAGTTTTATTTGCTTACGCCCATTCAGGCGATACGGCTCTGCTCTCCTTTGCTAAAGATATTTACAGGTTAACCGATAAAAGGAATCCCGACAATAATACAAGTTCACAGCGTCTGATGGACGGTAAGCCCACCAACGAACATGGTGTAACATACAATGAAAGGGCAAAGCTGGGTGCAATTCTATACATGTACACCGGCAAGCAGGAATACCTGGATGTTTCAATTAAAGCGTATCAGAAGCTTGACCAATACCATATGTTGATAAGCGGCGTTAATGTTTCATCTGAGCACATAGGATTAGTCACCTCGCAGGAATCGCATGAAGCATGTGATATTGCCGACTTCATGTGGAGTAACGGCTATTTGCTTATGGCAACAGGAGATACTCAATATGCGGATAAACTTGAAAGGGCGATTTTCAATGCCGCTCCGGGAGCAATAAAGCCGAACGTGAAAGCATTTCAATACTTCTCAGCCCCCAACCAGGTAATACTTACCAGAAACAACTTTATCAAATGGGGTGATGGTTCCATGCAATTCGGACCGAATCCTTCCACTGAGTGCTGTGCCGGTAATGTTAACCGCATAATACCTAATTATATAGCCCGCTCGTGGATGAAAACTCTCGATAACGGATTGGCAGCGGCAACGTACGTGCCCTCAACCGTCTCCACAACTGTTGGAGCAAAGGACAAACCCGTGACTGTCCGCCAGAAAACCGACTACCCCTTCAGCGATACTATTCGATTTCAGTTTACTATGAAAGAGACTGTTGAATTCCCGTTCCTGTTTCGCATACCGGAATGGTGCACTGCTCCCGAACTAATAATTAATGGCGTTCATCATCCCGTTCAACAAAACGATGATCATTACGTTGAATTGTACCGTAGTTTCTCAGATGGGGATGTTATTGAACTGATATTACCCCATGAATTAAAACTTGTGGATGGACCCGAGAATGGCATTTCAGTTGAGTATGGTCCGCTTGTTTACTCTCTAAGGATTGATGAAGAATGGAAACCGCATACTGATTGCTACGGAACAATTCTAAAGGATGGCAGATTTGTCACTGACAGTACCGACCTGCGCTGCACGAAGGAGTTTCCGGTTTACGAAGTTTACCCTGATAGTCCGTGGAACTACGCTCTCTGCTTAACTCCCGAAAATATTGATGAAAAAGTAGAGATCATTCGTAAGCCCATGACAGGTAATCCCTGGTATGCGGAAAACACTCCTATTAAACTACAAGTACCCGCACGCAGAGTACATAGTTGGGAAATACAAAAGGAGACCAGTATGGTGTTTGAAGAATGGGTGCCTGTGTATAATGAGGAGGGACTTATTACACATTGGGAAAAGCTGCCGCCCAGAGAGCAAAAAGGTGAGTGGTTATTTACACCCGCACTCCCCGATAGAGAAGTAATTAAAAAAAGTCTCGCCACCGAATGCGAAACCGTTACTCTTATACCCTATGGAGCTTCAAAACTGAGATTAACCGTTTTTCCGAGAGGAATGTAAATGTCTATGAAGAAATCAAATTACCAAATACCAAAGATCATTTTGATCTCATTCCTGATATTGCTGTTAGGAAATTGCCACATCCGCGCACAGTATTCTGTCCGGAATACCAACATCCAACCTATCGAAATTTATACCGAAAATCCTATGTACTGGCAATACAAGGGAGAGCCGGTTTTACTGCTGGGCGGCTCGGTGCAGGATAACCTTTTTCAGATCGATAACCTGAAAGAACATCTCGATCTGCTTGCTTCGGTCGGCGGTAATTACGTCCGTTCTACTATGAGCAGCCGTGACCCGGGCAATGCAAAACCCTTTGAAATGAAAAACGGATTGTACGATCTCGATGAACCCGGAGTCGAATACTGGAACAGGTTTACGACGTTTCTTGACCTTGCCCTTGAGCGTGATATCATTGTACAGGTGGAAATCTGGGCGACATATGATTTTTACTGGGGTGATCGCTGGGCAGATAACCCCTTTAATCCGCTAATTAATAACACATACACAACCAGCGAGAGCAGACTTCCGGAAATAGTTGACTATCCCCCCCAAACCCAAAACAATCCATTTTTCAGAACTGTACCTGAACTGGACAATAATAAGATCGTACTGGAGTATCAGCAAAAATTTGTCGACAAGCTTATGTCGATTGCCCTGCAATACCCCAATGTACTCTATTGTATTGACAACGAAACAAAGGCACGTCCCGAATGGGGACGCTACTGGTCGGCATACATTAGGGATATAGCGGAAAAAGCAGGCAAGAAAATCTATGTAACCGAGATGTGGGATAACTGGGACCCTACCAATGGATTGGTGCCGGGAGCGGTAACCCAACACCCTGACCTTGGCCAATGGTATTCCGAATATCTGAATCTGGAGCTCAGTTCATGGGCAAAACCAAGTAATACCATTAACGATCCCGAATCGTATCAGTTTATTGATATTTCCAATAACAATGCTCAACGGTGTGAAGTGCACTATAATACTTCGCTGTTTGTAAGAAATCATGTATTGTTTTCACGATACCCGCGTCCTATAAACAATGTAAAGATATATGGTGGCATGATGAATACGATTGGTCATGATAATATTCACTGGGCAGCATTTCATAAGGATGGTGAAGAAAGATTTTGGAGAAACATTTTTGCAGGGCATGCCTCAGCCAGGTTTCATCGGCCCGACTGGGGGATGGGGCTTAACCACGTGGCACAACACCACATTAAAAGCATGCGTATGCTAACCGATTCATTGGACTTTTTTAACATGAAACCTGCCAACCATCTTTTGACAAACCGGGAAGAAAATGAAGCATTCTGTATATCCATAGATGATAAAGAATTTGCCATTTATTTTACCGGGAAAGGTGATGTATCCCTAAATGTACCTCCCGGAGAATACGAAGTTAACTGGCTTCAGATTCGGTCTTCACAATGGGGAGAACCCTATACCATGCAATTTCCGGGTACACTGAAAACCCCTTCGGATGATCAGTGGGCGGTATTGATCAGACGTATCTGATTGATGCTTCTTTTAAAGGTGATACAGGTAAAAAAATAATAATCTATGGAAAGGAGACAAAACGCTATGAAAACTTTTATTATAAACACTGCAATAATTTTTCTGATATTGTTTATTAGCTCCCAGCATAATACATTTGCAGGAACCAATAATCCTGAAAAATTATCGATTAAAAACGACTACTCAATCCAGCCGTATCACAAAAACCCTTGGTACTGGCAATATAAGGGTGAGCCGATCATGCTCATTGGTGCCAGCGACCGCGATAACCTCTGGCAATGGACGGGTGAAGTTTTGACCGAACATTTAGATAGTATGAAGACGGCAGGCGGTAATTATGTACGCAACACTATGAGCGACCGGAATGAAGGCGATACATTTGCGGCCAAGCAACTGGAGAACGGGCTGTATGACCTTGAACAGTGGAATGATGAATATTGGGATAAGCTCAGGTTCTTCCTTGATGAAACCCATAAACGGGACATTATAGTGCAGTTGACACTTTGGGACTGGTTTGACCTGTCCGGCGACGATGAATACGGGCGATTCAAAGTGCATCCCCTCAACCCAGCGAACAATATCAATTGGGAACCCGGTACCATTACAAATGCATGGGATTACTACGGAGGATCGTTGCTGGATAATAATGAAAAAGCATTGGATTACCAGCACCGTTACATCGATAAACTCATTTCTATAACGGCACAATATGGCCACGTTCTCTATAACATCGGGAATGAAAGTGGGTTGTCCGCCGAGTGGGATAATCACTGGGGAAGGTATATCAAAGAAGCGGCAAAAAAGCATGGACGTGACATTTATGTTACGACTATGCTCTTCGCCCCCGAAAATGGCGTGCGCAGAGTTATGACTTACCGCGATGTCTTTTCCTTTGCAGATGTTTCGCAAAACAATCAGGATGCATTGGGAGCTGTGGGGAAGAGACATTGGGAGAATCTGCTTTTGTGGAGAAAAATGATCGCCCTGGATGAGCATGGTCCCATGCCCATTAACAACGAAAAGGTTTACGGTCAAGGCGTTGGAACCAATACAGCCGCAGGAACCGAAAAAGAAGCAGTTGAGCGTTTCTGGAGGAATATATTCGGGGGTGCTGCTTCCACCCGTTTTCACCGGCCTGCATACAGGGGGAATGATTTTTACTGGGGCATAGGTCTTTCCGAAAGAGCCAAGCAAACTATTCGTGCTGTCAATATGTTTATGGAGGAGTTTAACATCTTTGAAGCAGCTCCCTATGAAGCTTTCTCAACTGTTGGTAATTCTGTGGATGTTTACTGCATGGCAGATATAGGAACGGCTTACGCTATATATTTCCCCGGTGGAAGAGCTACCGTGCATCTTGATCCATGGATATACGTTGACAAAGTATCTCTCAAATGGCTGGATATTGCTTCACTTACATGGAGCGAAGAAGAAATCATTCAACCCGAATGGGATAACTATGACGGCACCCATTGGTGGGGTCCTCAGCGTATTATCACGCTTACTCCTCCAGATCATAGATCCTATGTGGCTGTACTAAAAGTTATAGAATAAAATTCCCGACAATAATAATCCAAAATATTTACCTATAAACGGAAATCAACATGAAAAATTATACTTCCAAACAGGTAATAGCCGGTTTTTTCTCTAAGGGCTTTATCTACCGGGTGTTCGTTATACTTCTTCCGGCATTATTCATTATTTCCTGTGACCAAAAACATGATCAACGCGAAGGAGCACCCTTGAAACACCATGTAATCTTCGATACCGATGCCAACAACGAGGTAGATGACCAGCACGCTCTGGCATATCTATTATTCAACGGCGATGTGTTTGCCGTCGAAGGAGTAACGGTCAATGCCACCAGCGATCCCGATGGCTATGATACTTTCTCACCCGTGAGCGATCATTACGATGAGGCAAAAAGGGTAATGCAGCTATGCGGTGTCTTTGATCGCATACCTCTACTCACAGGGGCACAGGATTCCTTTGAAGAAATCAGGGATTATATTCATAAACCTGATTTCGATGGTTATGAAGCGGTGGATTTTATCATCGAACAGGCCTTGCGCGAACGGAACCAGGAGTTAATACTTCTGCCGGTGGGTAAGCTTACCAACATTGCCCTGGCACTATTAAAAGAGCCGCGTATCGCTGAAAGTGTCAGGATTGTATGGCTCGGTTCAAATTATCCCGAGCCGGGCGAACACAATCAGGATTGGGATATCGGAGCAATGAATTTCATCCTGGATGTGGATGTACCTTTTGAGATGGTTACGGTAAGATATGGCGACCCTTCGGGTACGGATGCCGTAAAGGTAACAAAAGCTCAGATACTGCACCGGATGCCCGGCAAAGGTCCGCAGTTATCTGAACCGGTTACGGGAAGGCACGGTGGTGAATTTTACAACTGGGGTGATTACTCCGTAGAATTATTTAAAAAATACCAGATGTGGGGTGATCCGCCCGGCAGGGCTCTGTTTGACCTCGCTGCCGTCGCGGTGATAAAAAATCCATCGTGGGCTGAAAACTATGCACATCCTGCTCCTATTTTCAAGGACGGGAAATGGGTTGAAAGACCCGATAATCCCAGAAAGATAACTATCTGGGAGTGGTTTGATATCTATGGTATTATCAATGATTTTTTTATTACGATGGATAACTATGTGCTTGCAGACAGACCCTGAGAGTTGCAAATGTTTTTTAAAGCTAAGCTCAAAAAAAATACACATTGTAACATATGTATGGTATAGTTTTCAATCAATATCGGTCGCAACTGGAGGCACTTTTCTATACATATTGTTCCAATGGAGGTGCACAGATTATGATTACCGTGGTAAACCGACAAGACCAGAAGAGGATGGAAAATAAGAACCATTGGGTGACAATATTTAACTAATTTATAGTAGACCACATTACACAGAGGAACCCTTATGGAATTAAGTATTTTTGATATTTCATTATTTGTTTTTTTCTTCATGATCGTCGTCGGCGTCAGCATGTATAAAAGCAGGAAACGTGGTACGGGAGAGGACTTCTTTCTTGCCAGCAGAGGTTTGATTTGGCCGCTTATCGGGTTGTCTTTGATTGCAGCGAATATTTCGACAGAACACTTCGTTGGTATGTCGGGACAAGGGGCGACCGACGTTGGCCTTGCCATAGCGAGTTATGAATGGATGGCTGCTATTACACTGGTTATCGTTGCGTTTTTCTTTCTGCCTAAATTTTTACGCGCCGGTATTTATACAATGCCCGAATTTCTCGAGTACCGGTACAGCCCGCGTGCCCGAAGCATTATGGCATTGTATATGATGATCATTTTCGTCGGTGTTACAATTTCCGCGGTGATATATTCTGGTGCGTTGACCCTCCACACTATATTCGATATTAACCTTATGACGGGTGTGTGGATTATCGGCGGTATAGCAGCATTGTATACGACGTGGGGAGGATTAAAAGCCGTTGCGTGGGCGGACCTTTTTCAAGGTTCGACTTTGCTCATCGGCGGGTTAGTTGTGTTGTTTATCGGATTACATGCAGTAGGAGGGTGGGGTTCGTTCGTCAGCGAGAACTCCGATAGGCTGAGCGTGATTCTGCCGGCAGATCATCCGGTGTTGCCGTGGACCGCTCTTGTGTTCGGTTTGTGGATACCGAATTTCTATTACTGGGGATTGAATCAATATATTACCCAGAGAACGCTCGCTGCACAAACGCTCCGTCAGGGTCAGCTCGGTATCATGTTTGCGGCAGGTTTAAAGCTGCTTATTCCGTTTATAGTTGTTTTTCCCGGAATAATTGCAGTTCAACTTTACGGTGACCAGATGCCGACGGCTGACGCGGCATATCCTTTTTTGATTCGAAACCTTATTCCAGTTGGAGTACGTGGTTTTATCTTTGCCGCCCTTGCAGGAGCGGTGATAAGTTCGCTTGCGTCGATGCTGAATTCCGCCTCGACTATCTTTACCATCGACATATATAAACGGCATCTTAATAAATCGGATAAAGACATAAATACCGTGAGGATCGGTAGAATCACAACGGTCATACTCGTTATTATCGGTTGTCTGATTGCTCCGTACCTCGGTCATCCGCGATTTCATGGTATTTTTAATTATATACAGGAATTTCAGGGATTTGTATCGCCCGGTGTACTTGCAGCATTCGTATTTGCTATTGCGTTCAAAAAAACACCGATGTTTGCCGGTTTAACTGCGTTAATCCTGTCACCGTTGATTTACGGTTTTCTTTTGTTGTTCTTCGATGACATTGCATTCCTGAACCGGATGGCAATTACCTTTACAATTATTGTAGTTATTATGGGTATAATGACAATCGTACGGCCGTTATCAAAGCCGGTCGAAATGCCGGTCAGGAAGGATTTTGATATGAGACCGACTAAATCAGTGTTATGGATCGGTATCTCGATCATCCTCGTAACACTTTCATTGTATGCTATATTCTGGTAATAAATAAATTATGGATTATCCGCATAGAAGATACAATCAATTAACGGGAGAATGGGTTCTTGTATCTCCTCACAGGACGCAGCGTCCCTGGCAAGGTCAGGAGGAACGATCTCGAAACGATAAAATTCCTTCGTATAATCCGTCGTGTTATCTTTGTCCCGGAAATGAACGGGCAAATAAAAAAATGAATCCTCAATACACAAGCACCTATGTTTTCACCAATGATTTTGCCGCGCTTTTTCCCGATACACCGAAAGAGAGTAGTGGCAATAATCTTTTAAAATTTGAGACGGTGAAGGGTACATGTCGCGTACTATGCTTTTCACCCCGGCACGATCTTACGCTGCCGGAGATGGAGTTGCATGGAATCGTTGAGGTAATTAACATGTGGATCGATCAGTACGTTGAACTTGGAGCGACATATCGTTGGGTTCAGATATTCGAAAATAAGGGTGAGATCATGGGTTGTTCCAATCCGCATCCGCACGGACAGGTATGGGCGGTTGATGAGCTTCCGAATGAAGCGGTGAAGGAGAAGCTTCAACAGGCGGAATATTATCGAGAACATAAAAAACCATTGCTGTCGGATTACAGGGAGAAGGAACTTGAGAAGCAAGAGCGTATCGTACTGGAAAATGATCACTGGATTGTGATGGTGCCCTATTGGGCGATGTGGCCCTTTGAGACATTGCTATTACCGCGGATGAACGTGCAGCGGTTATCCGATCTGAGTCAAGATGAGATACACTCTCTTGCAGATATATTGAAACGTCATCTTTCGAAGTATGATAATATGTTTAAGGTGTCGTTTCCATATACTATGGGATGGCATAATGCTCCGTGTGATGATGAGGAATACGGGTATTGGCTCTTACATGCCCATTTTTATCCACCGTTGTTGCGATCTGCGACGATAAAGAAGTTCATGGTAGGATATGAGATGCTTGCGGAGTCGCAGAGAGATATTACGGCAGAGCAGGCAGCGGAATTACTACAGAAAGTATCTGAGATTCACTATAAATTAACAATTCATGGATGAAAACTAATAAGAAATGCAGATGAAACAAACAATAGAAGATAGCATTAAAGACGTCTATGGACACGATCCAATAGTACCTGACCGGCAGAGAAAACGGGTCGAGGCGTTGCTCGAAAATTACAAAGCTCGCTACGGGAGCGGTGAGATACGGGTGATAAGCACACCCGGCCGAACGGAGATAAGCGGGAATCATACCGATCATAATAACGGGAAAGTCATTGCCGGAGCTATTAACCTTGATACACTCGGTGCGGCTGCCCGCAATAATAATGGAAAAGCTGTTTTCTATTCCCACGAGTTTAAGAAGGAATATGTGGTCGACCTCGATGATCTCAATATTCTGGAGGAAGAGAAAGGAAGCATGGCCGCTCTGATGCGAGGAATTCTAAAAGGATTTAAAGATAACGGTTACTCGATTGGCGGTTTTTCATGTTATGGTCAGAGCGATGTACAGGGCGGCTCCGGTCTGAGCTCATCAGCATCGATTGAAGTGTTTATCGGAACAGTGCTGAATGCGCTGTATAATAATGGGAATATAGAACCTCTCGCAATCGCGCGCATCGGGCAGTATGCAGAGAATGAGTATTTCGGAAAGCCTTGCGGTTTGATGGATCAGATTGCCTGTGCATACGGTGGCGTTGTGGGTATAGATTTTGAGGATCAAAACAATCCGAGAATCGAAAAGCTTGAGCTTGACTTACGCGCGCATGAGTATAGATTGTTGATTGTTGACACAGGAGGTAATCACGCTGATCTGACCTCTGACTATGCATCTGTTCCGGATGAAATGCGAATGGTGGCGGGGGCATTGGGAAAGAATAATTGCAGGCAGGTTACAAGTGAAGAATTATACTCAAATATGCCCGAGCTTCGCCGCACATTACAAGAACGTCCGATATTACGAGCGTTACATTTTCTGGAGGAGAACGAACGGGTAGAAAGGCAGGTAGAGTTGCTGAAGCAGGGGAAATTTTACGACTTCTTATCGCTTGTCAATGAATCCGGTAATTCATCGATGAAGCTTCTGCAGAATATATATCCGTCGAACAATGCCAGGCAGCAGCCGTTGACACTGGGATTGGCATTGACGGAACACTACATATCTTCCATCGGTGAAGGAGCGGTTCGTATTCACGGCGGCGGATTTGCCGGTACGTATCAGGTGTTTTTACCTCTCCGGTATGTCTCGTCTTATATAGATATTATCGAACCGCTTTATAGTGAGGGATGTGTGAGGAATCTTACCATCAGAAAACAGGGAGCAATATTATTTAGTGTTTAATGTTGTAAATTACGCTCCTATCTACAGTAAACCTTCGTACTCATCTCCCCTCACCGCCAACACTCTTACCCCATACGATCATAAACCGCTGGAGGCGCATACGTATAATCCCCAGTGGGAATTCGGCCACGGGTTGTCGTACACTACATTTGAGTATGCCGATTTAAGGTTCAGTCAGGAAAATCTCGCACCAGGTGAAATTATGGATATCACTGTTCAGGTTACCAATACCGGCAGCCGTACGGGTAAAGAAGTAGTTCAATTATATGTGACCGATCTTTATGGTGAAGTGTCGAGGCCGGTGCGGCAGTTGAAGGGGTTTAGTGTTATCGAGCTTGAACCCGGCGAGCGTAAGCGGGTGGCTTTTGAGTTGTCTCAATCTGATCTTAAGTTTACCGGACTTAAAAAAAAGAAAATATTTGAACCTGGTTTATTTGAGCTATCTATAGATAGTTTAAAAATTCAGTTTAAAGGTTTGAAATGATTAGGAGATTACA
>PWXV01000086.1 GCA_003568415.1 Ignavibacteriales bacterium
ACCGCGAACAGATGGTCCTGCTTGAAAAAATCTACCAGGATTTTGAAAGGGGAGGCGCCGCGCTGCCTGAAGATAAGCGCGAAGAATTTAAAAAACTCAGCGAGCGCATGTCGATGGTCTCGTTGCAGCTTGGTGAAAATCTGCTGGCAGAGAACAATGCCTTTGAACTGGTGATAAAGGATGAGGCCGATCTGGCCGGGTTATCCTCAACCGTTATTGAAGCTGCCGCTGAAGAAGCCCGGCAAAGAGATATGGAAGGTAAGTGGGTGTTCACGACGGCGTTCCCCAGCCGCGTTCCGTTTCTGCAATTTGCCGAAAACCGCGAGCTGCGTAAAGAGATGCTAATGGGATATGTGAACAGAGGCGATAACGATGATGAGAACGACAATAAGGAACTCTTCATAGAGCTTATGATGCTTCGTCAGCAAATGTCGGAAATGCTGGGGTATACTAATTATGCCGAGTACTTTACCGCTATCCAGATGGCAGAGAATCCGCAGAATGTGTACGATTTTCTTTACGAGGTCTGGGAGCCTGCCCTTGCCCGCGCTAAAATGGAAAGGGAAGAAATGCAGGCGATCATCGACCGCGAGGGACGAGACTTTGACCTGGAAGCATGGGACTGGTGGTATTATGCCGAAAAACTCCGCAAAGAAAAATACGAACTCGATGACGATGAAGTGAAGCCTTACTTCACTATCGAAAATGTGAGGCAGGGTTCTTTCACGCTCGCAAATAAACTCTGGGGACTGACGTTCGAACCACGACCCGAGGTTCCGGTCTATCATGATGAAGTCGAAGCGTATGAGGTTTTTGATCATGACGGAAGTCACCTGGCGGTTCTCTTTATCGATCCGCATCCAAGACCCGGTAAGCGCAGTGGCGCGTGGTGCGGTACCTATCGCAGCGGTGCTTACGAAGAGGGGGAATGGGTTGCACCGATCGTTACCATGGTGATGAACTTTACCCGTCCTTCGGGCGATAAACCCGCTATGCTGAGCTGGGATGAAACCACTACATATTTCCATGAATTTGGCCATGCCGTGCATAATTTCTTTGCAAAAGGCAACTACCGGAGAACAAGCCGTAGCGTTCCCCGTGATTTTGTCGAGCTTCCGTCGCAGGTACTTGAGAACTGGGCAGGTGAACCTGAGTTGCTCGAAACCTATGCCGTACATTATCAGACCGGTGAGACCATCCCCGAAGAACTTGTTGACCGTTTGGAAAGGAGCGAACACTTCAATCAGGGATTCATACAAACGGAATACCTCGCCGCTGCCGTTCTGGATATGGACTGGCATACCTCCGACATTACCGGAGATACGGATGTAAACGAGTTTGAAAGAGTCAGCATGGAGCGCATAGGACTTATTGAGGAGATTATTCCCCGATACCGCACAACCAATTTTCAACATATTTTCGGGAGCGGATATGCTGCGGGATACTACGTGTACCGCTGGGCGGAAGTACTTGATGCGGATGCATTTCAGTCATTCAAAGATTCCGGTGATCTCTTTAACCGGGAACTCGCAGAGCAGTTCAGGAAATATATTCTCGCAAACAATGCAATCTACGAAGGTATGGATGCCTATGTACGCTTCCGCGGACAGGAACCCGATATCGAACCGTTTTTGAGACGGGCCGGTTTGAAGTAGCGATTGACTGGTTGTGTGAGATGGCTCCGCCGTAAATATTGCGGGCAAGCGCAACCAGGAGTTTATACAAACTCCGCACACATCCCTCCGGGGTGTTTAGTTACAGTGCCTTCTGAACAAGTTACCTTTAAGCGATCATTACAAGCAACGGTACTATTCAGGATATAATAGTCTTATTCTGAAAAATATTTCAACAAACCTACTTGACAAAAATTTAAAAAAGCGGTATTGTTATTTATAATATAACGTAGCGAAATATCTTTATGAGTGCGGCTCATCCACATGAAGTCGTTGTAACGACTGTCGGAGAGCAGTTCAGCACAATGTACTTTCCAGACAGCGATCATTGTTCAAAATAACCCGAACACTAAATTAATACACAGTGTTCGGGTTTTTTTATGTATATACCCCCAAATAATTGTTGTATAATCAACGAGCAAAGCGAGTTACGTTGTATCACGCTAATATCCCAACTAAAAAGGAGAAAGAACCATGAGTAAAGACATTCTGAATATTACCGATTGCAGAACCGGTAGATCATATGAGATCCCTATCGAGCATGAAACCATTAAAGCAATGGACTTGCGACAGATAAAAATAAATGGTGATTTCGGTACGATGGCTTACGATCCCGGTTTTACAAATACCGCATCGTGTAAAAGTAAAATCACCTTCATCGACGGAGAAAAAGGAATTCTACGATATCGCGGTTATCCCATCGAACAAATAGCCGAGAAGAGTAATTATCTTGAAACGGCGTATCTTGTTTTGTTCGGTGAATTACCAACAAAAAAACAATATGAGGAATGGGTATACCACGTTACCCATCACACATTCGTGCATGAAAACATAAAAACATTTATGGATGGATTTCAATACGACGCGCATCCGATGGGTATACTTGTCAGCACTGTTGCGGCGCTTTCCACATTTTATCCTGAAGCTAAAAAAGTAGACGATCCCGAAACACGGCTTCATCAAGTTCACCGTCTCATAGGTAAAATGCCGACACTGGCAGCGTACTCATATCGTCATAAAATGGGATTCCCCTATGTGTATCCGGATAATGATCTCAGTTATACCGGTAATTTCCTGAATATGCTGTTCAAGATGAGTGAGACGAAATATGAGGTTAATCCGGTGCTTGAAAAAGCGCTCGATGTCCTTTTTATTCTCCATGCAGATCACGAGCAAAACTGCAGCGCCAACGCAATGAGAAGTATCGGAAGTTCGAATGCGGATCCTTATGTCGCAACCGCAGGAGCAGCGGCGGCGTTGTACGGTCCGCTCCACGGCGGCGCCAATGAAGCGGTACTGAGAATGCTCGCAGAGATAGGTGACGTAAAGAAAGTCCCCGAGTACATCAAACGCGTCAAAG
>PWXV01000176.1 GCA_003568415.1 Ignavibacteriales bacterium
CGTTTGGCCTCAAGTTCCTCCTCAAAATCGTTTACCGATTGATACCCCAGCAGCCGGGCAAATTGTGTGCGTTCTCCAACTTCTTCGGGTATGGAATGTGTCTGGATATTTTCATCGAGTTGGACCTGATGTTCGATATTACGAAAGAAAATATATGCATTGCGAAGTGTATCGCGTTCCTGCCGACTCAATAATTCCTGTTCGAAGAGAAGTTCAATAGCTTTGAGTGTAGATGCATTACGGACGTGTATATTCTTTCCCCCATTTACAAGCTGAAGCGCCTGCACGATAAATTCGATATCACGAATACCTCCCCGGCAGAGTTTTATATTGTTTGGACCATCCAGCCGGCCCTCGATTCGTTCCTTCATACGGGCAATAGTCTTGTGAGGTGAATGAAAAAATGTCGCGGGATATATAAATGGCTGAAGTGTCTTGATAAAATAATCTCCCTTTTCAATATTACCGGCAATCGGCCGTGCTTTTATCAACATCTGTCGTTCCCACAATTCACCCCTGGTCTCATAATAGGTTATACATCCTTGAAAAGATCGAACAAGAGGCCCGGCGTCCCCATCGGGCCGAAGACGGGCATCAACTCTGTAGAGCGATCCTTCTTTCGAATATTCGGTCATATATGCGATCCACCTGTCAGCCACGGAACTGAAAAAATCCACAGCAAGTACTTCTCTTCCCTCTTGTGTTGTAAATATCGTATCTTCATCGACAACAAACATCACATCAACATCAGAACTATAATTAAGTTCGGATCCTCCAAGTTTGCCAAGTCCGATTATCACAACATGAGCTTGAGGAGATCCTTTATATTTTTGTGTTGTTTCCTCCATTGCTATATCCAAAACAACTGAAGCTATTGCATCGGCAAAATCGCTTATCTCTTTGACGATAACTTCAAAGGAATCCTGTTGCAGTATATCCCGTACACCGATCCGGAGAATTTCTCTGCGATATGCTCGTCTGATGGCATTGAGCTGTGACTCGCGTTTTTCGAATAATCCAGCTTGCTTCTTCAAATCACCGATATAATCATCACGCGTTTTCGTTATTGACAACACCTCTGTTGTAGTCAACCAGCGAAACAACTCAGGATCTCTTACGATTATATCCGAAAGATATTGTGAACGGCAGGCAATTTTTACCGCTAAATCCATCAAGACCGGATAGCGAATCAGGTCACGAATGAACGAGATACCAAAGGAAGACTCGGCCATCCGGTTGATATTTAATAATGCTTTTTCGGGTGCCGATGCATTGGCTATTGCGCTCTGTACAGCATTGTGAAGTTCCTCTGCAGTGTATGGCCGCCCCTGATCATCAAACGACCCTAACAGCGGCTCAATTAAAGTACGTATTAAATCTTTTTCTTTCATAGAGTTAGGTAAAATCCGGAAACGTATATCACCAATTGTCAACTAATAAGTATACGAAAAAAGGGGGCAAAATCAACGTGTTGCAATTCCAATGCTATTCTTCTATATTTTATCATTCCGAAAATAAACAAAATATCCATTAACTTTATTAAGGAACCGATCCAATGGTCAAACTCATTGCGTTATATAAGAAACCTTCCGATACACAGGCGTTCGACGAGCATTACAAGAACAAACACACCCCCCTTGTACAGAAAATGCCGGGCTTGAAAAAACTGGAGGTATCGAAAATAACGAGCGCAATCGGCGGTGAAGCTAAGTTTTATCTTCTTGCCGAAATGTATTTTGATGATGAAGATGCCCTGAATGCCGCAATGGCATCGCCGGAGGGCAAAGCAGCCGGAAAAGATCTAATGGACTTTGCCGGAGACATTGTACAAATGATGGTTGGCGAGGTTGTAGAAAATGGGTAATTCAAAGTATAGCGGTAAAGCACCTGAAGAACTCGAACTTAACCATCTAATTTATACTAAAGAAAACAGGGTTGCAACTGTTACCATAAATCGTCCCGAATCCCATAATGCACTTAATTTCGAAACCGTTCGTGAACTGCATCGTGTATTTGAAGATGTCACCTGGGATGATGATATCGCGGTGATGGTTCTCACCGGTGCCGGTGAAAAAGCGTTTTGTACCGGTGCCGACATTAAACAATGGCACGATGAATTCATGACCCATCCCGGCGATTTTTATAAATGGATGGGAGCATTCATTGAAATGCACGACCGGTTACGAAATATCGGAAAACCAACCGTCGCACGGCTAAACGGTATCGTTGTAGGTGGCGGCAATGAACTTAATATAGCCTGCGATCTTGCTATCGCAGCCGATGATATATATATACGCCAGGTCGGGCCTGCACGCGGAAGCGTTCCGGCTGCAGGTGCAACACAATGGCTCCCGTTGATCGTCGGTGACAGACGCGCCCGCGAGATTTTATTGCTCTGTGATGAGATCCCGGCTGAAAAAGCACTCGAATGGGGTCTGGTAAACAGAATCATTCCCCGTGGCAGATTAGATGATGCGGTGCAGGAAGTAACCGAAAAGTTGATAAATAAATTACCCGAGGTTACCAGGTACACCAAACAACAACTAAACTTATGGCGGGATCTGTCGTGGGGTATCTCAATTGGCCATGCCCGTGACTGGTTAACGGTACACACTTCAGCGCCGGAGATTTTTGAAGGGATAGATTCTTTTAAAAATAAAAAGCCGATTGATTATGAAAAAGTCAGACAAGGATTACTCACACAATGTGCATCGTGTCGGGCCACAATGCCCGTCCGGTATAAATATTGTGGCGAATGCGGTAAGGAGCTTGCGTAAACTATTCTTACTCATTGCAGTTATTTTTCTCTCTGCTCAGGTATCGATGAGTGATTTCCCTGAAGACAGATTGAATGTAATCTTCTATCAGTTCTTAGAAGAATCAGACGATGTTTACATGGAAATAATACCGGGCGAGCGTTTCCGGCTGCCACTCATACGCGGCTATCAGGTACGTGTTGAACTCGATAAAATTGAGATCATTGCACTCACCGATCGTGAAGTAGTTGAACCGGACGGATATATTATGCCGAGTGGCCACGTAGCGCAGGGTTATAATCTGGGGAGATTATCAACCCTTGAATATGAGGTGCTTATTCATTTCGATCATCAAACTGACAGATACTTTGTTTCTTTACGAAATGACTCAATACGTGTATCACCTTTCAGGGAAGAGTTTTCAAACATTGTCATTCCATGAATCAGATGTTTTTCAAGCTGACGTCATTAAAGAGATGCCTGCTACTTAATTTTTCACCTATTGCGGAGGAACATCCTTATGGACTATAAAACCATTCTTGTCACCACAAATGAGAAGGGTTTTGCAACAGTTCAACTTAACAGACCACAGGTTTTAAATGCCCTCAATCGTGAGGTTATGGATGAACTTGTAAGAGCACTTGAGTCGCTTGATCAGGATGACTCAATCAAATGCATGATCATCACCGGTAATAAAAAAGCATTCGCAGCGGGTGCAGATATTAAAGAGATGGCAGATGCAACAGCGGTGGATATGCTCGTTCGTGACCAGCTCTCAAAATGGGATCGCATTAGAAAAATTAAAAAACCACTCATTGCCGCAGTTTCAGGATTTGCGCTTGGCGGAGGTTGCGAGCTCACGATGCTCTGCGATATAATCATTGCCTCGGAAACCGCTACATTCGGCCAACCCGAAATCAACATCGGAGTAATGCCCGGCGCAGGCGGAACTCAGCGCCTGACACGCGCAGTGGGTAAATACCGTGCGATGGAAATGGTACTGACCGGCAATTTTATTAAAGCGGAAGAAGCACACCAGGCCGGCCTTGTAAACAAAATAGTTCCGGTTGAAATGCTTTTACATGAAGCCGAGGAGATGGCCGCTTTGATTGCATCGAAACCACCGGTTGCATTAAAGATGGCAAAAGAATCAATTCTCAAAGCATTCGATACCACCATAGAAACGGGACTTGAATTCGAACGAAAAAATTTCTACCTCCTCTTCTCTACTGAAGACCAGCAGGAAGGTATGCACGCATTCGTAGAAAAACGAAAACCGAAATGGAAGGGTAAGTAGTAATCTGCATGGCGAATACCGTTCTTACTCCGGATCAAGAAATCAACTTCCCTGATTTTACCATTCTTCGAGCGTCTGCAGGATCGGGAAAAACACGCGCCCTCGCCCACCGCTATATGCAATTTCTGATGTCGGATAGAATACGTCCGAACGCACTGACCAATATCCTCGCAATCACATTTTCGAATAACGCAGCGCGGGAAATGAAGGATCGCATCCTTTTATGGTTAAAAAAAATATACTTCGGAGATGAAGAACATCTTATGATAATGAGTTACCTGCTCAATACCGACAGGGAAGTTATTCGGGAACGTGCCGGTTATTTGATCGACCATATACTTGAAAATTATTCGGATTTTCAGGTGCGGACAATCGACAGCTTTATGGCTTCAATCTTTCGGTCATCTGCTCTTGAATTCGGTAAAAACCCCAACACAGAAATAGTACTCGAAAAAGAACGATTGATCGATTATTCTTTTGAATTATTTTTTCGCAAGATCACATCCAATTCACCTGACACAAAGATCATAGAAGAGATAATTAACAGTATTCTTGCCCGCAAAGGCAGAGACACCAAATATCTTTGGAATCCAACCGATGAAATTGTCTCAGTATTTAAAAAACTTTACACAAAGCTCGCATCACTTCCACAAAGAAGCAAGGTTGAGAATTACTCTCGGGAAATAACTGCCACATTTGAAGCAATCAAAGAGCACATAAAAAAAATTGACACCTTCATAATTGAGCATGGATTAGAATACAGCGGTCATGCACATTTCCACAATGCCCTGGAGGCAGCGGCTACAAATAATATCGATTATGCCATCGGAAGAAAACATAAGGCGAATCTCATTAGAAAAGATGCGGCGAGCAAACAAGTCTTTGATCAATTAACCTTTCTCCGTGATGAATTAAACGATCTATACCGCCAGTTAACCGAATACTATATCCGTTCGTATTATCATCCGCATGTACAGTATTTTGAAAATTTCAGTGATATTCTCCGGCAGGTCAAAAAAGACCACAATCAGATTTTTATAGACGATATAGGCAAATTGCTCGTTACACAGCTTGAGGAACAGATCATTCCCTATATCTACTTTATGCTCGGCGATACAATTCATCATTATCTCATAGATGAATTTCAGGATACCTCCCCCCTGCAGTGGGCCGATCTCAAACCGCTGATTGAAAATTCATTGTCGGCAAAAGGCAGTCTCTTTGTGGTGGGCGATACCAAGCAGGCAATATACAAATTCCGCGGTGCCGACTTTAAGATTATGAAAGAAGCCGAAGATACACGGGTATTTGCGTCGGCACCTCCGAATGTATTTGATCTCGATACCAACTACCGGAGCAGCGAGCATATTCTGCAATTCAATGAAACGTTCTTTAACGCGATATTAAATCACGATGAGTACGGAAGAGCAGTCAGGTTGAGCGGACTCGATCATCACACACAAAATGTTTCAAAGCATAAAACAGATCTGGGCTATGCTGAATGTATAGTGTATCCTCACGATGAGCGTGAAGAAAACAATCGTACCGAACGTCAAAAAATCATAACCATAATACAAGATGCATTGAGCCGCGGTTACAATAATCGTGATATAGCCGTGTTAACCTTCAGAAACCGGGATGTAACAAATATCAGTTCCTGGTTAAGCGAGGAGAACATTAAATTCATATCATTTTCAAATCTCGATGTGAGAAACCGCAAAATTACCGGCGAGCTGATCTCATTGTTACAGTTTCTTAATTCCCCGGTCGATGACCTCGCACTCGCTTCCTTCTGTCTCGGGGATATCTGTAACAAAGCACTCGAAACGTCGCATACTGACCGTAAGGAATTTATTGCATTCCTCGGCCGAACCAAACAAGACACTGCTCTGTCGAAACATCCATTGTATAAGAATATTCAAACTGCATACCCAGACTTCTGGAATACCTACTTTGAACAACTCTTCTTACGGGCCGCACATTTATCTATTTATGACCTCACGCAGGACATTTATAAAGTATTCCGGTTGTTCAAAAAGTTTTCCGATGAAGAAGCTGCACTGGCGAAATTTCTCGAGGCGATAAAAGATTTCGAAGCTACCGGAACAAATAGTCTGCGTGCATTTCTCGAACACGCTGCCGCAGAGGAGAGCGAATCGGAATGGAATATCGACAAACCCGATACAATTAATGCAGTTCAGCTTATGACAATACACAAAGCAAAGGGGCTTGGATTTCCGGTCGTCATAATTCCGCTGTACAACGACCATCGTATGCAGGAAGATTTCTATATAGATGAATCGGGGGAATTTCTTAATTTGCTTTATATAAATAGTGACCATACTAATGTCGGGGGAATAACTGAAGAAATTTATGAATCACACAAATTAGCAAGCATCGCCGATTATCTCAACGGATTATACGTTGCATGCACCCGCGCTGAAGAGGAGATGTATGTGATCGGGCTTCCGCCAAAACGACCGGGTAAGAACAGCATTTTCTCATTGTTACCCCAGGGTTCTTTTGGTGAAAAATCACCAACCATTACCCGGCCGGCAGAAGAAGAAAAAGAAATTAAAACGTACCACCACCAAATACCGGCCCATTTTGATTTCGGAGACCGGATGCCGCTTAACATTGAAGAGTTACAGCGCGGTGAGTTTATCCACGATCTTCTCGCGAAGTTAGTAGGTTTCGATGATGATCTTGAAAAAAAACTCCAGCAAGCAGCAATGCAACACCGATACTATACCTTATTTAGCAAAGAAACCATCGATGAAATGGTCAAGACCGTAAGCTCCTTTATCGTCACCGGTGAAATAAAACCATATTTCGAATTACGAGAAAATCGGATTGTGTATAATGAAACCGATATCACCGATGCATCAGGCAGATTATTCAGAATCGACCGACTCGTTGTCGACCGGGATGCAATAACTGCTATCGATTTTAAAACCGGCGATGACCGGCGCAGGGAAACCGAACATATTTCACAGGTGAAGAACTATCAATCGATCCTCAGGGATATTTATCCGGATAAAATTATTCGCGGACTGCTCGCATATATCGATAAAAATAAAATTCAGGTGGTAGTATGAGCAATACAATTCTTTTACCACCGGGACACGATCTTATTGAAGAAATAAGTGATAGATTACACTCTCAGAATAAAGATTATTCAAAATCATTGGTCGTTTTCCCGGGAAAGCGTCCCGGGCATTATCTCAGAAAGAAACTCGGTTCCGTTTGCGGCACCGGCTATATACCACCGCAGATAATGTCAATGGATGAGTTTGTCGATCATGTCTATGAACATTCACTCAAAACTACTGATCGAAAAATTGATATCCTCGATGCCGCATCCATCCTCTTCGATATACATACCTCGGTGGCCGAACCAATTGGCGGCGAAAATTTTAAACGGGTCGATGATTTTCTTCCGCTGGCAATGAACATATTTAAGGAACTCGAAGAGTTTTGCATCGGAGATATTTCGCACGATCAATTACGCGAAGCAGTTTCCGGCTATGATACCGGGCAGGTGGGTGCGCTTGAGACGTACTACTCAAAATTTTATACCGTACTTTCTGAAAATTGTTATTCCACACGGGCGATTCGTTATCGTGAAATATCCCGATCGATTAATAAGATCGATATGAAAGGATTACAGGATATTTTCATTGCAGGATTTTTTGTTCTTACACAATCAGAAAAGAGAATATTCACCAACCTGATCGGCCGGGATAATGTGGTGATGATCTTTCAGGATGGGAAGGGCATACGGGATCATCTGAAGGAATTAAAGATTGAACCTGAAATTATCGGGGAAGCACACAATAAACCACACGTCCGCTTTCATAAAAGTCCGGACAGCCACGGTCAGGTATTTGCACTTTCGAATTTGATCAATGAAAAAGTTAACCAGGGCACGGTTCTCAATGAAAATAACGTTATTGTAACGCCCTCTTCTGAGACACTCTTCCCCCTCATCCAGCAAACACTGCCGCTTGTTCCAAACCACAACTACAATATTTCGCTTGGTTATCCGGCGGCACGAAGCACCCTGCACGGTTTTCTCAACGCTGTCACCGAGACATTGCTATCACGGGAGAACGGGCGTTATTATGCCCACGATTATCTGCAGTATGCATTACATCCTTACACAAAAAATATCCATATTAAGAATGCTTCCGAGCCGACACGTATACTTTTTCATACTATTGAAGATCATTTTACTGAAAACACAACGCTGACCTACTTTGAGTTATCCGAGCTGGAATCCGACAGCCAATTGTTCGAACGGATCCGTGCCCGTATTTCGGGTGCGGGCTTCGAGGTAACGATATCTGAACTGCAGAAACATCTGCAGAATATTCACGATACCACCATCCGCCGTTTTGAGAAAATAGATTCCATCGATGATTTTTCAAATAAACTAATCAATACCATAATCTTTATTCACGATCACAGCACAGCACGGCAACATCCGCTCTTCAACCATTTCTCAGGTCACATTATAGAGGCACTAACCGGATTACGCAACTCTCTTCTTGGTAAAACTGTGTTTAATGAACCGGCTGCATATTTCAACTTTTACAAGCATTACATAGATACTGTACAGATACCCTTTGCCGGTACACCGTTAAGCGGGTTGCAAGTACTCGGTTTTCTTGAAACACGTTCATTAAAATTCGACCGGGTATTTTTCCTCGATGCAAACGACGATGTAATCACAGCAATGCGAAACGATGATCCGCTTGTTCCGGTACGGGTACGCAAAACCCTTGGGATTCCGACCTACTATGACCGGGAACGACTGTATACATATTATCTCGATTTGCTTGTAAACAATGCAGGGGAAGCGGATTTCTTCTACATCGAAAAAGATAAGAAGGAACGAAGCCGGTACCTTGAACAGCTTGCCTGGAATGCTGAAAAAGAAGGAGAACAGGTTCCAATTGATGCTATTCAGTATGCAATTAAATTAAATAATCCTGAACCTGATGCTATTCCAAAAACTGAAGAGACGATAGAACAACTAAAAACTCATAAATTCAGCGCAACATCGCTGGACACGTACCTGCGATGTCAGCTCCGGTTTTATTACCGGTATGTTCTTAAACTTCGTGAACGCGATGAGCTGGTCGAAGATATCGATGCACTGCAAATTGGCAGCATCGTACATGAGATATTGAAACGATTTTTCAGCAATAAAAAGGGGTACCGGCTTACGGAACAGGATCTATCGATCGATGAAATGAATAAACAAGTCGAGGAAGTATTCAATGAAATATACGGCGATCGAATATTCGGGAAGGCATATATCTTACACCGGCAAGTTAAGCGTCGAATGCAGGACTTTTTGTTCAGATATCAAATCCCCTTTATTAAAACAGATTCAATACAACTAATAGATGTTGAATTACCGCTTGAAACACAATATGATAATTTTAAATTAGCAGGCAAGATTGACCGGTTAGAAAAACGTAATGGTACCGTCTGCATCATCGATTATAAAATATCATCGAATGCCGAACGGCTAAAAATCCGGATGGATAAACTGGACATTGAAGACCGAACGACCTGGTACACTGCGATCGGTTCACTACAGTTACCGGTGTATGTGATATTATACGAAAATAATTTTCAAGAACAATTTGCTGCACTTAATCCATTATTCCTGTTACTCGGCAGGCAGCACATATCAAAGGATATAGAACACAGTCTGCTGGATACAATGCAGCAGACACAAGAGGATATAGAAACACTTAAAACTGTGGTATCCAAACTCCTGAAAGAAATCGTTGATCCAAAAAAAGATTTCAAACCGGCTGAGGATATAACCTCCGAATGTCCGAATTGTCCTTACAAATTAATCTGTGGAACACAGTGGGCAGGGTAAATGCTTAAGCTCACGATTGGGATGATAATTCGGGTACGGGAAGATACAGCGATATCTTTGTACCATACTCCGGCTTACTTGCGAGATGTATGAAGCCCTTGTGACGTGCCACAACACCATACACTACTGCCAGGCCAAGCCCCGTTCCCTCTCCATAATTTTTGGTCGTAAAAAACGGTTTAAATATTTTATCGCGCATCGCATCTTCAATTCCGGCTCCCGTATCTTCAATGCTTATTAAAGCATAAGATCCGGAATCTACTTCTCGAGAAATAGCACGTATTTTATTATCCGGAATCATATCTGTAATAATCTTGATTTTACCTCCATCCGGCATTGCATCAATTGCATTAAGCAATAACTCATACAGTGCACGCTGAAGAAGTTTTCTATCACCGGTGATTGTTAAGTCCTGATAATCTCGCTTCAGGGAGATATCTAATTTACTTCCGGATTCCTTATGGTTTCTATAAATAACTTCGGTTAGCAATTGAGAAACTTCGATAATTTCAAAACATACAGAGGTTTTCTGGGTATACAGTTTTAACTTTTCAATCAACTTAATACCACGGGACACACTATCACGAATTATCTTTAAATTTTTCTCTACCTCGATTTTATCGTCAGCCAATCCCCTAGAGATCGATGAGTAACATTGTATGATGGAAAAAATGTTGTTAAAGTGATGAGAAATTCCGGCTATCAACTCATCAAGCTCTTTTGGTTCTGGAATAAGTAAAGTCTCCATTAACTGATCAGCTTGATCCCGGTTCTTTTCCATAAATATTCTTAACCTCGATCGGTAAAGAAAAAATATTTTTAGGTCATATATTTATATATCCTTACATCTGAGGGTCGTTGCTGAAAAATTGAATTTAAAAATCAAAAATTCTGTTAATTTAATGTATAACAACAATTGTTTTTTAATCAATGACCCCGACATTTTTTGTCGGAAAAATTAATATTTTTCACCTTTATTATTATTCATTAATATGACAGCTACAAATACTGCTCCAAATCGACTAATAAACGAAAAAAGTCCATATCTCCAGCAACATGCTTATAATCCCGTTGACTGGTATCCGTGGGGAGAGGAAGCATTCCAGAAAGCCCGTGAGGAAGATAAGCCGATATTTCTGTCAATCGGATATTCCACCTGCTACTGGTGCCACGTTATGGAACGTGAAGTCTTTGAAAACAAAGAACTCGCTGAGTTAATGAACAAACATACCGTCAACATCAAAGTTGATCGGGAGGAACGTCCTGATGTGGACCGCATTTACATGAAAGCGCTCCAGGCAATGGCAGGTCACGGAGGCTGGCCGATGTCTGTTTTTCTTACTCACGATCTGAAACCGTTCTATGCAGCAACATATATCCCGCCATCACCAAAACACGGAATTCCCGGATTCGGTGATGTTCTGCAGGCTATACATAATGTCTGGGAGAATGAACGGGAAAAGATCACCCAGACGGGTCAACAGGTTTATGAGCATGTTAAAAAAGCGGCTTCACCTGATTTACCAAAGCACAAACTCGAAGATAATATTCTTCAGAACGGTTTTACTCAGATACAAGAATCTTTTGATCCGGTAAACGGCGGTTTCGGCGATGCACCCAAATTTCCGACACCGGTCATGTTCAACTTCCTTACATCCTATTATGCACGCTTCGACGAGCAAAAAGCAATTGATATTGTTACATTCACCCTTCGAAAGATGGCAAACGGTGGGATCTATGATCATATCGGTGGAGGGTTTCACCGTTACGCTACCGATGCCAAATGGCATGTTCCACATTTTGAAAAAATGCTTTACGATCAGGCACAACTTATTACTTCATATATTGATGTATACAAGGCAACCGGAGAAAAATTTTATGAGGATGTCGCTAAGGATGTTCTCAATTATGTAAACCGTATGATGACCTCCCCGGAAGGTGGTTTCTACTCAGCAGAAGATGCAGAAAGCGCAACAGATCCGGAAAATCCCAACGAAAAAGAAGAAGGTGCGTTTTATGTGTGGGATTATACAGAGATAGAGTCACTTCTAACACCAGATGAATTTAAAATTGCAGAACTACATTACGGAATCAAAAAGGAAGGTAATGTAGAAAGCGATCCACATGGAGTTTTTACCGGTAAAAATATACTTGCAGTTGTACAGTCCGGACTGGAGACCGCAAGGATAACAGGAAACAACCTAAAAGAAGTAGAGACCATGTTGCCTTCTATCCGCCATAAGTTATTTGATGCACGGGAGAAAAGACCAAAATCACACCTCGACGATAAAATATTAGTTTCGTGGAATGGATTAATGATCTCTGCTTGCGCACGTGCATGTCAGGTTTGTGGCAATGAGAAATATCTGAGAATGGCACAGCATGCCGCCTCGTTCATTCTCGAAAATCTATACGACCGAGATTCACGAACACTGTTACGACGCTATCGTGACGGAGAAGCTATGATCGATGCACATCTGGATGACTATGCATTTTTTATAAGATCTCTTCTCGATCTTTATGAAACATCATTCGAAATTGATTTGCTTGATGCAGCCTTGCAATTGACCGATGAGATGATAGTATTATTTTACGACGAAGAGAACGGAGGATTTTTCGATACCTCTGGTAAGGATCAGTCGGTTATTATCCGGTCTAAAGAATGGCACGACGGAGCAGAACCGTCGGGTAATTCGGTCGCTATTGAAATCCTTTTGCGGCTTTCACATATGCTGGGACGGGAAGATTATCATGATAAAGCAACGAAATCGCTGGTTTATTTCAGTGAGTTGATGAACAAAGCACCTCAGGCACTTGCACAAATGCTTGCAGTACTTAATCTTGCACTGGTGAAACCACAACAGATTATTATTACCGGGAAACGGGAAGATACACAAACCAGTGCTATGTTGCGCGAAGTATACAAAATCTTAAAACCGAATAAAGTAATACTCCTTGCCGATAATGATAAAGGACAAAAGTATCTTGAATCAAAAGTTAATTTCATTAAAACAGTTAAAATGATCGATGATAAACCAACTGCGTATGTGTGTGAAAACTTCACCTGCAACCTACCGGCAAACAATGTTGAAGAGTTAAAAGAACAGTTGCAAAATAGTAAATAGATGTGTATGTTTATGGTTCCGGGTTACATGTTTCGGGTTTTTTGTAATGTGATTGCGGCAAACCTACAAGACACAACCCGAAACATGTAAATAACGACTTCCGGCTTCAATGTAACATCTGCTTACGTAAATTTAGAAA
>PWXV01000162.1 GCA_003568415.1 Ignavibacteriales bacterium
CCGATTTGGGCAACGCTTGCAATTGTGCTGATTGTTACAATGTTCCTTTCAGATGTAATAAACAACGCCGCCACGGTAGTACTAATGGCACCGATAGGTATCAGTATCGCACAGGGTTTAGGTGCATCGGTGGATCCGTTTTTAATGGCGATTGCCGTCGGCGGCTCCTGCGCCTTTCTCACCCCGATCGGACACCAATCAAACACCCTCGTGATGGGACCCGGCGGTTATAAGTTCAGCGACTTCTGGCGGATGGGATTGCCGCTTGAGATCATCATTGTCCTTGTGGGTGTACCGTTGATACTTTTCTTCTGGCCTGTGTAGAAGACTAATGATCAAGATAATAGGCTGAAGAAGGCAGCAATTTGAGGGTTTCGCGAGCCCCCTTGCGCACATGCCCTCCCGTAGTCTCGTGTTACATAGTATTGACGTATCCATCTAAATAATCAGCAGATTGCATTACTATATGCAATAGCGGATATTGGCGGTGAACGATATGCAAAGATAGCGGTTCTTTATTACAGCAAGTTTCTGGAAGGAGACGAATATTCTACATTGGTATTAACCGATACATCTTTGGAGTGCTGAGGTTTGTTTCAGCTTTCGTACGCGATTTGCAGATACGTTACATCAGAATCGAAAAATGTATTGAGTTAAGGAAGGATTGTATTAGATATCGTATTTTGTGCAAACGAAATACCAAAGCGGTCCGCCGCGGCGAACCGCAGTCCAAAAATTAGAGTAGTTGTATATGACCTAAAAAATGACTAAATTTAGACCTATAAAAGGAGGGAAAAGTATGAAGCCGAGCAAATCAATCAAACCGATAAGTTATCTAAAAGCCCACGCATCCGAAATCGTTCGGGAAGTTGCTGATAAACAAAAAACACTCGTGATCACACAAAAAGGTGAACCCAAAGCTGTTTTACAGGATATAAAACTGTATGAGCAAACACAGGAAAGTCTTGCGTTATTAAAAATACTCGCCCTCAGTGGAAAAAACCTCAAAGATGGAAATGTGAAGCCGGTGAAACGGGCGTTTACCGATGTGCGTAAACGAATAAAACAAATTGAAGAATGAAATACCGGGTACATATAATTTCAGATGCAGAAGAAGACATCTTTGAAATATATGAATATGTAGCCCGGAACGATTCCCCTTCACGGGCCGGGAAGCTACTGGATAAAATTGAAGAGTGCTGTTACAGCTTGTCCGGGCATCCCCGAAGAGGACATATCCCCCCCGAATTAAAGAGAATCGATGTATACGAGTTTCTTGAAATCCATTATAAACCGTACAGAATAATATATCAGATCATTTCAAATAACGTTTACATACATTGCATCCTTGATGGTAGAAGGGATCTTGATGACTTGTTGAGAGAACAGCTCCTTCGATAATACGAAAAATAAACCTATGGAGTGCTGTCCGCCGCGGCGGACAGCTTTAGCACGTGGTTTATTGAGAGTTTAAATTAAGACTAAATGTCGTAGTAGTTTATTAAAAATAAATCGATAAATATATTCCGCCGGTATGAATGCCAACAAGATACTGAGTGGTTCTGTCCGTTACCGTCAGATTGTTCGAGGTTGTATCCTCTGTAATTCGTGAAGCCGTCAGGCGGAGTGCATATTCACCTGCAAGGCTGATATTATCAGTTAGAAAGTATTCAATTCCAAATGCGGGCCCGATACCGCCGCGTAGCGTTTGTCTGATCTCTTCCCGAGGAAAGGCACCATCATTGTCCCTTTCAAATTTAAAGCGAGTATAGTCGCCGGTTATCTCAAGTCCTGTATACCCCAGTATATTGTGCCGTAAATCCCTGTGGAAAAATTTTCCCAAACGTATTCCGGTTGAGAAGCTGTTCTCTGTCATATCCTGACTTTGTTCCCGGTCATAATTTCGATGTATAAAAGAGCCGGTAAACCCGACACGGACAAAACGTGTGTCAGCGTGAAAAAATTTAGCGCCGATTCCCCCTTTAAAATTAGATAATGATATCTGATTAATTTCAAATAGTAAGGCAGAGGATCCATGCCCGGGATAATTTCCTTCATCCGAAATAAGTGAAAGGGGAAGAAGCACTATGATTGATAATAGTATACTTAGTTTCATTGGTTTGTCTCCGAAATGTAAATTAGAATTGACCGTATATAAAAGCACAAAAACTGTGCCGAAACAATGTCTTGATAATTTACATTTTGAGGTAATAGAACATATATAATGTCTATTAAAAAAGTCAACTAATGTACATATCAGTATACATAAAACAGACAATGAAATAATTTATTTTTTCCATCGGAAGCGCCTTGACGGTTGTACCCCGATATCCTGTCATGAGCAGCTCCAAACTTATTAGCGCGAAGCAGGTCAGACAAGATGCCATTGCATTATCTGGCGGAATCTTCGCCGTGGTGATGGTCATTGCCGCGACAGGCGTTATGTCGGTTCAGATTGCTTTTTCGGAGTTGTATTTCTTATGCTCATAACCTTTCATGTGTCTCCCGGAATACACACTGTGTATATTTGGATAATCTGATATACGTATTATAGTACAATTTCACCTTTTCACTGTGTGCCGTTGAACACTTTTCATCGAAACTGACCGATAAGGAATCCTCGTATATTATTGTATTTAAAGAACATAGATCGAGTGGCACAAAAATTGTCAAGATAATGTGTAAGAGTGCTGACATCTGATAAGAAGTAGCCATTCCATAGCATCCCGGAAAGTTCTGTCAGCACAACTCATAGGTATATCGTTCAGTGGATGCGATTTACCATTCGTAAACGGTACTCGATATATACATAAGCGGAATGCAGAAATGAACCGTTCATCCTCAAATGAAGTGAAAGTGGTATTCAAGAGGGACCTATTATTGACAGTGTGGAGTGAAAGATGGATCATTCTGGTGATTACTCTTATAGCTTTCAATGTTTCTATTATTCATACATTACACGATGACCCTGTTTATCGGGCACAATCGACACTACACATAAACAG
>PWXV01000151.1 GCA_003568415.1 Ignavibacteriales bacterium
TATGGTGATTTATACGATTATAATGAGAATATGGTACTGCCACTAATAGAAAAAGTGAAAGATTTTCTCAATGTAATTAAAAAACACATTGAATGAAATATAACCAGTCAATACTAATACAGATAATACTGCCGCGAAAGCTCCCGAAATGATTCCACATCTTTATTTAAGAATTCCTCAATATCCTCGAACTTCATTCTTTCAGTAAACATCTCCCGCACTTTTGAAGTACCCGATACACGGTCGAACATCCGGTGCCGGTCTTCAGCCATATCGAAAGGATTTTTGACAGGATATAATTCGTTATGAACCTCAAGGAACAGATATTGCAAGCTCATTAAATTGACTTTTTGAAAGTCAGTAATATGAACCTGCACACCGTGCACTGTTTTTCCTTCATCTGTTCCATATGGCGGACGGTACGTGACCGGCCTGAACAATACACCTTCAATGTCTAAATCATTCATACGAGTGCTGAGCTCGTACGAATCAATCCATTCAGCAGCAAAGTTTTGAAATGGTGTAGTATACCCTACTCCTATATTGATCACATAGAGTTCACCGAGTATGCCGGTTGCGGTGTAATATATTGCCGAATCACGGTGAGGGATGTGTGGAGAGGTTGGCACCCATTGCAAGCCCGTTTCCGGGAACGTCATATCGCGGTTCCAGCCGGTCATGGGCATTACATAAAGATCGCACTGAATACCGTCCTCGAGCCAACCTTCTTTATTGATCATCCGGGCAAGCTCGCCGCTGGTTAATCCGTACACATACGGGATCGGGAACTGACTGACAAAAGAAAAATAACCGTCTTCAACTATATTCCCTTCAATTTTTTTACCGCCCAGCGGATTTGGCCGGTCTAATACAATAAACTGAATATCGTTCTCTGCCGCTGCCTCCATAGAAACACCCATTGTGCTGATATACGTATAAGACCGTGCACCGATATCCTGAATATCATAGACCAGTACATCGAGTCCTTCAAGCATTTCAGGTGTAGGCTTGCGTGTCTCACCATACAGCGAGTAAACCGGCAGACCCGTTCGTTCATCAGTATAGGATTCAACATATTCACCTGCCATTATATCGCCCCGTACCCCGTGTTCGGGGCTGAACAAAGCAACCAACTCAACATTCTCCGATTCGTAAAATAAATCGACAATCGATCGAAGCCGGTTGTCCACACCGGTAGCATTGGTAATAAGACCGACTTTTTTCCCTTTTAACAATTCAAAATTACTTTGCACAAGACGTTCAAGTCCGGTTTTTACCCTGGGTTCATATTGTGCCTGTAAAACAGCAGTAAAGCAAAGACTCATTACAACAACCAACGTTACAATAAAAATATTTTTCATCATAATATATTCGGGATATTTGATTATACAATTATAGATTGGAAATTAACTAAGAATATGTAATATACAAAAATTTTTCATATATTGACAGGGATGGGTGTAACGCCCTTCCTGTAAACCGCAGTATTGGGGCCGGAAGGAACCGGTTAAAACCGGTTCTCCCGCTTCCCCTGTCCTTATTTTGGTAAACAAGAGTTTCCCTCTGAACTAAATGTCAATCGAACACGGAGAGTTGAGCATGGAAAAAAAGATAACCGTATTTATCCCCTATAATGGATTTGATCACACAACAACTACCATCCGGAATCTCAAGTCATCGGAATTAGTTGATACCGTATACATACTTTCGCAGGAAAATGCAGAAATTGATAATGCAAAAACCCTGCAGATCGATACACTTTTCAGTGCAGATTCGCTGAAAAAAATTAATGAACACACAAATACCGGGTATGCCCTGTTCCTGTTACAGGATACTCTGCTTGAACCGGGACAATTTGCACTGGAGCGCTTCGTTCAGGTTGCTGAAAACACCGGCGCGGGATTGCTGTACTCTGATTATTTTGCAAAAAAAGGCGATGCCAGAACTCCTTCCCCTGTTATTGATTATCAAACCGGAAGCGTGCGCGATGACTTTAATTTTGGTCCGGTAGTATTCCTCAGAAAGAATGCACTCGATAAAGCAGTTTCTTCTTTAGAAAAAGATTTTACCTACGCCGGCTGGTACGATGTGCGTCTTGCAATTTCGCGAGACTATCCGGTTACACGCATTCCTGAATTTCTCTATACCTCGGTAGAGGTTGACACACGAAAATCAGGCGAAAAGATATTCGACTATGTTGACCCGAAGAACAGGGACGTCCAAATAGAAATGGAAGACGCTTTCACCGGTCACCTTAAACATATCGGCGCCTATCTTGAACCTGAATTTGAAAAAGTAGAAACGACAGATGCAAGCTTTCCAGTTGAAGCATCGGTTATTATTCCGGTTCGCAACAGAAAAATAACAATACGGGGGGCGGTTGAATCGGTTCTGGAGCAAAAACCCGAATTTGATTTTAACGTTATTGTCGTCGATAATTATTCAACCGATGGAACAACCGATATCCTGAAAGAACTATCCGGCAAAAACAATCGACTTATTCATATAATTCCTGACCGCACAGATTTGGGTATCGGCGGCTGCTGGAATGTCGGCGTTCACAGCGAGCACTGCGGCAGATATGCGGTGCAATTAGACAGCGACGATGTTTACAAAGATGAAACTACATTACAGAAAATGGTAGAGGTGTTCCACAAAGAGAATTGCGCAATGGTGATCGGCAGCTATATGATGACCGATTTTAATTTACAGCAAATCCCGCCTGGTATTATCGATCATCGTGAGTGGACACCGGATAACGGCAGGAACAATGCACTCCGCATCAACGGTCTGGGTGCGCCGAGAGCTTTCTATACACCGGTTCTGCGTTCCCTGAAAATACCGAATGTCAGTTACGGTGAAGACTATGCTATTGGTCTTGCTATTTCACGTAACTATCAAATCGGAAGGATATATGAACCTGTATATTATTGCCGTCGATGGGAAGACAACACCGATGCATCACTCGACATCGGAAAGATGAA
>PWXV01000305.1 GCA_003568415.1 Ignavibacteriales bacterium
GTAAATAATAACCTTAGTAGTACAAGCAGACACAAACAAACAACCTTATTACCTTATCGACATTGGATAAGGTAATAAGGTTGAAATATTCAGGGGGCAACCTTATGGCTTCTAAGGTTGATGGTAAAAATAAGGTTGTTATGTGAAAAGCCCCGATAAATCGGGATTACTTTTTATCACAGTTTTTATTTAGTAAGTAACCCCGCAGAGCGGGACTGTTCTCATTTATAAGATCATTTTGTGAACAGCATCTTTTTCACATACCGTATGCCCTCATTCGTACTCTCATCCGAAAGCGGTATAGCAGAAAACCGGTATATATACACTCCGCTTGCAGCCGGGCTGCCAGAAGTGCTGCGTCCGTACCAAACAGCCGCGTGATATCCCGGCTCTACAATATCCTCAACAAGACGCTGTACTTCACGGCCCATTATATCATACACAATGAGCGAGACTCTCGATGGTTCGGGTATATCGTAGCTTATTGTTGTCGAGGGGTTGAACGGGTTTGGGTAATTATCGTATATGGCAAACGCCGTCGGTAAATTAATTGATTCCAACGCAATAAATTCCCCATCTATAAATGCCGGACAGGGGAGATAGAAATTATTTCGCGGGTGAACTTTTATCTCAGCTGATTGGCTTTGAGTACCAGACTGTACGTCGACCCGCAGCAGAAAATCGTAATCCGAACTATCGTGAACATAGCTGCTATATGTCGTTCCGCTGCCGACATGCTGCCAGTTGGTTTGAATGTGACAATCGAATGCAATATGATCGACACGACGGTACCAGGTATAGGTATAACTCCCCGTACCCCCGGACGCGTTTGCAGTCCAGGTGTAGTTGCCGGCAGTGTGAATAGTTGTCGGACCGGAGATGGTGACCGCTAACTTCGGTACAAACCCGTGGACTGTATATTCGTACCGTACATTGGAAGGTGTTGTCGGATACCAGCCGATAAACTGATTGCTCATATTATGAACTTCATATACATACGTTCTCAAAGTTGCACTGGTTTTTGTCACCGTTCCGGGGACAGGTTCACACCAGCCGTAGGTATAATTCGCCGATCCTTCGTGTGCCCAGCCGTTTGTTGCGGCGCCGCGGCACCAGATTGCAACTTCGAAATTAGGAGTAGGCGAATAGGTAACGGTTTTCCTCACTTCATGCCGCTTGACGCGATAGTTCCCATCCTGCAGACCGACACTCTGAGCGCCGTAGATAGCCATTGTATACATACTACTTGCTCCCTGACTTGTGCCGCCGAGAGAGAATGCGTGGGTTAGACTATTACGAGGATCTAAGCGGTCAAGCGATTTATGGGTGTTGACACGGCCATACCCGTATTCAGGTGTCCAATTCTGTCCTTGCATTCCCGGAATCTTATCCGCCGACAATTTTATAATATTCTCTATATCATCATTGAACAAATTTATATTGTACGTTTTAAGCAGAGAAGCAATACCTGCGACATGGGGTGCTGCCATAGATGTTCCGGACATATAACCGTAGGTACTTCCAGATATGGTCGAATATATACGGGTACCTCCTGAACCATGACCTCCGGGTGCTGACACATCTACAAAGTTCCTTGAAACCGTATAAGGAGCTTCATTATCTGTATTAGTTGTCGCCGCAACGTTAATTATCCCCTGCCCATAAGCATTGGGATAATCCTCGGGTGAATATGTTGCAGACATTGCATTAATCGATGAAGCATTCCATTTGTAAGCGTAGACGAATGCTTGTTTAGCAACTACCGAGAATATATTGCTACCCTGACCCCAGCTATTATTAACGATCCTCGCACCTGCATCGACTGCTGCCATCACTGCGGCAGCTTGCTGGGGAATATCTCCTATTGTCTGTGTATTAATAGGTGCGTTCCAACTAACTCCGGCTACGCCTATGCCATTATTTCCTTTTGCAGCAGCAATTCCCGCGACATGCGTTGCATGGTCTGATATTGGAGCAGTGAGATTACCTGATACACGTCCGGAAAATTCCGGATGATTCTGTTGTACTCTACCGACATCAACTATTCCGATCATAACATTTGAATTCCCTTGTGTTATACCCCAAGCAGTTACTGCTTTTATATCGGCTCCCGGGGTGCCCCCAAACTGCCCGGTATTCCGCATATTCCACTGCCTTGTCTGGAAATGCGGATCATTTGGAACTAATCGAGGTACTCCCATTGCATTCGGTTCGGCAAATAATACATTGGGAATTTGTAGTAGTCGGTCAATGATTAACTGCCGGTTTTCAGTATCGGGTATTCGAAGTACGAATACGCGTGATAGATCCATCACTGAAATATTTCTGCCATCCGGTGTAATACGGAGTGTATCAGCACGGTTAAAATCCGGAAATGCTTTTCGTATATTATCAACCCGATGCTGGACCAATATGCTCCTAATTGAAGGATCGATTACAGGTAATTGTTCTACGGTTGCTTGATTTACATTTTCGGGTAGTTCGATCGTTGTTGGCTTGAACATTACTATCACTTCACGATCTACATACGGATTTTAGATTTGTGATAACAAAACCTGGAATGGAGTTATTCCTATAATAGGTACCAAGAACAGTGCCATTAAAATAAACCGAAGTAAATATTTTGAACGTAACATGATCATATCTCCTTTTAAAAGAGTTTGTAATTCTATGTGATAATTGTTACATTGATAACAAAACATAGAAGCCCCTTGACGGACAAAGACTGCCCCTTAAAAACGATTCTTCTCGCAGAGGTCATTTTAGGAAGTCGCCTGCTTTTTATATAAAGCAGTTATGCCGTAAGGGGCTTTTTAGATAGTCATATCATAGCATATCACCCCCTTCCATTACTCGATTTTTGTTATTATGGTTTTTTATTAAATGTAAGCTGTCGTTTTAGTCCGGTTTCTACATTAACAATCCAAAGGGTACCATTGTCGTAGGTCCAATCATCAAACCGGTGATCCAAATAAA
>PWXV01000302.1 GCA_003568415.1 Ignavibacteriales bacterium
TGGCGGAAATACTGTTTTTCCTCCGGATGATTTACCATATTACAATCAGCCAGGTAACAAAGAAAGTAAATTGACAATAACTGATGTGGATCCGGATAATCTGTTTTATATTGAGCCGTATGATGTTAGCGGTATTTCATATCCATATACATGGGGATTTGAGGAAGAAACACGGCCGTTCGATAATTATTTCCCTGAGTATCATATTAATACCATCAAATGCGTTCGTGAAAAAACAGGAGATACAGTATCGGTTCATTCGGAGATATTTTCTCCGTTGACCCAGTTACTGGAATTACTCGGATACGAAAATGCGCTGATAGCATTATTGGATGATCCGGAGAAAGTAAAGGCATGTCTGCAACGGCTTGCGGCAGGTGCAGCCGACCTGGGTCAACGGCAAGCTGCAGAAGGCGTCGATGCTATACTAATATCTTCGGCTTTTGCCGGTGGCGGATTTCTTTCCGTTACTCAGTACGATGAATTTGTGCTGCCATATGAGAAAAAAGTAATTGAGGAAATTAAGAAAACCAATAATTCAATTCCGGTCTATACACATACCTGTGGCATAATCGGAGACAGGCTTGACAGGATGATTGCAACCGGTATAAATGGTATAGACACGCTTGATCCTCCGCCGCTTGGCGACGTTGATCTGCGAGAAGCTAAAAATACACTTCACGGCAAGGCCTTCATCAAAGGAAATATCGATCCGGTCAATGTTTTGTTGCAGGGAGATAAAAACAGTATTACAAAAAATGTTATTGATACATTACAATACGGTAAACCGGATGGTGGTTATATTCTGAGCACGGCGTGTTCAGTATCCCCTCATACTCCTCCGGAAAATATCATATTGCTCGCAGAACTTGTGGAAAAATATGGATGGTATTATTAAACCTGAAAAAATCAGGCTGAGGTCCTGCAAGCTGCAAAGTGTGAATATTTACAACCTTAATTTCCCAGATAGTCATAGTCGCACTCCGAAAGTAATCGTTTTGCTATTTTCCGGAATTCTTATAGGACTATGTTTGTTGAACAATATACACAAATACATTCCATAAACAACCACAAAGGAGGATATAATTTATGAAGCCAGTTAATGCAGTATTGGGATTTATCGCCGGACTGTCTATCGGCGCACTGTTTGGGGTATTGTATGCACCTCAGAAAGGCTCGACAACTAGAAAACGTATTGCACGAAAAGGTGCAGAATATGGCGATGAATTAAAAGATAAATTCTCCGAATCCGTCGAGGGTATTAAAGACACCTATACATCTACCAAGAAAGATGCTACAGAGTGGGTTGACAAAGCAAAAGATAAGACCGAATCGTATATAAAAGACGCAACGAAGGGTAAAAAATAATTACGATGATATATACACATAACAATAGGGAGGTGTTCGATGGTACATTGGAATAAGCTTTGTTGGATATTGAGCATCGTGATTATACTGATTGTAGCGGGGCCCTTGTTTGCTTTTACTGCGGATGATCCACAAGCACATGTGATTGAGTTCTCAGGTACAAGTTATAATCCCGACCAGCTGGATGTTGCCGTTGGAGATACCATTGTCTGGCAGGGAAGTTTCGCTTCCCATCCGCTGGAATCTACCTCAGTACCCGATGGAGCCGGGGAATGGGGGCCGATCAATTCCGGTACGGAATACCGGTATGTCGTTGAAGTTGAGGGTACATACGAGTACCATTGTACCATACATTCCGGTGTCGGTATGACGGGATCGTTCACTGCTACGGTAACTTCAGTTGACAATGGAAATACCAATGAAACTCCCTCCTCATACCGGCTGAATCAAAATTATCCCAACCCGTTCAATCCGGTAACGGTTATCAGCTACGAAGTGCCGGAACGCACACACGTCGAATTAACGGTGTATAATGTGCTGGGCAAAGAGGTCGCGACAATCGTCAATGATATCCGTGATGCAGGAACCTATGAGGTTATATTCAACGCTGACGGTTTGTCCAGCGGTGTGTATATGTACCGCTTACGTGCCGGTGAACATTTGGAAACCAAACGGATGCTTTATCTGCAGTAAAGAAGATATTTTTACAGGTATACAGTCGAGAGTTTCGTGATCGGCTGTATACCTCTATATTTGCTATCTTATTCTTCATCTGCTACGATTGACCGGTACATGTGCATATCCCGGTCATCGCGGTGATAAATATCTTCTCGAAAATGTACCGTCCTATCATCATCAGCCCAGGCAGTTACATAAACTATATGAACCGGGACGGGGTCGGTAAGGGACACTATCTTTTCATTGCCTGAATACATTGCTGTTAGTATTTTTTCGTGTGTCCACTCAGACCTATCACCAAGAAGATAAAATGCAAGTTTCAGTGGTTTTTCTATGCGGATGCATCCTGAACTAAATGTTCGCTGTCGTTTATAAAATAATCTCCAGTCCGGGGTATCGTGGATAGTAATGTTATAATTGTTCTGGAATGTAAATTTAACTCTACCCATTTCGTTTTCCGGCCCGGAATCCTGCCGTAAAATAAATGGAAAATTATCCGCCGAAACATCCTGCCAGTTAATTGAATCCTGTTCTATTTCTTCTGCATACCCACCCCACCCGGATAGTACGCGAATATTGCGGCGTTGTAAGTATTCCGGATCCTCCTGAGTTCTTGGAAGTATATCCCTTGACAGAATACCGGGCGGTATGTACCAGTACGGGCTGAAGATGACATTTTCTATATCCGATGATAGAACGGGGGTCCTTCTGTAGGTTTTCCCCACGATAGCACGCATTGTTATGATATTTTCCCCGTATTCAAATATCCTTAATGTAAAATCCGGTATATTGACCAATATATGATCGTCGTACGGTTCCTGAGGAAGCATGCGAAGCCGGTCAAGATTTAGTTTTATCTGCTTTATACGTTCCTCAACGGAAATATTCATTTCATAGCGGGTTTTTTCACAAACGACGCCTGTGAGATTCAATCCATGCCGCTTTTGGAAATTAATGACCGCTTGTTTCAATGGTTCATCAAAGTAATGGGTCTGTGAAGATGTGCTGGTACCCTTCATATCGCCGGAAAGGTATAATCGTTCCCGAACGAGCTCAACCCGGATACCCCGGTCGCCCAATTCTATATCCGGTCCTTCGGGTATATGTTCCCATCCTCCCTTCGATGCAATGTCACGGTATTTTTGAAGAGCGGCTTTAAGATCGTAATAAGCATTAATGTTGCCGGAGTTATACCCGGAAGAATACCCGATATCGTTTGCAATGCCGGGAAGTCCGGTATAGTTTGGTTCTAACGTGTCGCTTGTAAAAACGGATCCGCAGGTGAGAAAAAGTGCAATGAAGAAAATAATAAAGACCCCACGGTCCATCAACACAAATTTGGTTTTCATTCTAAACATCAAAACTCACCTACTATGTATAACATCAACCAAAAAGAAAAAGTTACATCCTGCACCTTGATTAATTCCGTAAAAACTATTTCTTATATATAGTGAGCGGTACTTCCATATAAACAATTGAGGTAATTTATTATGAAATTATTTTTTACAGGTATTGTTCTAACTTTTATAATTAGTTTTCTCGGTTATACCGGTGATCGGGAGGGATTTGACTGGGAGAAAGTAGATTCTGTTTTTGCAAAGTGGGATACTCCCGACTCTCCCGGCTGTGCATTGGGTGTTTATGATAGGGGAGAGATTGTTTATGCAGAAGGGTACGGGATTGCCAATCTCGATCACGGTGTACCGATTTCACCGGAAACGGTCTTTTACATAGGTTCGGTTTCAAAACAATTTGCTGCTGCCGCGATCGCCATACTGGCAGATCGTGGAGATATTGATCTGGATGATGATATTCGGAAATATATACCCGAAATGCCGGAATATCAAGAATCTATCCGTATACGACATCTTGTTTATCATACAAGCGGAATACGGGATTTGTATGCGTTGATGAATTTTGCGGAAGTTAATGTTGCAAATGTACTTTCGATACAGGAAAAGCTGGATCTTATCAGCAGCCAAAGCGATTTGAATTTTAAACCCGGCGATGAATATCTTTACAGCAACAGTGGTTACACATTGATCGGTATTCTGGTAGATCGTGTAACCGGTAAATCACTTCGCGAATTTACTGATCAGAATATTTTCCAGCCGCTTGGAATGGAAAACACTCATTTTCACGATAACCGTCATGAGATTGTTAATAACCGCGCACTGAGTTACCAGCAGGATGATAACGGTAAATTCTATCAAAGCTACCTCGTTAATTTTGAAGGCGTTGGTCCCGGCGGCTTGTATACTACGATTGATGATTTGTTCAAATGGGATCAAAATCTCTACGAAAACCGGCTTACCCATGCACCAAATCTGAATGAAATAATGCATACACGGGGTATACTTAACGACGGCGATACTCTTCATTACGCCTTTGCACTTCAATTTGGAGATCATAAAGGAATAAAGACTGTCGGACACGGGGGATCGTTTATGGGGTTCCGCGCGGATTATTTACGGTTTCCAGAACAACAATTTTCAATCGGTATCCTTTGTAATCTCGGCAATATTAATCCGCGTTCACTCAGCACACAAATAGCGGATCTCTATCTGGCTGATGTTATACGTGAAAACTTACGGGAATATGAAGGCGAATACAAAAATGCTGAACTTGGAGCGACCTATACCATACGACTTGAGGGAAGCGATTTGAAACTGGAAAGGTCGATGTCTCCCAAAGGAAAGTTGCTATATGAAGAAAAGGACATATTTTCAATAGGCGGTTGGAAAATAGAATTTATCCGCGACCAGGACGATCGGGTGGATGGTTTCAAAGTAGATTCCGGGAGGGCGCGCAATGTAATTTTTCATTTGGTTGAAACGCTATAGAGCCGCAGTAAATTTTTTATATGATGACCTGACAGGTCTTATAAACCTGTCAGGTCGATAAATATACTTGCATTATATTATTTATAATTTCAGTTATTATCGAGATGAGGTGTACCCTCAGAAATCTCAATAGGGCCAACGTCTTTATTTTCACCTGGACTTACTGCAACATCGGTTACATATTTCACCTCATATCCCTCTACAGTCGGTTCAAAATAGAGATTATATTCACCTGCAGGAACATGTAATGTAAAATCACCTTCCCGTGTTGCTTCGCCCCGTTCGACTAAATCTGCATCATCCATTACCCAAATAGACGGAAATGATTCCGCTGGTTCAACAGTGCCGGTTATCTGGGCCGATTCTCCTAACTCCAGGGTATCTACCGAATGAAACATCAAGCCGGTAAGAAAAAGTCCGCCAACAATAAGGCCAATATACTGCCTGAACATAGTTCCTCCTCATCTTATTCGACAAATAATGAATTAGTGATAGTTATCTAATTCATTTCAGTGCTATTCAACAAGAAGATACTATGCAGTGTTCCTGAAAAGTCTGCCATATTGACATAAAAAAAGTCCCGTCATCCTGCCGGTTAATTGGCATCCGGATGCGGGACCTTTTTAAAAGATTACAACGAGGCAGAACGTTTAGATTTTACGTACGTTGTTTGCCTGAAGACCTTTTTGTCCTTGTTCGACTTCAAATTCAACTTTATCGCCGTCTTCAAGATTTTTGAATCCGTCGCCGGCTATTGAACGATAGTGAACAAAAACATCTTCGCCGGTTTCGCGTTGAATAAAACCGAAACCTTTAGCGCTGTTAAACCACTTTACTGTTCCTTTTTCCATGGAACACTCTCCTTAAAAAAGTTTTTCAAAAAAAATCCGCCGTTGGCAGACCGTACGAACCATTTTTCAGCCAGAAGCTGTTCAGCCGTTTCCGGCTGATATGACCCTAACATGAAAAAATCGCAAATAAATGATTTAATTATCTCACCATTTATTGCGATTTCTTTTTGCCCTGACGATCTTGATGAAGCTTTTTAAAATAACAGCAGCTTTTGAAAAACCTCAGGAGTAACGTAGAGTTCAATTATAAACGGTGTACTGTTTATTTGTTACACAAGTATACAATTTTAAATCGTTAAATGCAAGTATTTATCTTCTTTTTTTGCGTTTATTTTTATCTTTAGGGGGTCGGGCTTCATTCACATTGACCCCTTTTCCTTTGATTGTATGACCGCGCATTCCCTGTATCGCAGCTTCTGCTTCCGCTTTTGCGGGCATTTCAACAAATCCGAATCCTTTTGAGTCCCGGGTAAACATATCGCGAATAATGGTTACTTTCGACACTTTCCCGTATTTTTCAAATTCTTGTTGTAATTCGTCTTCATTGACATCACGGGATAGATTCCCAACAAATAAATTCATAATTATTCCTTTCTCTGGTAATGTAGTAAAAACGCACAATTTCCTCCGCGAATTCCTGCAACTCAAGGAAATAAAGAAGGGAGTACATGATTGTGGTGCACAGTATCGATAAACTACAGTATACTCGAATAATATTGGAAAGTCAAATTGTACTATTTACACAGAAACAAATTATTTGTAAATTGCTATTTCCCAAGTATCAAGTACATTATATCAGTTATTCCTAAGGCTCCAAACATGAAACTTTTCTTCGTTCTTCTTATCATTTTCTTTATCGTTATCCCGCTTCATAGCAACTCTTTAACTGTTTCTTCTCCGGGCAACATTCTCACCGTTCAGTTTGTGCTCAATGAGGGTGATCCATTTTACAATGTCCAGCGATTTGGCAGAGATATAATACAAAAGTCCAGACTTGGGTTTGTGTTACAGGATGTGCAGGATCTGATATCTGGGTTTACCATTTCTAATGTAACCCATAACCATTTTGATGAAACGTGGGAGCAAATATGGGGTGAAAAGAAATTTATCAGAAATCATTATAATGAAATGAGAATCGATTTGGTAGAGAGCGGTGAACTGGAGCGTGAAATGACGATCGTATTTCGTGCGTATGATGACGGAATCGGTTTCCGGTATGAAATTCCCGAACAACCGAATATTCAAGAATTCAATATAATGGATGAGTTAACCGAGTTTGCCCTGACCGGTGACCACGAATCGTGGTGGATCGGCGCATATCAATGGAATCGATTTGAGTATCTGTATGAAAACACGCCGTTGAGTGAAGTTGATACCGTCCATACTCATTTCACAATGCGAACTGATGACGATCTTTATCTAAGCATTCATGAAGCGGCGGTAGTCGATTACTCCACAATGGCTCTTGAGCGGACACACGATTATACTCTGAAAGCAAATCTTTTTCCCTGGGCCGATGGAGTGAAAGTACGTACCGCCGCGCCAATGGTATCTCCGTGGAGAACGATTCAGATGGCAGATGATCCGGGTGGATTGATTACATCTTATCTTATTCTCAATCTTAATGAACCGAACAAAATAGAAGACACGTCGTGGATAAAACCGGGGAAGTATGTCGGTATCTGGTGGGAGATGCATCTGGATAAATCTACCTGGTCGATTGGACCGAGGCACGGCGCAACGACCGAAAATGCAAAACGATATATTGATTTCGCTGCCGAACACGGTTTCGATCATGTACTTGTGGAAGGATGGAATAAAGGGTGGGAAGGTGACTGGTATGCCGATGGCGTGGTATTCGATTTTACGACACCATATCCCGACTTCGATCTGGAAGGAGTTGCGCAGTATGCACTGGATAAAGGTGTGCGTCTTATGGGACACCATGAGACGTCTGCAAACGTCATCAACTATGAGGAACAGATGGAGGATGCGTTTGCCCTGTATGAAGAGCTCGGTGTCCGTGCGGTGAAAACCGGATATGTCGGACACGGTACGGAAATCGTCTGGTACGACAACGACGGTAATGAAAACCATGAATGGCATCACGGACAATTTATGGTAGAACATCATCAGCGTGTTGTAGAGCTTGCGGCAAAGCATAAGATATCATTGAATGTCCACGAAGGGGTAAAGGATACCGGCTTACGGCGTACCTGGCCGAATTTAATGACCCGTGAAGTGGCCCGCGGACAGGAATACAACGCATGGGGAGGAGAGGGCGGTAATCCGCCCGACCATGTTGTCATTCTGCCGTTTACCCGCAATCTTTCCGGCCCGTTTGATTATACACCGGGAATCGTGGAATTGTTCTATGACGAATACAGGCCCGACAATCGTATCAACTCAACACTTGCAGGTGAACTTGCATTATATGTGATAATTCATAGTCCGCTGCAAATGGCTGCCGATCTGCCTGAAAACTATGAAGCACAGCCGGACGTTTTTCAGTTTATTAAGGATGTTCCTGCCGATTGGTACGATACAAAAGTATTGCACGCAAGTATTGGTAACTACATCACAATTGTCCGGAAAGATCGCAACAGCGATGACTGGTATCTGGGAAGCATCACCGATGAGCACGGCAGATTGCTTGAAGCATCATTAAGTTTTCTCGATCCCGGCAGAGACTATATTGCTGAAATTTACCGCGATGGAGAGAACGCCGACTGGATCGACGATCCGTATGATATAATCATTGAGGAAAAAGTTGTCGACAGCAGTATGACGTTAAAGATACGACTTGCCACAAGCGGCGGTCAGGCGATAAGGTTCCGGCCAATGTGAAGACTCGATGCACAATGAGATGTAGTCCAGATTCAAGGAGGACTACATCTCACACCTTTTCAATCTTAAAAATATTAGAAGTCATTAATTATGAAAAATATGATACACCTGCGTTTTATTGTAACAATAGTTCTCTATAGTTTAGTCTCTCTTATTCACGCCCGGGCAGACGATCCACGGCTTGAAAATTTCTCTTCATTTATTCAATCCGAGTTAAGGGAGTGGAGTGCTCCCGGAGTTGCTGTTGCCGTAATCAAAAACGGTGAAGTTATATTCGGTGATGGATTCGGATACAGAAATGTTGATGAACAAACGCCGGTAACGCCATCAACGTTATTTCCTATTGCTTCGAATACAAAAGCATTTACAACTACCGTGATCGGTATGCTCGTCGAGGATGGATTATTGGATTGGGATGCACCGGTGCAAGAGTATTTACCGGAATTCCAGATGGATGATCCGTATATCATGGCGCATATTACCATACGTGATCTTGTCACCCATAGATCGGGACTGCCCCGGCATGATCACGTCTGGTTAGGTACTCCGTTTTCTCGTGAAAGTCTTGTAGAACGAATTCAATATCTTCCGTTCAGCAAAGGTTTCCGGGAAGCGTATCAGTATAATAATCTGCTTTATGTTACGGCCGGACGGGTTATTGAAGCCGTTACCGGCAGTACGTGGGAAAATGTCGTTACACACAGAATTCTCCGTCCGCTCGGCATGACCTCGACAAATTTCTCGATTACCGATTTGCAATTAGCCGATGATCACGCGCGTGCTTATACCGTTGCCGGCAGAGGACACGCAGTTGCTCCATTCAGAAATGTGGATGCACTCGGACCTGCCGGCTCGATGAATTCAACCATTAACGATATGGCAAAATGGTTGCAATTTAATTTAAATGAGGGAATTGTAATGCTCGATACGCTGATCCAGCCTGATCATCTGCGTCAAATCCATGCTCCGTGGATAGTCGTATCGCAGGAGGTTGAAGATAAGGAGTTTCCGTTCACCATGTACGGACTTGGTTGGCGGGTAAGCACATACCGGGGTCATACCGTCGTATACCACGGAGGCGCCATAGGCGGGTACCGGTCATATGTTATTCTTTTACCCGACCACGATATTGGAGTTGTTTCGCTCACCAATGTTAACCGGTCACAGATTAACCGGGTAATAGCATACAAAGCAATAGACCGCCTGTTGGATCTTGAAGTCATCAACTGGAGTAAACGGTTTAAAGAACGGATGGAACCGCCCGCTGATGTGGAGTGCCATCCTGATCCGGAGCTCACACATTCTCTCGATGCATACACCGGAACATATGAACATCCTGCATACGGAGAATTTAAAATTGAAAGACGGGACAACCGGCTTGCTGTTACCCGATACGGTGCTACATCTAATCTGGTACATTGTAAATTTAATATGTTCTACCGGGAACGCGGACACTGGGGAGCCTTCCGGTCGAGATTGGAATTTACCTTTCATGTAAACGAACAGGGAGAGGTAGACAGGGTACTTGTGCCGGTTGAATCCTCTGTCGATGATATTGTATTCAAGAGAATAAAGTGAGCCGTAAACTTCCCGAAACGACAACCGGTACGATATATGCCCTCGCGGCTTTCATATTATGGGGCATTCTCCCCGTGTATTGGAAACTTCTCGATGCCGTCCCCGCAGGGGAAATTCTCGCTCACAGAATCTTCTGGTCGGCAGTATTTGTAACAGCGGTATTGGTGTACATTGGACGAAAGAACTTTCTCACATTACTTCGCAACAGGAAAAGCCGTTATTCTCTCATAGTAACCGGTACCCTTATCGGTGTTAACTGGTTCACGTATATTTTTGCCGTCCATACCGACAGAATTGTGGAAGCGAGTATGGGATATTATATCAATCCGCTGATCAGTATTTTCCTCGGGTTGGTTGTTCTGAAGGAGCGGCTCACCCGTATACAATGGATCGCTCTGCTGCTTGCATTGATCGGGGTGCTGGTCATTACCATACAATTCGGACGTATTCCCTGGATCGCACTTATCCTCAGCGGAACATTCGGACTCTACGGATTGATAAAGAAAATGATGAATCTCGATGCGCTTTCGAGTCTCGGTGTTGAGACAGTATTACTAGCGCCGATTGCCGGCGGCTTTTTATTAATGCAGGCCGCAAGCGGTACCGGTGCATTGTTTAAAATCGATATCGGTATCGATGTATTACTTATATTTTCGGGAGCGATTACGGCGCTGCCATTATACTGGTTTGCACAAAGTGCACGCCGGATACCGCTGTCACGTATCGGCTTCCTGCAATACATTGCACCGACATTAATGCTTTTAATGGGAGTTATCGTGTACCGCGAACCGTTCACATCCGTTCATACTGTCAGTTTCGGATTGATATGGACGGCATTGTTACTGTACTCGTATTCTACATTCGTGGTAATGAGAAAATACCAAAATGTTTCAAAATCCACATAATTACGGACAATACATTTCTAATTTTTCCTGCCTTTAAGATTATCCATAATAAACTTAATAATCGATAGTTGTTGAATATCTCAGCAAAACTAATAAGACTGTCAGTTTTAAATCTGCGAATAAAATTAACATTCTTGCTTATTGTCGAAAAGTTCAAATTTACCGTTGAAAAATGAAGCAACGGAATTGATTGCAAAATTGGGAAACTGAATAAATAATCCGATAAATCAGGTAGTCTTTCAATAGAATTATGGCATTCATTTTGAAATAGTTATTTGCGAAATACTACAATAAATTAACACAAAATAGTATTTATACTTATTTACAGGTGAAAAAATGGAAAAGAAATTGTTATCACGTAAAGACTTTTTGACGAACAGTGCAAAATATGCTGCAGGTATTACAGCGGGAATGGGTGCAATCGGATTATTGTCAAAAAACAAGGCCGGGGCAGGTATAAAAAATGCCGATTGGCCGTGGCCGTATGTTGAACTTGACCCGGAAGAAGCTCGCATTCGCGGGCATGCCGGGTACTGGACGGGACGCGGATGTTCATATGGTGCGTATTATGCGATCATTTCAATGTTGGCTGAAGAGATCGGTGAACCGTATACATTAATGCCGACAGAATTCCTTGAATGGGGAAGAGGCGGCGGTTGGGGATGGGGTACGCTGTGCGGCGGGCTGATCGGTGCATTGACTGCAATTAATCTCTGCTGGGATAAAGATAAAGCCGGAAAACTCGGCAATGAATTACTGGGGTGGTATTCGATTATAGAATTTCCTTCAGATATCAGTAATGAATATGCACGAGATCACGTGTTCACAGATAATCGTTGTGATAAGGATCTGCTGCAAACGGTTGCCGGATCACCGCTCTGTCATATATCTGTTTCAAACTGGTGTATGAAATCCCATTATAAACGATCCAGCACTGAAAGAAGTGAACGTTGTGGCAGACTGACCGGTGATGTCGCAGCATATTCAGTCCAGATTATGAACGATGAACTGAAGAACCAGTTCCAACCTTTGTATCAAACAGAGGATTCAGTAAAGTATTGTATGAACTGTCACGGAACGAGCGGCAAAATAGTCCAGATGGATAACACTATCGGCAAGATGGAATGCACCCAGTGTCATGGCGATCATACCGGTAGTTTCACGTCGGCAGAGAAGGTAGAAGATTTTGCACCAACATATCAACTGCATCAGAACTATCCGAATCCTTTTAATCCGAATACGACAATTCGATTTTCATTGCCGAAAGCGGAAACAGTTACCCTCGCAGTCTACGATATTCACGGTCGTGTTGTGAGAAATATCGTCGATTATGAGCATTATAATGCGGGAACTTTTGAAGTGGAGTGGGACGGAAGGAACAATTTCGGACAGGTTGTAGCCAGCGGTACTTATTTTGCCCGTCTTTATGCAGGACCTCATATCGAATCTATGAAGCTGAAACTTGTAAAGTAATTTCCATCCAAAATCTAAAGGAGGGATCCATTTGCTATCCGGATCCCTCCAACGATTTTTTTAAAATTAATAGCACATCAGATTATTTTATCTTTTTTTTCTATAACTCTTGACAATATGCCGAAGGTTGCATATATTATATGCCAATTAGCGCATACAAGCATATAGGGTATATTATAATGCAACAAGTATCTGTTTTTAAAGCACTTGCAGATGAAACCCGGCTGCGGTTAGTCAATCTTTTTGTCACCTCGGGAAAATCACTCTGTGTCTGTGAGATGGTCGATGCTCTCAAGCTGCCGCAGTACCAGATATCCAAACATTTGAATATCCTGAAAAATAGCGGTTTAATCAGTGTCAAAAAATCCGGCACCTGGGCTTATCATTCGGTGAACCGTGATATTATTCAAAACGAAAAATTTTATTCCTTCTTGAAGGAATTTCTGTCTGGTGATGTCTTCGATGAGGATATAAGAAATCTTGATATGCGATTAATACTCCGTGAGGGAGATCGATGTGTAGTGGGATTCGTGGATGAA
>PWXV01000211.1 GCA_003568415.1 Ignavibacteriales bacterium
AGAGAAACAGATCGGTCGCCATGCTTGCGGAAGACCGGTGGGGGATCCGGAAGAGTAACGCAGCATACCGCGATTCGATCCCCGGCTATATTCGTTCATTCAGGTGGTATGTTGATCCGCCGAATACAATCCCGGCAATGCTGCTGCCGGGTAGGCGGGAAAGAGCATCAGGCGATCCGCATCTTATTGTCGACGGTAACGGCCTTATCAGACACTTCAATATAGCGATTTCAGATACGGTTTTTTATCCTTCCCTGAACGAAGAAGAGGCACGCACCAGGGCAGGTTTATTTCTGGATACACATACATATTTTAATCGGAATACAGTTGAACTCGTATCGTTACAGAGGGACGAAAAAGAAAACCGGTCCGATTGGCATTTTACATTTTCTGCCGAATATCCATCGCTGCAGGTGCCGACGACTATCGAGGTAATCGTCGCGGGCAATACCGTTATCCGCTATCTCGAGAATTATGAGATGCCCGAATACCTGACACTGGAACGAACGGGTCAATTGAGAAATGTTATAACAATTATCAGTTACATCCTCATTATTCTGATACTTACCTATCTTGCAATTTCACGTCTCCGCTCCGGTGAGCTTGGTTTTCAGACGGCGATTTTCGCCGGCATCATAGTCGCTGTTTTTTATGGAATACAAACCCGGACAACGTTATTTTTAGATTTACAATGGATCGATATAATAGCCATCATTCTCCCAAGTATTGTACTGGCAATGGGAGTTATTATAGGATGGTCAACGGGGGAATCGGCGGGCAGACAAACGTGGCGTGAAAAATTTATTCCTTTCGACCTTTTAGTGAGCGGGCATATATTCCATTCTTTAATCGGCAGGTCAATAATCAGGGGTATATCATTCGGGCTTCTTATATTCCTTATATATGGCGGTGTGGTCTTTATAATAGATTCAATACAACTGCTCGTGGTCAATTCACCCCACGAAGTTGTCAATTATGTAAGTTCGCATATTGCTTCGGTTCACGTATTTACACAAAGTATTTTATCGGCACTGTTATTGAGCGCCATCTTTTTTATCCCTTTCACTTCAATCATACGGCAGCATACATCGTCACCGCTTATTCCGGTCGGAGTAACCGCGGTGTTGATTGCCATGGCACATGCCGCCTCCTACCTCCCGCTCGTCGGTGGATTCATAATATTGTTAATCCTTGGATTACTCGGTGCCTGGATAATCTATCGTTTTGACATCCTGACACTGCTTATTGCTCTCACCGTCAATGAGATGTTCAGATGGGGAATGGTTTTCTTCTTTACCGGCGATACTTTCTTACTTCAGCAGGGTTTCATCTGGACTACCGGCCTAGCGTTCCTGTGGATTGCAGGAATCGCATCTATGTATACAAAGGATACCGTATTCAATGAACGGGAAATCGTCCCCTCCTTTCAACGCTTTATATCCGAACGGGAAAGACTGCAACGGGAATTTGAAATTGCACATGACGTGCAGATGGGATTCCTTCCCTCGGAGACTCCGGACACTCCCGCACTCGATATAGCGGCACGATGCATTCCCGCAAAAGAAATCGGCGGCGATTACTATGACTTTATCAGACTGGACGAACAGAACACCGCTATTATTATCGGTGATGTTTCCGGCAAAGGAACGAAAGCAGCATTTTATATGACACTCGCGAAAGGTTTTATTCATTCTACCGCGGAGAAAGATCTCCCGCCGAGCCAGGTGCTGACCAAAATCAACAGTCTCTTTTATAAAAATACCGATGCCGGTGCATTCATCAGTATGGTATATGCCAGCTATAATGCACCCTCAAAAACACTGGCACTCGCAAGAGCAGGACACAATCCGATCGTCTATTATAGCAGCACAACCGGAAAAACAGAATTTATACGGTCACAGGGCATTGCAATCGGGCTTCACGAGGGAAACCTATTTGCAGATACCATTGATGATATAGCACTTCATGTGCAGCCCGGCGATATCATCATATTTTATACCGACGGAATCACCGAAGCGATGAATAAAAAGCTGGAAGAGTTCGGCAACGACCGGCTGTTTGCCGCGATTAGAGAATATAACGATCAAGACGCAGAAACGATTTTAGACGGTATCTTCACCATGGTAAATAACTTTACCCACAGAGAAGAACAATCAGACGATATGACGATGGTGGTGGTGAAGGTGAGATGAGTTTACAGCTAGCTGTATTTATATTGCAGTGAAAAAACAGGTAAGTGAGATAGTTGTGAGCGGATCATATAGCATAGAGCACAGCGAAAGGATTCTTATGCATTATCATACTATTTTAAATATATCATCCTTTTTGTCCGCACATGTTCACCGGCACGAATTTGATAAATATATGTTCCGCTTGATATCTCGTTACCCAATCTATTTCGACCATCCCATTCAATTGAATGATATCCTGCTTCATACTGTTCACCATCTATCAAGGTTATTACTTCTCTTCCAAGGAGATCATATACAACCAAACTCAATCTCTCTGCCCGCGGTAATCCAAATTGTATGGTTGTCGAGGGATTAAAAGGATTGGGATAATTCTGTGCCAGACTGAACTCTTCCGGGACTTTCTTGTATTCTGCAAGATGTTCCTCGATATACGCATCATCGCCAACAAGCAGAACCAACCGATGTGGATGTTCATCAGTTTTATCAGCAATTCTATAACTGTTATCTATCCGAAGGTCAAGAACTGAATTTCGTGACGGGTCAAGTAATTGTACAGAAAATTCCGGTGGCACCGTTTCAAGTTTATCGAATAACACAGAGACTTCTTCATTTGTGTTCGACTTTACCTTAAACTCCCAGCGTTCACCATCGATAAGATGCGGACGTGCATCAGTCGAATAAGTTGTTGCTGTTTTCTCCCACTCCGGATGGGGAAAATAAACCATTACATATTCACCAATGACGGGGGGATTTGGACGATCGTAAATATCCCATTCTTCCGAGGCCTCAGGATGTACCAGCGCATAATTGTCGTGGTCACGTGCATCACCCGATTCAGCTATGATCTGAATACCCCACATCGATTCTTCATCAATTATTGAAGAAGCCACCATTTTTTGAACCGGTTTGGCAGCACCAGGAGAATGATCGGGATCAAATATCATTTCCGTTTCAGTCTCCGAAAATACTGCATATCCCGTAAACGGTTGTAGCGGACTTGTTTGCGTACTCCAGCTTCCGGTGAAGGAACGGATATCAAGCGGCTGACCATCGGATGTTTCTATATTATCAAGGGAGAATGAAAAATTAAACGGATTGCCAATCAACGTCCATCCTTCTTGTAATGGTATGTTAAAATTACTATCGGTCAGATTTGATAATCCTTCTCCGGTTTCAATGTGAATACCCGATTCCCGAACAATAAGCCAGAATGCATTGCCGGGTGACATTGGTGAGGTATTGGGGAACTCAGTGTATGACTGATCCGGTCCCAATTCAAACAATCTCCATTGTGAAGGATTATACGTACCTAAAACGGGCTCCAGGACCGACGAAGCATTTTGATTGTGTACATCGAGAGGGAGTGATATAAGGCGATAGGCATTTTGCTCACTGCCGCCGGGTTGTGCATTCGGCTTGACAATATTTTCGACTTCAACTCTCACGCCGATAATTCCCTCTTCAGGAATTCTTGATTCTCTGCCGGCAAGATCGGTCGCTATTATAAAATACTCCAGTCCTCTACTGGTCACCTCTGCTTCAGGAATAGTACCCGCATATAAATTCCCGTCTACCGTCATTGTTTCCGATTCGAAACCGGGTTCACCGCCTTGTCTGTAATAAAGAACAGCACTCTCGACACCGGTAGCATCGGTAATTTCGGCTTCTACATTCACCGCCTGGTCTTCGGAAATGACGGATATTTCTTCATGCACTATTTGCGGGGCTTCGATATCGATATCCAGAGTGGCAATAAATCCACCGGTATGGGAGTATGGACCTGCTTCAGCAGTATTGCCCTGGATGGGTTCACCTAACACCCCAGTTATAGTATAGGTACCGGATTCAGCTGTACCGCCACCGCTGCTAAAAACACCGGTATGTTCGAAGTTCTGGGTGTATAACTGAACGTGAAAGAATAAAAATAAGACACCACACGCTTTAATAATTTTTAACATTGTGTCATCTCCTTTTTTTCCTGCTTCTTAATCCCCTGTTTATTAGTTTTCCAATCTGGCAACATTCGTCTGACGCAAAATACCCTCAAGTCGTCTCAGCTCCGATCGAAGCTCATCAACTTCATTCCGTAGTTCTCTGATTTCCGCATCTTTTTCTTCCCGGAGCTCACGGATCGCCTCCACGGTCAAGGCATCAAATCCGATGGTCGTAACTTGTTTATAGCCGTCAGAGTCTTCACTGACCCAATCCGGGAATACTTCCTCTACATTCTGGGCAATAAATCCGGGATATGTGCCATCCATTCCTCCCTGCGTTTCCGGATCAATCCATTGATAGGTAACACCCTGAAGCATTAGCAGATTGTCAAGGGTATTTGCCAACGGATTAATATTTTTCTTCAGACGTTTATCTGAGTCAACGGTCCATACATTACTTGTTGGTTTGGCAGCGGAATTCTGGCTGAGATGCAATTGATATGAAGGAGATTCCACCCCAATACCGACTCTTTCATTTGCAAAATCTACTGTCATTATTTTTGTGTTCAATATAAAAGGACTTTCGATTAATCTTCGGAAGTGAAATTTATTCTCGGAGTTATCAAATATAATCTCATGATACCGGGGATTAATGAGGGTACCTAAGTTACCGGTCCGGATACCTGCATTCGTCGAAACAAAGCGGTCGCTAAAAAACGGGTTTATTTTCGATCCACTTATATTTGCCTCTGAAGATACTTTCGCATTCGTTACGGCTCCATCTGCAAGTTCTTCTTCGCCAACTGATTCAGGGGCAATTTGTTCTGCAACGATCCCGGTTAACTCAGATCCATCTCCTACGAAGGATGTAGCTTCTACAGTGCCATGGGTAACGATATCAATATCCTCAGCGAGCTTCTCCGCGGTTATCGCACCATCATCCACGGTTGCCGCTGAATTGGATCGTGCCGAATAGGCTACACTGGTAATCCGGGAACGGGGCTCCATTTCAGCGCCGTCATTTACCGTGATCCCCAGATACAATTCATCATGTTCCGAAAACAGTTCCTCCGGAATTGTATCTACTGAACCGAGAAGAACATGAAATATACCTTGCTGGATCTCCACACTCTGGTGCTGTTCCTCCCACACCTGATTGTCGTTTGCATCATACAAGGCAAACGTCAAATTCGCGGTGCCGTCAAACGGTGCACCATCCTCCGTTATTTTCCCTTGATAATTGAGAAGATGTTCCTGAGCATCAAGAGAAGCTATGAGTAATAAACTCGTGGTAAGTATTATGACAGAATAAAATATAGATTTTTTCATTGTCTCCTCCCGTGATTAATCATTCTAATTATTGGAAAACAGATAACTTTTTAAAACACTTTTTAATCCGGTAACGATGGAGGTCTGGGGAGTTCGGGATCATCGTCATCTCCCGTCAACATAAGTACGGCTCCAACCGCCGCTCCTGCAGCAAGAATACCCCCGCCAATATAATACCATATAGATGAGCGTTCCTCCTGTTCCGTTATTTCAGGTAGATCATTATCTTCCTTTTCATCCCGGACATCCTCCACCATCCGTGCGAACGTTGGCGGGTCCTGCACCGGATCAGGGATATAATCGGGAACAAGATCAAGTAACCTGGCAATAGCCTGCCGTGCCTCTTCAAGATAATCCTGCCCTATGTATGCAAGCCCGAGTAAACGGTACGCTCGCATTGTTTCGTCTTGAGGCATTTCCCCCTTTTCAAGACAATTAGTCAATATTTCGATCGCCTCATCAAATCCCCCCGTCCGGTAAAGATCTTCTGCTTCATCAAGTTTTTCTATACAGTCATCATCAAGCATTGTAAACGGCATCATATCGTTTATTGGATAGACTAATAGAAAAAGAATACAGAAAATATACACCGGATATCGACTCTGAAAACAAACATCGATTGTTTTCTTCATATGTCCTCCTTTTTTAGCTTCAATAAAGAACAATCTATTGTCTTTCACAATCCCATAAAGATGTAGTTTTTCCGGTGATACCTAACTCGGCAGAGCCGCAACCAAATAAATTTGAACCATAAAGTTTCGAAGAAAAGCTATTTTGATAAACATTAAATCAAGAAAACCACTAAGGGAAAGAAGAAATGACACGAAGATTACTATATCAGTCTATCAGGATATTTCCCGGCCATTTTACGGATACGGAATCACTTTTGCGATGTAAAAGCCCATATGCAAAAATTATTCCTGACGTAATTCAAAATGGATTCTATCCTCCATATCCTCCTCAATATTAATTGTCACCGGGTCTCCATCCAGTACATATTCGTCGCGTTTCACTTCTATGGTGTGCTTTCCAACCGGCAGCTGAATCTGCCGTGGCGTGTATTCTCCGGTAGGTTCACCGTTAATATAAATCTCACAGTTTACGGGGTCTGAAGTAATAACAAGGTTTACCTGCCGGTTAAAATCAACCTCAATCTCTTTCGGACTCTCTTCACGAACTTCCACATCCCGTTCCCAGATTCCTATCCGCGGATGCTCAACGCGTACACGGTGAATCCCTGCGGGAAGCTCGGTCTCATACCGAACTCCCGTGTCTTCGGCTTTTTTTTCACCGTTGATGTAAATACTTCCCCACGGACGAACGAGTACTGCCAGCAAACTCTTTATTTCCGGGAGAGTCCGGGTTAGTTCACGGGTTTCGCCGGGGTCGATAGAAATACCTGCAGAATACTCCTGGTACCCCTCCTTTCGAAGAGTCAGATCGTATGTACCCGCTGCCAATTCCCTGTTATCAAAGGGGGTAGTGCCAACCCGCTCACCGTTGAGCAGTACATCTGCACCCGGAGGATCGGATGTAATGTGTACACCCCCGAAGGCCTTTAATGATGCGGATACCGATACTTCCCTCGCTTCGGGAATGTTAAGCGTTTCGGTATAGGTTTCATAGCCATCGCTTCGTAAGGTCAAACGGTACCGGCCGGCTGGTACCTCGTCGTTATGATACGGTGTCGTACCTAAAAATTGACCATCGAGATAAATCGACGCTCCCCGTGGAGTCGAGTTGACACTCATCCTGCCGTGGACCGGCTCATCATTCCCGTTTTCAGCAACAATCGGTCCGATTTCCTGAAGTGTAAACGATAACAATGAGGTAGCACCGCGGGATACGCTTACAACAGTATCGATCATGACCATCCCTGCTTTGTTAATCCGAACCGGTACATCCCCAGCCGGTAATTCGATATCATGCAAAGGGGTAACTCCAACCGAATCATTATCTATAAACACCGACGCTCCTTCCGGTTCCGACCTGACAGAAATGGTCGCCATATCGGGTGGTGTCGGATCGTCAGGTGAAGAAATAATGGTATTCCATAAAAAATAGGCCCCTATTGCAACGAACAAAACGGCGGCTGCGATAAAAGGATATTTCGTGATGGTCGGGGATGTTGTATCTTTTTCAATTAATTGTGATTTTTCATATTCCTCAATCGCCCCGAGCATTTCCCGGCAATTCTGATAGCGTTTATCGGGATCATTTTCAATTGACTTTAAAATAATTTTATTTAACGGTTTCGGAATGTCCGGATTATATTTATTGATCGATGGAATCTTTCCCTCCACGATCAGTTTTTGTATTGTAAAATCAGATTCGGTTTTTTCGAATGGAACTCTCCCTGCAAGCATTTCATATATAGTCATACCCAGCGAATAAATATCGCTCCGGTAATCCACATTTTTCATTCCCTTGATCTGTTCCGGTGACATATAATAAAGTGTGCCCGCACGACCCTGCGTTACCGTACTATGACGCCCTCGCTGCTCTATAACCTTAGCCAATCCAAAATCCGTTACCTTTACCCGGCCGTCGTCATAGAGCAGTATATTGCTTGGCTTTATATCACGGTGTATTACCTCCACTTTATGCGCATGATCGATTGCATGTAATAATTGTTTTGCAACATTGATCATCTCTTCAACTGAAAACGCTCCATTTTTCCTGATCCAATCGGCAACAGTTTTGGCATCGACGTATTCCATAACCATAAACACACCGGCGTCGGTGGTACGCAGAGCGTGGACTATAACGATATTAGGATTTTCCAAACGTGCAAGGGCGCGGGCTTCTGTTCTAAACCGCTTTAAAAAACTCTCGTCCCGTGCCAGTGCCGGATCGATCATTTTGAGCGCGACGATTTTCTCAAGGGAGGTATCTATTGCTTTATACACAATTCCCATACCTCCCCGACCAACTTCTTCTATTATCTGATAATTATCAACGGTCTTACCGATCAGTGAATCCACGATACCATCCTCCTCAAGGAATGTTGTATAGGCATTGATTCTTACCTTGTCATTGAGTTAAGAGCAGGTTTCATCACAAAATTGCTAAATGTTACATTCACCTCCGGATCAGCATATAAACCGAACTCTCCTTTAATTATTGATTCTCCCAACCAGGAATCCAGCAAACGATCATTCTCATATATCATTACCCAGGGACCTAATGTTCTGACTTTTAAATTATACAACCTATCCTCACGGTCATTATCCTCTGAGTATGGAATCTCAAGCAATATCTTTTCGGAATCGGAAGAGTTTTTGACAAGCAAAATCCCTTCGTTTTTAACTAACGATACCAAATAATACACGGGCAGTGCTCCGTTCTCACTATTATAGCCGATAATAAGACCGACTGAAGCACCGATATCCAGTTGTTCTGCCTCAATTTGTACTTCAAATTCTTTATCAATAACAGTGTTTTGATATATTGCCTTTTTTTCCGTTATACTTTCAAAAAAGGTTATCCCCGATCGATTTACCGCATATTCGTCTACAGACAAACCCGGAAATGTCCATTTATCCGTTTGAAGTCCCCGGTGAGGTTCCGGATCCACCTCGGCAACCTTTTCTTCAGGTTTTTCATCTATACCCGGTTCCGGTGTCTCATCGGGGGTATCCTCAACTTCATCCATTCTATCACCATCTGTAGCAGTTTCTTCGATTTCTCGTTTGATCTCCTCGATCCTGTTACCGAGTTCAGCGTCAACACGCTGCAGCTCGGAAGCTTTGGTAAAATACCGTAAAGCCTGTTCATATCTTTCCTGTATCAGATATTCCTATGCAGTAGTTTCATACTCACCGGCAATCCTTTCAATTCCCTCGACGGATCCAATATGTAAAGGATTGATAAGAAGAATGCTTTGGTATACGGTAAGGGCACTATCGAGTTTTCCCTCCTTATAAAATGTATCTGCTTTCTTATATAATTCAGGGATTCTTTCTTCGGGAGATACCAGTGTCTCAACACCGGCACCTCGTTCGCCAAAAACGGGCGATTCCGTATCCTGATTAATGAACACTATTAACAGGATAATGAGCATAACTAATACGACAATCAAACCGGCAAGAATGCCGGTACGTTTCTTTGTCGGTGCACGGGACAGTGTAATGTTTTTATTCGGCCCTTTCTCTTCTTCAAATCGAACAATTTGTACTGTTACATTATCTTCTCCTCCCCGTTGAATTGCATAATCGACCATAATTTTACAGGCATCCTCCGGGGTATTGGCCAGCACAATATCTTTCATCTCCTCGTGAGAAACATTTGCCAGACCATCAGTACATAGTACATAGGTATCTCCTGCACGAACCGGGATATTTCTTAATATATCAACCGTAATTTCTTTCTTAATGCCTACTGCCCTGTGTAACACCGATTTCCGTGGATGTTTCGCTGCTTCCTTTTCGGTAAGAATACCCCGCCGGTGCATTTCGGATACCTGGGTATGATCGGTGGTAAGCTGGGTAACGCCCGATTTATTGATGTGAAAAATTTTACTGTCGCCGACATGCCCGATATACGCTTTGCCGTTGGCGATGACAAGAGCGCTGCATGTCGTCCCCATCCGGTTGCTGTCTTCCATGGAACGGTAAAGGTTATAAATGACTTCATTTGCAGCAAGAAAGGCGTTGTGCAAACGCTCAGCGACATCATCGGACGGGTATGTAAAGTACTGTTCACCGATCACCCGGACAGCCGTTTCGCTTGCTTCACCGCCGCGTTCATGGCCGCCCATACCATCAGCAACGACGAACAATTGACCTTTCGGATGTGCAATATCAAGTGTATCTGCGGGGAATTTGCCGAGCGAGTCCTGATTTTCATCCCGCTGTTTCCCGGTATCGGACTTTTGGGCAAACGTTAAGCTAAGCTTTTTCTTGTTGTCCACGATTAATTCTCAATCCAAAAAAATATATATATAGTATCACGTATCTTAAAGCACAACAGCGACCGTTCAACCTGAGAAGCAAGCGGTTTTCTTTTCGGTTACTGGTGTTCAGAGAGAAAGAGTTTACCTTGTATATTCTTCCGGTGGTACCGGTCTCTTTTTATTCTTCGAGCATCATCTACCGAGATTAGTAATTAATGCACAAGTAACCGTACGTTTTAATTTTTTTTCGAGACGTAACTATCACTTATGGACCTATTAAAACTTTAGTTTGGCTCGGGGCGACTTGATTTCCTGATGGCATATTTGCATTCATCCCATTTTGCCCCGTCAGGGAGGTTAGTGTAACGACGGGGGTCCCCTCGGCTTTAACTTTTGCGCTTCCTTTTTTAAACGTTATTTTATCCATGTTCCTGTTAGAGACCAAACCTCCGGCAATACCTGGCTCATCTCCCATCGACCGCGGAATTTCCGATTTTGTGGTGAGTACCTCCTTTCCCATGAACTTTACTTTCGAGGATGCTTTCGTTGCCTGCATACACATACCGGTATTCGGGTACGCCACAGGAACCGGCGATCCGGGCGGTGCGGGTGTTTTACATACATCCGGGAACGCAAAACATTCTCCGCCCATTTTAGAGGAACCGGGAAACATAGGCAGCTCCTTTTAACCTAAGTGAATTTTATCAGCTTTTATTTTATAATCCTCCTCGGATTTCAGAAAAGCTTTTTTACTTTTTACATGATAGGTACCGTTGATCATGGTACGTTGTCGTCCGGCTTTAACTTCATTCGTCCCTTCGACTCTCCGGAAGACATTCCGTGCTTTTTCAATGATTGTTTTCGCAATCGTTTCACATTTATCGGCAGCCATGCGAATTAGTTTGAATCTCGCGTGAAATCTATCGCTCACAAAATGCGATTCTTCGGTTACCATATTTCCGTAACGCGAGGAGATATTTAATGAACCGGTTTTACAGTCCGTCTGCATTTGCTTTAACCTGAAAGATGAATGCGGTTCACCGAACAACCCGTGTGTTGCGAGGGAGACCGAGTTCTGACTTGCAACATCCACCGTATTTTGACCGAAGAGCCTGATGTTCTGTCCGGCTACCATATTGATGTTTCCGTTTGGTACCATGAAATCGAGATCCCCTTTTTGTATATGCAGCGTCGTCCGGTTATTGTCGGCATCGTATTCAAATATAATTTCTCCCGAGGCCGAGTGTACCTGCAAGATTTCATTTCCCGACGACCGATCGACCCGGGCGCCGGATCCGTTTTTTAATGTTATCGATTGCTTCTCCTGAACCTGCATATAATTCTCCTTATCAATGCATTATTGCTTTTTGGGTGGTTTCCAGTCCTCCGCTTCGGCAAGATCCTTATCGGTGTATTTAACATTCTCCAGATCAGCTCCTTTCCAGTTGGTGTTTTGATCCCGTATTCTGTGAAGGACAGATTGTTTTAAAACTGCATTCGATATATCGGTACCCGATAAAATTGCATGAGAAAAATCCGCAAACGGAATTTCAGCGTACTTGAAAGACGCCGAGCTGCAATCTGCATGGTTAAATTCTGCACGATCTAACCGTGCGTTGATCAGACCTGTTTTTATAAGCCTCGCATTATGGAATCGCGCCATCCTCAAATCCGCCTGCGACAGATCGGCCGCTTCAAGATTTGCGCCGGTGAAATCGATACCCTGACAGGTCGATTTATTAAATCTGGTACCGGGAAGATTCGCATCTGTAAAATTGACCTGCGTTAAAATGGATTTCGTTAAGATAGTATTTGTCAGTTCGGATGCCGATAAATCGGACAGGGTAAAGTCGCATCCCGTGCAGTCTTTCTCTTTAAGGATTATTCGATTCAGATTGCACAAATAAAATGTCACCTTTTTTACTGTAACCGACGTAAAATCCACTTTGCTGAAATCCACCCCGGAAAAGCGGGAACCCGATATGTCAGTATTTTGCAGATCGCACCCATCAAAATCACAATTATCCACTTCAATGTTTGATAGGTCGCCCCCGTTACAATTTGCTTCCGAGAAAATACAATCTTTCATCTTTGCGCCTCTGAATGATACCCGCTGCAGATTTGACCGTGAATAATCCACATCGATCAGGATACATTCATTGAATTGCGCTCCTTCGAGAGACGAGTTGCTGAAGTCCATGCCTTCAAGCTGCATACCGGTGAAATCGATACCGGTAACTTCCGTATTTACAAACTTTGTCCCAGAGATATTTGCGGAGGTCAGTTTGGTATTCTTTAAATTTGATTTCATAAATTCCGCTTCCGATAAATTATACTCCGATAGATCCAAGCCCTGCAGAGCACTTCTCTCGAAGATACAACCGGAAAGATCATCCGGTAATTTACCGGACAACCTGGTACAATCGATCTCTTCAAATTCCGCACTCCTTATAAATGAACCGTCCAATACAGCTTGCTCGAGTTTCGATCGTATGAACCTGGTTCCGGCGAAATCTGATTTCAGCAATTGTGCGGACGTTAAATCGCATTCGACAAATTCGGCATTCTCACACTTAGTTTCCTCGATACGTATCGATTGTAAAGAACAATTTTCAAGTTCGGCTCTACCCATTTCCGATCTCGATATCGAACATCCATTAAGAATGGCATCCGATATATTTACGTTATTGAGATTACATTCTTTAA
>PWXV01000318.1 GCA_003568415.1 Ignavibacteriales bacterium
AAGACTCCCCCGGCGCGTTCTTGGCCAGATCGTAAATACGGCCGTACACGCTGGGGGACAGCATGCCGTTACACTTTTCTTTGACCGCGGCAGGGTTGAACATATCGGTAGCCTTGAGATTTTGTAATGCGCCGTTGAATGCACCATCGTCACGAAAACGAGGGTGCTGGCGATAGGTGTCATATGACGAGAGTTCGAATCACCCCATTTGAGGACGGGGCATGATGCAGCTCCGTTGCGGAGCCCGGCAGTTTTCCATGCGGCCGAGTGAAAGCCCTGAAGGGATTCACTCGCTCACAAACACCTGCTCATCCCGGTGATCCTCGAGGAACTCGTGACGAACCGTGCGAAGCAACCCTTCCTGCAACGACACCGGCGCCTCGAATCCAGTCTCCGCGATCGAGGTGGCGAACTGCGTTGTTGCACAGAACTTGCGCACTCGGATGCTGCTGATCGGAAAAGTGCGCTTTGTCGCCCACGCAGCGATGTCAAACGCGTAACCCGCCCCAAGCCCGAGCATGTACGGCAGCCGGAACCCCGGCCCGGGCCCAGCTCCAAGACGTTCGCGAACTGTGGCCACCAGAGCGTTCATATCAAAGTCCGGCTTGTCCACATAGTTGTAGACGTAGCAGCCAGAACGAAACGAAAGACTGAATTCCAGGAAGGCGGCGATGTTTTCCACGTACGCCATCGACTTCCTGTTCTGGCCCGAGCCCACCATCACGAATCGCCCGCTCGCGATCTGCCGCAGGAGATTGTAGACGTTTCCCCGGTTCTGCTCACCGAACACCACCGTGGGCCGCAGGATCACCAGCGTGCGGTTCGCCGGGTCGACCTCGTACCATTCCCGGTAGATCCGCTCCGCCTCCCACTTGGTGCGGCCGTACTCGTTAAAAGGATTGATCGCACCCGCTTCATCGGTGTTCGGGGGCGCAAAACCGTACACCGCGACGGTGCTGGTGAAAACGATGGTGCGCACCCCCTTCTCGGTCGCGACTTGGCATACGTTCCGCGCCCCCTGAACGTTCACCGCCTCGTACAGCGACACGGGCCGCACATCATCGCGATGTTCGGCCGCCAAGTTCACGACCGGGCCGCCGGTCATCGCAGCACGCAGGGAGTCCACGTCTCGAACGTCCGCGAAGCGGTGGGCCCCGGGGAATCGAGCACTAGGCGCCTTGTCGATGAGCGTGAACGCCCGGCCCCGTTCCTCGCACCGCTTGGCCAGCCGTGTGCCAATGAAACCGGATCCGCCCAAAAGATCAAGCATTCCTGAAGCCCCCGCTGTAAACAAACCTTGGCTCCGACCCATCGAATGCGGACTCCTGATTCATTGTGCCCCAATGCCCGCATGAGCAGATGAGACGCTCAAAGTATTGGAGAAACTGGAAGACGATCAAAGTTGGCTCCCGGCAACAGCTCCTGATAAACCGCTAACGTCCGACGGATCACGATTTCCTCATCGAACTCTTGCACCACCTTGGCGCGGGCTGCGCGACCCAGGTTCTCTCGCAGCACGGGGTCATCGTGAATCCTCGCAATCGCCCGGGCCAGGGCAGGAGCATCCCGCAAGGGGATCAGAAAGCCATTGTAGCCGTCCACTACGACTTCGCGGCAGCCGGGCGCATCGGTTGCAATGAGTGGACGGCCGCAAGCACCGGCCTCGATCAGCCCCCGGGGCAAGCCCTCCCCATAACTGGTTGGCAACGCCACGGCGTCCACCGCGCGGAACAGCGCTGGCATGTCGTCCACGTGACCGAGCCACTTTACCAAACCCTCGGCTTCCCATTGATTTATTTGGGAGGCGGGTACCGCCCCGGGGTTGCCAGGATCGGGATCTCCAGCCAAGAGGAAGTCGATGCTTCGGCCTTCGGCTCGGAGAATTCTCGCCGCCTCCACGAACTCCCCCAAGCCTTTGGCCCACAGCATCCGCGCAGGCAAGAGCACTCGCAGCGGCGAGTGCGGAGCGCAATCGAGTTTTGCCGAAGGGCGGCACTCCACGACCCTCTGGTTCCACGACTCGGCGGTCTGATTCTCCGCTGGCGGGTCCGGCGAGAACCGATTACAGTCCACACCGGAGCTAGGGATCAACCGGATCAAATCACTTCTAACTAGGGCATTCTGCTCGAAGACCTCCACGTCGTCAGGGTTCTGCAGAATTAGCCGCGACTGGGAGCCGCCAAACGTGCCACGAACCAGGCCCCGAACCCAAGGCCGCAGCAGGCGGGCCTGGAGATCATCGCTGGAAAACACGTAGCCCATACCCGCAACCGCGTTCACTCGGGAAGGCACCCCGGCCAGCTTGGCCGACAAGGCGCCGTAAACGGCGCTCTTTATGGTGAAGCTGTGCACCAAGTCCACCTCTTCACGACGAAATAGGCGTATCAGCCACAAGACCACACGCAATTCCCGGAGGGGGTTCAAACTGCGCCTTGCCATTGGGACCGCCTCCCAGCGGAAACCAATAGCCCGAAGCTTCTCTCCATACGGGCCCGGCGGTGACACCAGCAGCACCTTGTGCCCAGCGCCGCGCAACGCAGCCGCCAGCGACAGCCGGAAATTGTAAAGATACCACTCCGTGTTGGCGAACAAAACGATCTTCACGTTTTTTGCACCCGTATATTTTTAAACCGCAATCGCCAAGAGGCTGGCGCCTGGGCTATGCGAACCCTCACGTGTCACTTGCCTGATGACCGGTGTGCATCCAAAGCTTCGCAAAGAACCGAATAATACCGCTTTCCAATCGCCTCAAGGCTGTAATGATTGATCACGTGCTCCCGAGCATGCCTGCCGCGCTCAGCAAGTCTGCCTTGGCCAAGCCGAATCGCCGAACCAACCCCTGACGCCAATTCCTCCGGATGCGCCCCCTCAATCAAGAAACCAGTTTCTGCGACCAGTACGGGCGAGTCCCCAACTTCCGTGACCGCAGCGGGCACCCCGCAGGCCATCGCTTCG
>PWXV01000202.1 GCA_003568415.1 Ignavibacteriales bacterium
GCTCACCGGAAAACTATAATTACTTTTTAAAGAAATACCGCCAATACTTTGACCGATATGCAGATACAATTGCATATTGTCTTATGCCGAATCACTTTCATTTTCTTGTATATGTTAAGCCCGTTTCGTTTAATAATGAAATAGAAGATTTCGCAAATGATCCGGTAGTAAACAAAATGTATGAAGCAAAAAGAAACTTCGGTACGTTGTTAAGTTCCTACGCCAAGGCGATTAATAAAAAACATAAAAGACATGGTAGTTTGTTTCAACGCCATACAAAAGCAAAAGAAATCGATGACTTGTCATATCTACTATCACTGACAGCTTACATTCATCAAAATCCCGTAAGGGCAAAATTAGTCAGCAAGCAGGAAGAGTGGGAGTATTCAAGTTATCTGGATTATATCGGTAAGCGGAACGGAACATTAGCGAAGAAAGAAGTAATTTACAATTATATTAATTCACCTGAAGAATTTAGAAAATATTCGGAAGAGCTTCTTGATAGTATTGAACAGAGGTATTGGGCATAGCGAAGGCAAAGGGGTGGGCTATCCGGAAGAAAGTCCACCGCTTTCCCCCGCACAGGTGGGAACCATCTCTCCGCCGCGCATTCCATCACGCAGATGGACCCCACCTTGCTGGCGTGCGGGCAAAGTGGGGTCCATCTTTTTGAGGTTATCTTGATGCATGACTATGAGGTAGAAAATATCGGTGCCAGATAAAGGTTGTAATAAAGCAAAGATGGTTCCCACTTGCGGGAGGGTCTATCCCCGGAATACTCCGAAATTCCCCCCGCACAGGTGGGAACCATCTCGCTTTCGCACATTGCCTACGCTCAGATGGACCCCACCTTCATCACCGGTTGCTATTTTCTCGAATATATCACATATTTATCATTGATATTCAAGAAAACTGCAACTATTTCAATATATTTACTGTTTCAGCGAACGCTGAAAAATATCATATACTGAAATCAATTTTCCACAGTTGAGTTGCATTTTACTTGAATATATCATACATTTGCCTTATATATTCTTGCAAAAAGCAACCGTGATCCTATATGAGTGAGGCAAAATCGAATATAGCGCTCTTTTTCGAGCAAAACCCCGTCTTCACAGTTGATGATTTCGTGAGGTTTCTGGGCAAATCTGAAAAAGGCCGGGATGTTTATGCTACCCTTTCCTATCACGGGGAAAAAGGGAGAATAGCGCGTATACAGGAAGGGATATATTTTGTAGTCCGTACCGGCGTCTCACCGGAAAAGATGAATCCGGATCCTTACCTCGTAGCAAGTAAACTTTCATCGGATGCTGTCCTTGCGTACCATACTGCTTTTGATGTCCTGGGTTATTCTCATAGTGTTTTTCACCATCATTACTATTTTTCAAAATCGTATAAACCTGCCGTGAAATTTCGCAATGAGACTTACACGTGTGTGGTAGCTCCCACCTCGTTGATCAACAACTCGGCGTATTATTTTGGAACGGAGAAAAAAGAACAATCCGGTGTGAAAATAACGATAACAGGGAAAGAACGATCATTTGCAGAAGCGCTTGAGCGTCCGAAGTATTGCGGAGGGTTTGAAGAAATGTATCGCTGTCTTGAAAAGATACCGTATCTGAATTATGATATACTGTTGAAATATTTACACCTCCGTAAGAAAAAAACGTTATATGCGAAGGCAGGTTTTTATCTGGAGCAGCATCGGGACGATCTGTACGTCGACGATACAGTATTACGTGAACTGGAAAAATACAAACCGGCAAGTAAAATATATTGGGAGAAAGGTGTTAACGGAGCGGTGCTATCGAAACGGTGGAATCTTCTCGTACCGAAATATGTAGCGGAACGTTCGTGGGAGGAGTTTTAAATGTTCTCGGTAAAATATCTCGAGAACCTTTCGGATAGGACCGGATACAATGCCCGGTCGCTTCAAAAGCAGATGGTCCTGTTAAATCTTTTAAAAGAGCTTTCCGGTCATCCGAAATTAAGAAGAGCGTATGCTTTAAAAGGAGGTACGGCGCTCAATATATTCTGGTTGGATTTTCCGCGTCTATCAGTCGATCTGGATTTTAATTATATCGGAAGTCCTGATCTTTCCGCTATGCGTGAGGAACGGGATGATCTCGAAAAACAGATTCGAAGGGTAATTGAATCGACCGGTATCACCGTCGATCATATTGCAAAATACCATGCGGGCGGCAAATGGCGTTTACGTGCACCGAGCGCCTTCGGTGGAAATATTTCACTTGAATTGGATTTAAATTATCTTATGAGAGTCCCCGTCTGGAGTGTGGTCGAGAAAGATGCATACGTTCTGGATGAAGATTTCAAAGTAAAATACATTACGGTCGATATACACGAACTATATGCCGGGAAGATAAAGGCGCTGCTCGACCGTTCTGCCGCGCGGGACTTATTCGATGTGCATTTTCTTGCAATGAAACAGGATATTGTTACTATTGATAAACTTCGAAAAAATGTGATATTATTTGGAATCACAAGCAATGACGACTGGAGGGAAAAAGACTACACAACAGTAGACGCAATAACTGAAAAAAGAGTTACCATTGAACTTCGCGACCTTGTTATAACTGAATTAAACGTTCAAAATATGAAAAAGGCGGTGATACGTTATTTGGATAGTTTATTAAATTATAGCGTCGGGGAAAAGACATTTATGGCCAAATTTTTGGACGAGGGAATATATGAACCGCAGCTACTTTTTAATGATAATGCCCAGGCTGAAAAACTCAAGAAGCATCCTGCCGTTTTATGGAAACTAAAAAATCTTCGTGAACACAAGGGATTATCAAAGGATTAATTCACCATGAAAATCCCCTACGTCATAGACAATAAAGAGCACACGCTTGCCGATGTGTTCAACATGCTCCTGAAAGATCACAGAGGTAGATCCCTCGATATCGCCAGCGCGTTTTTCTCTA
>PWXV01000099.1 GCA_003568415.1 Ignavibacteriales bacterium
CCGTACAAAATGAGTATTCATTCCGGAAGCGATAAGTTTACTGTCTATCAGGCAATCGGGCGAATCGGGAGAGGAAGTGTGCATGTTAAAACAGCCGGCACCAGTTATCTTGAAGCATTGCGTGTCGTGGCAGTAAAAGAACCGGATTTATTCCGTTCGATATTAACATTCTCACGTGATAATTTCACAAAAGAGAAACAAACGTATCATGTATCGGGAGAACTGGAAAAGGTCCCTGCAGCAGATTCACTTAACGATGAGCAACTTGTCCAATTATTCGATAGTGACGATGCGCGGCAGGTCCTGCATGTGGCATTCGGAAAAACTTTAACAATAAAAGATGATTCCGGGGCAAGTGTATTTAAAGATAAGCTATTAACGTGTTTGAAAACTCACGAGCAGTTGCATTACCAATTTATCGAAACTCATTTCCGGAAACATATCGAACCATTTAAAATAGAAGCTGAGGCATAGAATGCTTTTAAATAAAATATAAAGGAAAATTATCGTGTCATACATTGAAGACTTATTTAGTTTAAAGGGCAAAACGGCAGCTATCTTTGGTGGATGTGGTGTGCTTGGTGGTGAGATGGCTATAGCACTTGCCGGGAGCGGTGCTAAAGTTGCCTTCTTTGACCGAAATAAAGAAGGTGGCAGAAAATGTAAAGAGAAGATTGAGCGAGCCGGAGGAGAAGCGACGATAATTTATGCAGATGTCATGAAGAAGGAGACTGTAGAAAATGCATGTGATGAAATTCGCTCAATGTGGGGAAGGATTGATATACTGGTGAATGCTGCTGGTATAAACTCGGCAACACCATTCCTCGAGATAGATAACGATGAGTGGGAAGAGATTATGGCCGTTAACCTAAAAGGGGTATTTGTCGCATGTCAGGTCTTTGGTAAGGCGATGATCGAAGACGGCAATGGAGGCACTATTATTAACATTTCCTCCGTTTCGTCGGAAATACCGCTATCCAAGGTATTTACTTATTCGATAACCAAGTCGGGTGTGAATAACCTGACGAAATACCTCGCCCGCGAGTGGGCGGAATACGGTATCCGTGTGAATGCTATTATGCCGGGATTTTTTCCGGCAAATCAGAACAGAAAGATACTTACTGAGGAACGCCGTAAATCCATATTTAATCATACACCAATGAACCGTTTTGGTGAACCTTGTGAATTAGCAGGCGCTGTTGTCTGGTTGGCATCGGATAAGGCATCGTCATTTGTAACAGGTGCGATTATTCCGGTAGACGGTGGATTTACCGCAATGACGATATAATTATCATGGTTTGATGGTTACTTCTGAATCTAGACTAAGGGATGTCTTTCACCTCAGGGAAATTGATATACCAGTTGTGAATATAAAAGGAGAGAACATTGAAAATAACAGATGCAAAAGTTTTTGTAACGTGTCCCGATAGAAATTTCGTGACCTTAAAGGTATACACCGATGAAGGGATTTATGGAATTGGCGATGCTACGTTAAACGGTCGCGAGTTATCGGTAGTAAAATATATTGAAGAATATGTTGTTCCGCTTATTGTCGGTAAAGATCCATTCCAGACAGAGGATATATGGCAGTATTTATACCGCGGTGAATACTGGCGGGGCGGAGCAGTTACAATGACTGCTATTGCGGCGGTCGATATGGCATTATGGGATATTAAAGGAAAAGCACTAAATTCACCATTATATAATCTCCTCGGAGGGAAAAGCCGGTTTGGTGTTATGGTCTACGGGCATGCAAACGGCAAAGATATAGAAGAAGCTGTTGACGAAGTCGGTAAGTATATCGATATGGGATATCTGGCTGTTCGCGCGCAATGCGGTATTCCGGGATTACCGAGCACCTACGGTGTTGCAAATGATAAACTGTTTTACGAGCCGGCACAAAAAGGAATGCCACAGGAGAATATCTGGTCGTCTGAAAAGTATCTCAACTTTATTCCCCAATTATTCCAGCGATTGAGAGATACCTATGGTGAAGATGTTCACCTGCTTCATGATGTTCATCACCGGTTGACCCCTATCGAAGCAGCACGATTAGGAAAAAGTCTTGAGCGGTATCATCTTTTCTGGATCGAAGATGCAGTAACTGCCGAACCGCAGGAGGGGTTCAGGATTATCCGTGAGCATACAACAACACCGCTTGCGGTCGGTGAAGTGTTTCATGATATATGGGATACACAATTACTTATAACCCAGCAACTGATCGATTACCTGCGAATGACTGTTCTTCGTGGAGGCGGGTTAACACAAATGCGAAAAGTTGCGGCACTGGCCGAACTCTATCATGTTCGTACCGGTTGTCACGGGGCAACAGACCTTTCCCCGATTACAATGGCAACCGCGTTACACTTCGATATATCGATCAATAATTTTGGTGTACAAGAATTTATGCGGCACACCGAAAAAACGTATGAAGTATTTCCACACTCGTATTCCTATAAGGATGGTTATATGTATCCCGGTGACGCACCCGGGCATGGTGTTGATTTTAATGAGGAACTGGCAAATAAATATCCCTATGAACGGGCATATTTGCCGATTAACCGAAAACTTGATGGTACAATGTGGAACTGGTGATACGACTATGACACATCAGGAGAGAACCAATAAACTAATTGAAACCGGTGCCGTTGCCGTCATACGAATGAGCAATGCGGATAGATTACGAAAAGTTGTAGATGCGATTCGTGAAGGTGGTGTTGATGCGATAGAAATTACTATGACGACACCCGGTGCATTACGAATTATCGAGGAATTATCAGCGTCGAATGACGGATCATTTCATCTCGGTGTGGGCTCAGTATTGGATGGAGAAATGGCACAAAGTGCAATTAATGCCGGAGCGCAATTTGTGGTATCCCCTATTTTGAAACCGGAAATAATTGAGATATCGCATCAATACGATTGTCCGGCAATGCCCGGTGC
>PWXV01000311.1 GCA_003568415.1 Ignavibacteriales bacterium
CTGTATAGTAATTACCCCCACCGGGAGAATGTACCAGTCCCATTTTAGTGTCAAAGATGTTTTCTGCCGCTCTTATTTTAGAGAAGTAAAAAAGTGTATTGAGCACAGGATCGGGTGTTCTCATTACCAGGTTTTGCTTCATTTCCTTGAGGAACCGATCCCTTTTTACCTCTGCCTCGGCATAATCTCCACTGACAGGAGGTTCCTCGTTCATCGTTGCCGAGTAGTACACTCCATAGGAGTATTGTTTACCGGGCGCGAGTTTAACCATTGCATCGGCATCGCTATGTATACGAATGGTGTAGTCCCCGTGCACACCCTTTTCGTTGTGTACATATTCTTTTACTCCGATATTGATTTGCTTCTCTTCATCACCTTTATTGACAAGGTTAATTTTTTCCACGAATAACCTTTCCTTCATCGACGGGTAAAAAGTCCGTTTTATAAGAATGTCATGGTCGGGCCGATGATAAAAGGTGATTTTGCCGTCAATCCGAACCGAATCAACCTGAGGATCAAGAATCATTTGATCGGTACTCATTACCGGGACATATTCATCGGAATAAGTGTACCTTAAATAATTACGAAACTCGTACCAGTCAGGTTCGGATGTTCGGATATATCTGCGTAGTTGCGGGAATATTATGTCTCGGTTAATGGTGAGCCGTTTATTTGTATCTACTCGATACTCTAAGATACAAGCAACACGCTCTCCCGCCATTTCAATATCATCGGAATGAGGAAGACGTGTCTCGTTGTAAACGTCCCATACGATAGCTTTCTCATCGACAATACGCCAGAAATTTTTGTTCTCCGTCTGGCTGTAAAACCCTTGCATTGCAAAAGCTATGATAACAGAGAATAAAACCGGAATTATTTTTATTTTTGTTTTCATAATGATGATTTCTATTAATCATTTTAAAAATAGGTTTGCTGCCCCGGATCGGTGAATGTTATTTGTTTTTCATGACGATATTAATATTTATGTGTCCCTCTAAATTATTCTCCAAAAAGGGAGCGCTGATTTTATCATTGATTCTGACCGAATCTGTTATAGCTCCGTTACCTTTAATTTTAATGTCTACAATCATATCACGGTAAACAAGATTTGTAAGTTCAAGAGTATTAATATAATCAGGGATATTTGGTTCAAACGTTAATCCTTCCGTTGAAATACTCATCCCAATTATGTTGTAAAGCAACATTCTCAGATATGCAGTTGCTGACCATGTTTGCCGCGCTCCGACATACCATTCTTCCCACTCCTTATGTGTGGGCTCTTGTATTCCTCCGTAGGGCATTCTGGTTGTAGGATGATATAATTCATAAAATTGATTATCACGAAGTGCATGTTCGGTGAGCACCTGAAATTCATGAAAAAACCCCTCTGAAAATCCGTTGTGCATACAAGCTTCAGCCCATAATCCCTGAATGTGCGGCCAAACTGTACCGCTATGCCGACCATAGCTGTCAATATTGATATTCCTGTAACGTTCATATGTTGGATATACGCATGGAATACCTGCAGGGGTTACAGTAGTATTATCAAAAATTGATTGAATCTGGGATTGATCAGCCACACCTGACAGTATTGCAAGTGACAAGCCCATTCCTTCCTGGCGATCGCATCCTCCGAAAGGGTCAACAAAGTAATTATAAGTTCCTCTATCCTCATCCCATAAGTGCTTGTTGATTTTTTTCTTAAGGCTTTCCGCTTTATTAAACCACAAACTATCCACAGCGATGCCCAAGAACTTTTCATATAAAGGCAATAGCTTATAAGTGTAATAATAAACTGAATTCGTTGATAAAACATGCATTGGTATCCCTTTGCCGGTATCGGCTCTAAGATTTGGATTAGATGCCGGCCAATCGGATATTCCAGAATAACTGCCTGTTAGATTGGTGTCTATATGAGTAGTATATCTTGCAGGATAGGCTGCCACTCCGTCGCCATATACAGCTGGTCCGCGAAAAAGACCATACTCCGGAGAAAACTCTGTATCCTCCATAATGGATAGCGTGTTTTTCACCGCGGTATAAGCAAGCTTTAAGAAATCACGATCCCCGGTTACCAGATAATAATACCATGCTCCAACTGACCAGATAATTTTATCCCAATATTCATGAACAATAATTATCGTTCCATCATCAAGGGTGTCAAGCTGCGCCATAAGTGTATTTCTGGCTATTGAAGGGGATAAAAAAGCAAAACCATTCCAAATGTTTATCGCTGCATCACGCGTCCAGGGTTCTACATACTCAAAGCCGGCATATAAACTGGTTTTTTTCTCTCCAAGCAATGGAATGTAGTGATCCTGCACATTACTGAATACATCTCCTAAAGCTAAACGGTATGCCTTGACAATCGAATGGGTACCCTCGTCATTTATGGTAAGCGAAGGTAAAAATATCTCATTAACAGCACGTACTTCAGACTCTTTACGGCAGCCATAAATAAACGCCAAAATAAATACTAACATAAAAATAATTATTTCTTTTCTCATGATTGTAATAATTTATTAAAAGTATGATTTACTGTAATTTTGCCTGCATGGTTAATAAAACTTTATTTAACCTTCAATACCACACGTCTGTATCTTGTAATTGGATATTCTGCCATATTTTTGACTTCACAAATTACATGAATAGTTTCTCCTTTACCTGCATCATCTGGAATAGTAATAAGAGCTTTTGAATTATTTGGATTGTTTATACTGACATCTCCATCATAAGTGCCTGCTTCAGGATAAACCCACCAGTTAAATGTCAATTCGTCTCCTTGAGGATCGTATGAAGCCGATGCATCAAGTGCGATTGTTTCATTAGTTTCGACACTGAGATGCAATATATTGTTGGTTCTGTCATTATTAATTATTGCAACCGGCTCACTGCTCACTTCTTCCGGGTCTTTTACCGACCAGAGCAAGCGATTTCTAAAATCGTTAGTTGCAGCAGGAATCCATCGTGTAAGTTCGTATAAATCAACTTCACATGTATGATAATAATTCTCACCTATACTGCTATCCATTGGTTTGAACATACTGCCCCAACTTCCCTGAGTGGGATCAAAGGGATCGTTCAATCCGAAAACAGAACTTAGAAGATACAGGAAAGCAGGAGTATCACCCTCGCCTCCATCATCATAGAGATCAGACATGGGACCGTGACCGTTCACCTCGTGAGAATATATTGGTGGCTCCCACTCAGGGTCATCGCTGCAGCAATAATGCCAGAAATGCCCGGCATCAAAAAGAACCATGCCCAATTCAACCGGGTCATCACCATAAGTAGGGATTGCCGTACCAAACCATGGACATGACTTTTCCTGCATTTTTTCGAAGCTGGCAAAAAATTCAAAAGTAATATCCTGAAACAATATTCCGTATAAATGTATTTTCGGAAGCAGTTCCTGAAATTTTTCTTCACCGTGACGCTGACGATATCGATATAGTGCTTGCACAAAAGTAACAGTACCGCCCCATGCCTGCACAAAAATTGGGCGATCGTCATCTTTTTCAAAGATTTCAACGAGAAATTCGCTCCCTTCAGAATCTTTGGGCTCGCCATGGGGGGTTAATCCTTCGCCAATCCAATCATGAAAATAAATAGAATCCCATGAACTCGTAACATACCTGTCGCCAATCCAGTCGGAGAACTCGAGGGTGTTGGTAAGCCAGATGATGGGAATGGCGCCCCGCCCCTGTTTGGTAACAGCCATCAGCTCTTCATAATCCGGCAGTTCAGGATCATGTTTGCGTAGTTTTGGAAGCTCCTGCCGGTAGGCATCCAATATGGACATAGCTTTGTCCCACGGTCCGGTATCGTCATGGTAGAAATCGGGTAATTGGTTGGTAACTATCATGGCCTCCAGATCGAACCATGATGAATAATACAGATATCTGATTAACGAATTGCCGTCATCATGGGTCATATCGGTAAGGATGATGGTACGAATCCTATGTCGATCGTCAGATTGATCACCGGGGACATGCATATGGCAAGCTGCCAGAATTAACAGTAATGCTATCAGTGCAAATGATATTTTTTTCATCCTGAAGGTTGTTGGGTTATTAATTTGTACGCTTGAATTACATATTCAGGGATATCCACCTTGTCGCACCATCCCTTTTTGTGATAGGTTAGTAGCCGGTCAATTTCACCGACAAGCTGATTTGAAAAACTTTCATCCTTTGCCGAAAAGATTTCAACATTCTCTTCGATAGATGTTTCCGGCGGCAGATTAATTAGCTGTGTATCCCGCAGGTACATTTTTACTGTAAGATACACCCTGAGCTGCCGTGCCGGGGTGGAAACCAGTATGGCCGAACGGATTCCATTTTCGAAATGACAGTCCGGATATTGCTCCTCCATTCGGTGTATAGAAAATCTAATGTTTTCTCCCGTGTTTGTTGATTTGTCTTCAATAATTATATGTTCCGGCGGGATTTGCGGGTAGTTTTTCCGGGTAAAACGCAGAAACTCAACGGCCTCTGGATTTACAAAATCGGCACTACCGGCACCGACACCCCCTGTATAAATGATCTTTTTCCCATACCCTTTCAGATACAGTTCGCAGCATTGCTTTGGTATATTCATATCGAAATGACCAAAGCCCATTATAACATCGGCCTTTTGGGGTTGGTCTCTTAGGGCGAGAAAATCGAACAATACAAAGTGGTTATTATATATTATATTTTTATCGGGTCTATGCGGCATTAATTCATCAAGTCAGGTTTATCGAATTCAATTACATAGTTCAGATAAGATGATTCGCTTGTACCATCCATTTCGATAATTTCGAAGCCCGCCTGAAGAGTAACGAGATAATCATCCGTATTCAGCCAATTATTTTCAATTGAAAAATCAAGCAGAGCTTTAATATCAAAATCCCTGACACTTTCCGTATTATCTTTTAGTACATAAATAGACCGTTTGGCCTGTTCCCAAATTACATCTGTCATTACGAGAAATTCTTTTCCGCCTATAATAAAAGTGCCTTCGTAATGATGCCATTCCTCAAGCGGAAACCGGCTGCGGTTAATACCTATTAAAATATCACCTGTAATATGCTCAGACACATTGCCGGGATCGGGGCGGTTGGCCGTGTAGAGTTGAAACATGGCAATATGATTTCCGGAATCCGGTATGGTTTGGTCCCAGTCTGCTTTTAAAACAGAAAGATCTTTTAATTTTATAGGGAAGGGGCTGTTGGGAGCCCAATCACCCCATGTCCAGCCACGGTTTACATTTGGGTATCCAGCCACTGATTCTTTGTGATCCAGCGTGCCGGTTACAGAGAATCGAAATGGGTCCGAATCCCATATATTCATTTTATAGTTTCCATCCCCCCAGGCATTTGCCGCAAAAAGCCAGTCACCGATTACTGCGGTTTCATATTCACGAAGTATAAAAGTTGGCGAATTGTCGTATTTCCCGCCATCGAACACTGACCAGCTATGGTTCATCCTCATCAGTTGTAACTGCTTTCCTTGTTCTAAGACTACCGGCTTTCCCTCAACTTCTAATCTGCTGTGCATTTCCAACGGTGATTGCGACTTAGAGAATAATGCAATTATAATTAAACAGACAAGAACTTTAGCATACTTACATTTTGATGTCATAAAAATATTCTTCATCAGTAATATGAGTTATTAATATGTCCGCGATCCGGGGTCATTAGTAGAATACACAATAAGAGCATTAATATTTACCTGGTACCCTTCGGGAATATCACGGGCTTCAAGTCTTATTTCATGATCGCCTTCCGGCAAATCGTAATTCCAGTATATATCAGGTTTTCGTCTCAGATAATTGGTGGGCATTACGGATGTTTCCATTAATTCATCATTTATATATACATCAACCAGCAGATCGTAATCACCAAGTCCATCCTGCACTCTTTCAGCACTTCCCGCAACCACCACGGCTGCCCCTGTAAATGAATTTTCATATTCAGGATTTTCCGTATTAATCACCCGTGCCTCGTAAGGCCATTGATGAGATATTCTTTCCACCGGATACAGACCGGCAAAGGATTCTTCGAACCTGACCGGTTCCACTTCCTGATATTTAATTTTCACAACATCGTCAAGCACGCTTCCTCCATGCATTTCAATCATTTGCAATGCGTGTCCGTATCCCACATCATAAACTTCAAGAAGCGACATTTCCGTATAAGGAAACGTTCTCTCTTCCGCCCTGACGAGGCCTTTCTTCCAGTAATCGGGTATATTGCTGTAACCCAGCATAGTGCCCAGAATGCCTGCCGCATTGGATGGGTTACAGTCAGAATCCTGACCGGCCCGGGTGCTTATATCTACCGTTTTTCCAAAGTCTCCATCCCCGTACAAAAGACCCATGGCGATAAATACAGCATTCAGGCTTGCATCGATATTGAATGGTCTGTACACCCCGTCTGGGCATCCTTTTTCGGCTGACCATTTTCTGTGAATTTTAAACCATGTTTTCTTCCAGTCATCGGGGTACATCTCATGAAATTTAATCACATCAGCAATAGTTTTGTGGAATCGGCTTTCCTCCGGGATGGCCTTTAACGCTTCCCTGACAATAAACCCGACGTCATCGCTGACAAAAGCTTGGGTATACATGGCTGCTATAAATACACCACCGTACCATCCGTCTCCATAATTCATGATGTGGCCGATCCGGTCACTGATTTCCGAAGATGCATTGATCATACCCGGCGACATGAGCCCGGCAAAATCGGATTCAATCTGAAAGTCGATATCATCGGCATGGGGATTATTCTTCCAATGACCGGATTCCGGAGGCATGATTCCGTTCAGTATGTTGTAACGGGCTGCCTGATTGGCATGCCACAACGGATAATCGGCATTCGCAAAGGCGAGTGCATGAAGAGAGTCGGAAGCATTCAATCCATGCTCTTCGAAAACCTCTACAAATGTAAGCTCCACATAGATATCGTCATACAACCCCGGCCATTCATCAAGCCAAAATTCCATAAGGTCTTCATCCCATCGGATAGGTACATGGTCGCCGATAAATGTTCCCTGCCATTGAAATTCGGTTTCTCCTCCATAGGTTACACCGATCATCTGGCCGGCCCAGCCGCCCATGATCTTGTCTTTCAGGACGGACTTTTCAATGGTGATAAGCTGTCCGTCAGAATAGATGTTTTGATGGTCTTGTTGAGTACAAGAGAAAAATAACACAATAAGTGTTATCAGACAGAGTATGTTCTTTATTTTAATAGTAGATTGTCTCCTTATATTTTTGTGATCGGGTTCCCAGGCGTGCAGTATTAAGATATTTTTTAAATTAGCATGTGATGTTCAAATTTACGCTATTTCCTTTTTTGCATTCTGATCAAAAGATCGAGCAACTTGCGATCAAGCTTGTGACCGTACCATTCTTCGTACTCCACATCCTTCCTGTTTGAATTCAGCACACCAAAACTGCCACTGAATTCCCACATGGCGTAACCGATTCCATTTGAGGTAAGGATATCCAGTGTATCTTCAAACCAGGCAAGAAATACCTTGTGCGGCGTTCTGTTGAAGCATCCCGTTTCACCGCAGTGCACCCCGATCCCCTGATTTACAAGATCAATCCAGGGAGCGTAATGCTCTTCTAACATTTCCCGGTTGAAATAACGGTCGCCTACTGTTCCGGGCCACTTCGGTTCCGGAAGAGCATCTATATCTTCAAACACCCAAGGGGCCCGGTGGTGAGAAATTTGGGCAGGGTAATATCCGCGATTACTTTTTGCTATTCCAAGATCCAGAAGTTCAGGTACTACAGTGGTACCAACATCGTTGCCGCCGGCGATCACCAAATGATCCGGGTTCACACTGCGTATTGCCTCAGTGGCACCTTTGGCTACTTTACGGTACACATCGCCTGGAATCGAGGAGACCGGTGAATGCTGGTCGTTCATATCTTCCCGCATAGCAGGTTCGTTTACAAGATCAAAACTGATCTTATCCGGTGAGGTATTTCTGTATCGTTTGGCCCAGAATTGCCAGTGATAGTTAAACGCCTGTTGAGCTTCTTCATCAAGCCAGAGATTGTACGGCTCTGCGAATCCTGCATTGATGCAGTATCCGGGTGCACGGTGCAGATTTAAGCTTACGTGCATATTGTACTTATGAGCCAGTGCTACCAGTTCCTCAACCTTCTCCACCTTTTCTTCGCTGATGTTGTACACCTCATCCGGTGTAATATCGCGGCTACGGTCAAACTCCACGTAAGCAGGGTAAGCCATAGGGATTCTCACAAAGTCAAAACCCCAGTCCTGCATCCATAGGAAATAATCTTCCTTAGTGGGTGGTCTCGGATTGGCGGGATCCGGCGAGAAAAAATCGAGCAGGTTAAAACCATTCCATTGGGGTATAGTTACCCGGATCTCCGATTTTGCAAAAACAGATGTACCGACAAGACCAAGACCTGCTGCAGCCATACTTGTCGTTATCAAGAATTCTCTGCGAGATTGTTCTACTCTATTTTTCATTTTCAATTATTATCTTAGTGTAATAAAATAATCCAGTGTTCGTTGTCAGGACTTTCCAGAAGTACCATTCCGTCAGAGGCAAGTTGACCATCTTTTTCCCAATGTCCATTTTCCAGGTTGATCCATTTATAATTCCACGTTCCGCCGGGTATTTCTAACAAAGCGGAACCTCCGGCGGAAAAATAAACCGTATATTTTTTATCTTCCTGAGCTAGGAGGTATGCCTGTGCATCGTCATGCGGCTTTATAAGGTCCGGCCGCGGCTGCGTGTGAGCAAGATCAAGTTCGTCCGTTGCCATTCGCAACGATTTAATGATTTTTTGTGCCCGCGGACTTAATCCCAATCCCCATTCACTCTTTTCATACATATATTTTGGGTCTTCATGAGGATGTGGTCTGTGAAAACGGGCGCTTGCCGCACCGGCAAAAACCATCCTGCCCATGCGAGCCACAGACTCCTCTTCTCCACCTCTTACCCCACCGTAATTCTTGTTATTGTTGATGGGACGGGGATGAGAGGAGAGCCGCTCCCTTACAAACAAGATATTGTCGTAATGTCGCCGACCATACCCGAGTGTTGCGTTGTTCTGGGATATATCAACAAAGGTGTACCTTTCAGGGTTATCAAAAATATGAGCGTGATCCTCACTGCGGACATCCTCACCCCGCCGCATATCCGTGGTATGAATTATTACCCCGGCCTCCTCTGCCTTTTGCCGGAAATAGTCCGCCCAATAGTCGCCGAATTCTACCTTCTCTCCGGTCTCGTTATGCATGCAGTAAAGGACGTTGGGATACCGGAGAGAAATCGAAAGCAATTTATCCACGTATGCCTTCTGGTAATGTAAAACAATCTCGTTGTTATCCAACTCCGGCACCGTTTTGAAGAACGGGTGCTCGGTTGGTACGGGAACTGCACCATATTCTATAACATTCGGAAGTCCGGATTCTTCAGATGTATAGTTGATATTGTTTGCCGGATTAAAAGGATGATGCGACCATCCGCCAAATGACTGATGATCATGGTATAAGTCGGCCGGATCCCAGAGTTCAATTTGTACAATCATGTCTCTTTCGAAAGCCATTCTGAGAAAGTTTTCGAAACGATTCCAGTACTCCGGATTGAAACGGTCAAGGTCGAACAATCCGTTTTCATCTCTTTCATAAGCGAATACATTCCCCACATTTCTGTGGCTCATGGTATTACGCATATAATTGCCGCCAACCGATGCAAGAACATCAAGATGTTCTTCCAGTTTGACAGGATGGTTAAAAAGGTTGTCCTGCCAGCCTCCTCCCAGCAAAAGAATCGTCTCCCCCTTGTATTGCCAGTACCAGGGATTTTCGGGTGATATGTTAATTCGGGATTTATCATCCGGGGTTGCTGTTTGTGCAAAAAGCATTGTGAATGGCACAACAGTAAAAATCCACAGAAACAGTTTAAAAATATGTATAGTTTTCATAATAAAAGTTTTAAGTTTTTAGCTCTGTATGAAAATTCCGACATACTTATTTATCTACTAAATTAAAATAAAGAACAGGCGCTTTTTCCGAATAATCTCCGGAATAAAATTGCGCTGATATATAGCCCAATGGCAATATTGCAAGTCCCTGAGTACGTCCGGATATTAATCTTTCCATTACCGGTTTTGAAATAGTAATCCGGGTTACATCTCCCTTTTCCGGATTTACTTTAGTATCAATTGTAGTTTGAGCATTAATAACCTTTTCAAGATGCTTTCCTTCAAAAAACTTATTAAGAGTAATGCTTTCTTCTTCCCAATTTATTTTACCATCCAATATTTCATATACCCTTATTTCGCCGAAATCTTTAGGACTATCATATAGTCTGGACAGTGAATGCGTATAGATTTCCAATTGCCCTGCCCCCTCTAAAGATTTTTCTTTTACAGTTGAAAAATCCCATGACATGATAACCATGCTTGTGTTGTTTACCGAAATAATTCTTGTGTTATCATCAGTTTCTGAAACCAGGGTGTAAAAATTATTATCAGGATAAGCATTATCAATAGTTGCTGATTTTTGAACCTTAAATTGTTCTTTAAAATCACCGGCATCTTTCAAGGGTGGACGATAAATAATAGGTAGCCCATATTGTGGCAAATCTTCATTTACAGAAACAACATCCACTTTTATATAATCAACTTCTAAAGATACAATTTCGGATATTCCCCAATCCATCATTGACAACTGTGTCATAACAGGATTCCCGACAGAGGGATTGATATTATCAGTAACCATAGAGAGTGTTGTCCACTCTCCTGAATGGGCAATATCAAATTCACGCAGGTATCCTACACTCTCATTTTCTTTAAGTTCAAAAGCATACATATTAATACGACGAGGAGCATGGCTTGTTTTCACCCTGGCTTCCATTCTTAACTGGTAATCCGGTTGTTTTAGTTTCTCTATATCAAGATACTCTGCAATATCCTGATGCATAAAGGCATACCAGATATTTCGTTTATCCAGCAGAGGGTCTATTTTTAATAATACTGAGTTTCCTGTAAATCGCTGGTAAAAAGTAACTTCACCGTCTCCGGTCATGGTAAGCCATCCAGGCATATTATTTTCGTAAAATTCATTCTCTGGGTATTCAAAAGGCTCAAAATAATGTTCGTTAGATGTGGAATCTTGTAACAAATTATCATTTTTACCGAGAGCATAATCGAATTTAATCTTATTAACCAGTAAATAATTACAATTACCGGATCTCTCTTTGGATTCAATTGCAAGAATAGATTTTCTTTGTTTGTCAGAATTTTCTATACCAGATATTTCTAATTGGTTATTTACTTCAGGAAATAAACAAGCATTACTAAATAGAATAATTAGAGAAACTGACACAAGATTAAGAAACATTTTTATTATCATAATGTAATAGTTTTATAACTGAATATTATTATTATTAGTAACACAGTATTCTGATTCAACGGCGTTATTCTATTGGTTTAATGGAATATACATCATTAATTTTTCGATTTCTCCTGCAATTATTTCAGGATCGCGTTTTTCAATTTTATACCTGTGCAATCCGTCCGGATCATCCTTCCATGTTGTACTTCCATCGGAGTGTACCTGGATCCATCCCCAAGCGGATAAATCCCAGTAATCTGCAGCAGGTCCGTTATCTATTCCCCTTACTGCATATAACACGGATGCCTGATCCCAGCTCCTGTGTCCTTCAAGTGCCTTGTGCCGCGGAAACAGCTCATAAGCTCTGCGCACAAAATGGGCTTCCGGACCTGTGCCCCCTGTGAGTTCTTTTAATCCGGCGCCGGTGTAAATATCTGCGCCGATTTCGAAGAGACTGAAAACGATGGGCGTTGGCCAGTTTTCGTAAGCATATTTCGAAGCTTCCCTGTGATTCGCAAGGTTGAATTCTCCGAAATCATGCCGCAGGGTTCCTGCCATGCTCACCCACAGTCTCACCTTGTTCCGGACCAGATCCACACCGTTTAATTCGCTGTGCTCATCCGGTTGACTTAACAGCAGATCCCTGAAATTTGTAATAAATCCGATACTAACCATTACCACACCCGGATTTTCTTTATCTATATCAGGTTCATTTGCCAGCACTCTGCGGTAAACATCAATAACACAGGGAGCATCATCCGCGCTGTTCCAGTGGGTGTTCGTGCGCGGGTACTCATGGGCGAGCTGCTCTGTATAGAGGTCTTCATATCGGGCAGCATCTGCAGATTTAACAACTCCAATGGGTAAACCGGGACGATTATACCATGTGTTCATGGCATCGAGAGCGAGAATGGCTTTTTCCTGCCGGTCGGATATCCCGATGGCAAGTATTTCGGCTTCACATTTATCGGCAAGAGCATGAAGCACTGCCACGGCTCCCACATCATCCACGTCGTAATTGAAATCGGTGTCGAGGATGACACGCACTTTATCATGTTGTGCAGATGCACCGTAAAATGTAAGTGAAGTAAATACAAGAAATGACAGAATAAATACGATGATTCTTTTCAGCATAATTGCACCCTGATAGTTATTCGTGTTACTAAGCACATTTTACTAATCTTCTCATATCATCTAATTTTTATTAATTATTTCCGATTGCTTGATATGAAAATAGGCTACCCCATAATTACTTCAACATTGCAAAAGGAACCTTCAGGCATGATTGGAATTTTATTTCCGCTGATCAATTCACCATTTACCTTGATACATTTGATACCCTTCGAAACATGATCCGGGTTTTTTACTTCAATTCTGTAATTGGTTCCGCGGAATTTTCGGTTAACAATATATCCTGACCATTCTTTCGGAATACACGGATTTATTACCAGACCATCAAAATCAGGTTTTACTCCGAGGATATATTGCGAGATAGCTACAAAATTCCATGCTGCAGTTCCGGTCAGCCAACTGTTTTTTGCTTCTCCCGGCTTATATGCGTCTTTTCCTGCTATCATTTGTGA
>PWXV01000321.1 GCA_003568415.1 Ignavibacteriales bacterium
ATGTACAAAACAATGCAAAATCGAGAAGTTTCTGGAATTAGGATTTTGGTGATTTGGATTTGTTTAGAATTTAGAGATTCGGATTTAGGATTTATTATACTTACAGCGTGTTTTGCGTAACATCAGATACTAACTCACCGCAACACTTGTTTTATCATGGACCTTTTCGAGACTCCGCTCGAGATCATTGATCAGGTCGTTGATATTTTCGATGCCGACGGATAGCCGTACCAACCCGTCGCATATACCGGCCGCTCTTCGTGTTTCACACTCCATCGAAGCGTGCGTCATACTTGCCGGGTGCTGAATGAGCGATTCAACACCACCGAGACTTACTGCAAGTTGAAAGATTTTAACATTGTTCATCATATTTTGTCCTGCCCGAAATCCACCCTTCAGCTCGATTGCAATCAAACCACCGGGACCCTTTTGTTGTTTTTGTGCAAGTGAATACTGCGGGTGACTTCGCAACCCCGGGAACATTACTTTTTTAACGGCAGGATGATTCTCAAGGTACCCGGCAATCGCCGTCGCACTCTGGCAGTGTTGCTGCATTCGCAATGCTAACGTCTTGATACCGCGATGAACCAGAAAAGAATTGAATGGATCGATAACACCGCCAATCTGATTAAGCACTCTTCTGAATTCACGATACATTTCCTCATTTTTAACAACCACCACTCCCCCGACAACATCCGCATGGCCGTTCAGGAATTTGGTCATACTGTGTAAAATAATATCCGCTCCGAATTCAAACGGTTTTTGCAGAGCGGGACTCATAAAGGTGTTGTCAACAACAAGCAATGCACCTGCATTGTGAGCAATTGCTGCAATAGCTTTTATATCCGAAATCGATAATGTGGGATTACCGGGTGTCTCGATAAAAATAAGGCGGGTTTTTGGTGTCACCGCATTAATCACTTCATCGAGATTTGATGCATCGACAAATGTGGTTTCGACACCATATCGTTTCATAACTGAATTAAGCAGCGTCGTCGTGGGTCCGTATACTGCCCGTGAACAGACGATATGATCTCCGGTCTGCGTCAGTGCTGCAAAGACAGTATGAACCGCCGCCATCCCGCTGCCACAGCCCAATGCTTTATGACCGCCTTCAAGTTCAGCAATACTATCTTCCATTGCCTCGATAGTGGGATTTCCCATTCGAGTATAGATATAACCTTTATCCTCGCCCGCAAATAACGCCGCACCGTGACCGGCTGATTTAAATTTAAATGTCGAGGTTTGATAAATTGGCGGAACAACAGGTCCGTATTCGTAATCTTTGATGCCGGCATGAACGCATTTTGTTTCGAAGAATGTGTCTTTGATATTTTCCATGGGTACTGCTCCTGTTTCGGTTTTCAGGTGGGTTCATAATGATTCTAGAATGCAATAAAAAGTAATGCTTTCTATACTACAATGTACAAAATTTTACGGTGGGAATCACGTGAAATTGAGGTTACCGGCTGCCTATAAACTCATCAACCACCTGTTTTTCCGGCAATGCGGTGATCGCACCGGGACGGGTTGCAACTATAGCGCCGACGGCGTTTGCATAGCGGCATATATTGTGTAATTGTTCTCGCGATAATTCTTCTATTTTCAAATCCGACTGGAGCAGTCCCTGCAGTAATCCCGCAAGAAATCCATCGCCGCATCCGGTTGTATCCACAACATCTACCGTATACCCATCTGCATAACCATCCACATTTTTGGTACGGAAATAACATCCACCGCTCCCCTTCGTTATTACAACAATTCGCGGTCCTGCACCCAGCAATTGTGCTGCCGACTTTTCAATATTATCTTCTCCCGTCAGAAATGCAGCTTCCTGATGATTCAATCTCAATATGTGGGTGAATTTTACTACTTTCATCATCAGTTGTTTTGCCTTCGATTCGGTTTTCCACAGGTTCAATCGTATGTTCGGGTCAAATGATATAAGTGAATGACCATCCTGAAATTCACTGATTAGCTGAACGAGCGATGACCGTGCCGGTTCTTTCAATAATAAAAATGAACTGACATGAATAATTTTTGAATCACGTAACGTCGGAAGGTTTACATCTGAAAAACGGAGTTGGATATCGGCCGGTTGTGTCTCCCAGAATTCAAAAAAGCGTTCGCCACTCGGTGTAAGCGATACAAAAGCAAGACGGGTTTTGTGCTGTTTGTCGAACACGATACCGCCGCTCATCACACCGATCTTACGAAGCTCATTGCAAAGATATTGCCCGAATGAGTCATCACCCACCCTGCCTATGAAAGCAGTCGGGACCCCGAGCCGCACCAATCCCACGGCGAGGTTAGCCGGCGCTCCTCCCGGCAACTTCATAAAAGAAGGGGAATCGGCTATCGAAACACCTTTTTCTGTGGATACAAAATCAACTAATATTTCTCCGATACACGTAACTTCCGGGACGTTGTTCATAGTCTATTTTATTATTATTGGTTTTACTCTACTTTTATCTGAAGTACCGACTCGGTCAGCCGGCGCGAGTACGGATGTTCAAGAGTCCGCGAGCGCAATTTATCAATCGGTGCATCCTCAACAATTTTCCCGTTATACATAACCAATATACGATCGCATACATCGTTGAGTACACCGAGATCGTGTGATATAAACAACATAGTAAGATTTAATTCTTCCCGCAAATGCTGGAATAAATCTATAATCTGTGCACGGATCGATACATCAAGCGCAGAAACCGGTTCATCGGCGATGAGAATCTTCGGTGGAACGACGATCGCGCGGGCCACCGAAACCCGTCGCTTCTCGCCGCCGCTGAGCGTATGCGGATATTCGTTTTTAAAAGCAACCGGCAGATTCACCAATTCAAGCACTTCAAGGATCCGCTTGCGCCGGTCTGATTTAGATTTCTTTGTATGAATCTTTAACGGTTCATCAAGTATTTGCTCAACCGTCATAAACGGATTCAGTGCTGCATCGAGATTCTGAAAAATCATCCTGCATTCTGTGCGTAGTAACCGGCGAACCTGTGTTGATCCGTCATTGATGTTTCGACCGTTAATTGTAACCGTTCCACCTGTCGGTTCGTACAAACCGGCGATAAGACGACCGAGCGTCGTCTTTCCGCAGCCACTTTCGCCTGCAAGCCCGACCGACTCTCCCTCACCGATAGCAATCGAAACATCATCGACTGCACGTACCACTCCCTCACCTTCATTCAGCGAAAGCCATCGCTTGCGGTGAAAAAGCTTTATTATATTCTGTAATTTAATTATCTGGTTCATATTTCCAGCATCGAATATAATGTGTATCGCTCACCTGTATTTTGTACGGTTCTTCCCGTTCGCATCGATCACCACCGTCAGGCAATTCTTTCTTTAATTCACAGCGGGGATGGAACTTACAACCCGACGGATGATGCACTGAATCGGGCGGACTTCCCTTGATAAATTTTTTATCGTCCGCTTGAGTTGTGATCTTGAGGGCAGCATGTAATAAACCATCGGTATACGGGTGATTATTGTCGCGCTCGAAGATGGCTTTTGCAGTACCGGTTTCTATCACTCTCCCTGCATACATCACCGAGATCGTATCGCTGAAGTTGTATCCAATACTGATATCGTGGGTGATGAATAAAACGGACAGATGCATTTCTTCCTGCAGCGACTTGAGTAACTTCAATATTTCAAGCTGCACCGTTGCATCGAGCTGTGTTGTCGGTTCGTCTGCAATCAGCAACTGGGGTTCCGCAGCAAGCGCCGTCGCGATCATCACACGCTGTGCCATACCGCCGCTGAGCTGAAACGGATATGCCCGTGCAACTTCTTCCGGTGATGCTATTTTGACTTTCCTGAGCCATTCCACTGCGACATCGTACTTTTGTTTTTGATTTATTTTTCCTTTTTTCATTCCCGCCGACTCACCGATATGATCGGCAACGGTATAGAGCGGATTTAATGACGATACCGCATCCTGGAATATCATGCCGATCCGTTTACCCCGGATACCGGCAAGGTTTGAACGATGCCGTTTTTTCCAACCGGCAACGTCTTTCGATACGGAGACAGCCGATCCGTTCGACTTTACCGTACAATATTTTTCCAACCCATCAAGCAGATTGTTACCATCGAATATAATTTCTCCCCCGATTATACCCGGTGAAGTATCTATCAATCCCAGAGCCGATAATACCGATACCGATTTACCGCTTCCCGATTCACCGATGAGTGCAACAAACTCGCCCTTGTTCACACGATAACTCGCGCCATCGACTGCTTTCACCATTCCCTTCGAAGTATGGAAATAGGTTTTGAGATTCGATATCGATAGTATTGACGTATTCATTTTCTCAAATTATTGATAGAAGTTATTCGTTATTAGATCACAACAAGTAATCCGTCTGCTTAACATTAAATCGTTTACTCAGTCCGTCACCGAGAAGGTTCAGTCCGAGTATCGTTCCGATAATAGCAACAACAGGCGGCATTGCCTGCCAGTACACACCTGCAACAAAGTTATGCGGGTACCTGCCGCCGGATCCCTCGTAGATCATTCTTCCCCAGCTCACAAGCGGATCACCGATCCCGTAACCGATGTAGCTCAGAGTGGCTTCAATAAGGATTACACTTGCAAAGCCGTAGATTATCTGAATCGATAATAAGTGGCGGCAATTATACCACACAATATGTTTCCCGATAATAGTGAGATCGGACAGACCTATCTCTTTTGCCGCAAGAATAAAATCGGTATTCTTTAACGAATCGATTGTGCCCGATATGATCCGGGCTATACGTGTTGCATTCAGGATACCGAGTGTTACCATTATAGCATATAAATTAAAATGCGATATAAATGCGACAATGATAAGAATTACAATGCGCGGATAGGCATCCAGTACATTGGTTATGAAACTCGCAACTGATTCCGAGGCCTTGCCCCGGTAATAGCCGGTCAATGAACCAAGCGTGATACCGATTAGCAATGATATAAGTACCGTTACTATACCTGCATACAAATAGGTCGAGGCACCATTGAGCACTCGAATGAATATATCTCTTCCGTCGTTATCGGTACCGAGGATATGTCCTTCAATCGGTTCATAATACTCGAAATCGAATTCCGGCTCCTCACGTCTGTCAAAAAGCGTACGCAACACCGATGAGGTCGGCGGTGAATCGAAGCGATCATACTGCACATCCGTCGGCGAATGCGGGTACAAACCGAGTTGATATCCATACTGACCGAAAAGTGCTCCGGCAACAAATACAATGATGAACAACGAACCGATGAGAATAGAAACGGATCCCGGTTGCCGTAAAAATGCCTTGAATCCTTTTGCGGCTTCGAGGTTCGGATCGTATGAAAATTCTTTACGCATAATCTCTCATCAAGCGTTCGGTTATCTTGTATTAATCCCGTGTACGCGGATCGACTGCGACCGTCAGGATCCGGTTAATAATATTTGCAGCGACAATCAACAGTGAAAAAATCATACCGATCGCAAGCAATACATGCGGATCACGGTACTTCAGTGCATCGAGTGCAACAATACTGATTCCCTGACTGAAAAATATATATTCAACAATAAGCGCACCGCCCAGTGCATACGAGAACCGGGAGGTAACAATCGTAAACACCGGCAATAATGTATTTTTAATTATATGTTTCGAAACTTTCGCACCGCGTGCTATTGCTGCACGTATGTAATTCTCGCGGATCATTCCCCCGACGACTTCGCGGACGTGCTTGATCATCTCGCCAAGCACGCCATCGGCAATGCCGAGAATAATTATCGGTATTCCGAAATAACCGGCTAACCGGAACCATGATATCTCGGCATACCAATCAAGTATGCCGAAATGTTCAACCCAGAACGGACGTATAAAAATTGCAAGAAGGAATACAGGAAGTGCAGAAAACAGATATGTTCCCGGTATGAAAAAGCGCACAAACCAGGTTTGTGACCGCAATGCTGCAATAACACCGAGAGGAATAGCGAGCAGGATACTTACGATAATCGAACCTATAACCAGAATAAACGTCTGGCGGAAACCTTCACCGATAATTTCGCTGACATCACGGTTGACGGTTTGCGAATGACCGAGCTCCCCTTTCAGAACAGCATCCGTTACCCACTCGCCATAGTGAGCGGTGATAGAAACAAACGAAGGAGTGGTTCTCACTCCTTCGGCATCCTGTTCATAAATAAGTTGTCCTAAAAGAAGGTAGATCGTGAAAGTAGTTCCGAAAAGTACTAACAGCGCAAACAGAATTTCTTTCAGGATCGGTCGGGCAATTTTCATTTACCAGTCTTCTCTGATATACCATTCGTTGACGTAATCAAAGAAGCTGAACGGTGTAACGCGCGTCATAAAATTACGTACTTTTTGATTCGCTGCGGCATTTTTGTTCAGCGACCACAGGAAAATATACGGACAATCTTCACGCAACAACCGATGCAATCGCCGGTTGAGATTGATCCTTTCACTCGGACTTGCCGTCTCCCTGAAACGTTTGATCAGCTCGTCGGCTTCGGGATTATTGTATGATATAAAGTTCTCGGCACCGGGTTTGTTGTTTGTCGAAAGAAACATCGGAGCTACATTACCTGCCTCGTCAAACACTACCTGGGCGAATGCCAGATCGAAATTATGTTCATACTTCACCCGTTGTATCCACCGCTCGAATTCAAGCTCCTGCAGGTCAATTGAGATACCGATACGTCTCATATCCGAGATAAACTGTGCTGTTACACGCGGTGTATAATCGTCTCCTTCGTGACGCGGCACAACAAGTGTGAACGACAAACGGTCGCCGTTATTATTTATACGTGTTCCGTCGGATGCACGCTCGTTGAACCCTGCCTGCGATAACAGCCGGATAGCTTCAGCCGGATCGTACGGGAACGGTTCGGCATCCCTGTCACGAACGTAAAATGCGCTGGCAGGCGGAAACGGTCCGGATATGAGTGTTCCCTGGTTCTGATATATCCGGTCAAGGGCGTTCTCACGGTTAAAACCGTATGTCATTGCCTGTCTGACCTTTTGATCCCGCAAAATCGAATGGTTAAAATTAAACGCTATGAAATGATAGGCAAGACTTTCATACGGTTTTATCTGGAAACCCGCCGCACGCAGCCGCGCTATCGCCGGCGGTGGAATCTCAACCATGACATCGACCTGTTGATTCAATAGAAACTCGATCTGGGTACCGACATCTGTCTGGACGTACATACGAACTTCATCAATATATGGTCCCATATTCCCGCCATCACGCTGACGGAAATGCTGATTTGCACGTAAGGTAATATCGGTTGGACCGCGGCGCACCATTTGATAGAAACCCGAACCGACCGGACTTCGTGCAAGCTCACTTTGACGTGTTAACGGTAAATTATTAATTTTGTGTGCAGGAACAAGTTTAAATGTAAGTTTCCGCAACATCACCTCTTCGGGTAACGGAGTCTGATACAGGAACGTAAGTGTATAATCATCTTCAACGCGCACCTCTTCAATATCGCTGATGATACGTTGTTCCTGCAGATTATCCGATGCCCATATTGCTTCTATCGTTTTTGCAACATCACGTGCAGTAACTTCCCTGCCATCTGCCCATCTTTTACCTCGTTTCATTCGAACAGTCAATTCTTTGTTATCCCTGCCGACTGTATACGAGTCTGCAAGCCGGCTTCGAATTTCACGATCGATGTCGTAGCCGAATAATCCTTCGTACATCATGGTTGTCATACGCACATTGACAATATCGTCTGTTGCGGTAATCGGGTCATACGCGCGAGGAAACTCAGATTCAACATACGTTAATATTCCCCCTTGCTGTACTTGTCCGGATGCATACCCTGAAATGAGTACGCCGAATATAAAAACTTTGATGATATGATTTATCTTCATAACTATTGCACCCCTCGTTAACAGTAATTTGATACTATCTTCTGTAAATAACTCTTCCCTCTCTGCCGATATTAGTAACAACATCAATAAGCGATGTCGTCTCTACAAGAGCTTCTGCGTGCGGGTAAGCACGCATCACCGTCGAAAACATATCAATGGCCTCGGACAGTGATATAAAATTTTTCGCCATGACGATAGACGAACCATAGAGAACCATAAATCCAGGATCGTTGACCCTGAGATCATCTCTTCGTTCGGTCCTGAAAGCAGCACCCAGCACTTCGAGTGCTTTGTCGTATTTTCCATTATAGAAATACACAAGTGCGAGCTTTTTGTAAGTGTCCTGGGACACATTCTGACGCGAACGCGATTGATGATTGTTCATATTTATTGGAAACACATCCGCTACATTACTATCCCTCCCTTCAATAGCAAGCATTGCATACATAACTTGTAAATCTTGTAAAACCTCTTTATCCGCTGTTTTTTCGATATACTGAAAAACATCCTCCGCGATTGTTCTGCTTCCCGTTTGATAATAAGCACCTGCGAGATAAAGAGCGCTTGCCAGATCATCTGATCCCACGAGCACTTCCACAGCTTTATCGTACTGCCCGGTATGAAAATAAAACGCTCCCGTGTAGTATCGTTTCTTTTTCTCATTTGATACATCACGTGTGTAATACGCAGCCAATGCATAGTGGGCATGCGATAACGTTACGAGCTCCGAAGAATCAAAATATCTGAGTTCAGCTTCACTTCCTTTTTGATCTATATATGCTGCTTCAACAGATTTCTTTTCGAGTAATGCCGGTAATGGTTCAAACTGACCGGTTGCTACAAGTGTCTGTATCATCGGGATCACACGCTGCTCGTCCACGCTCCCCGTCGGTGAACATCTTTCCCGCAATGCATCAAGATTATATCCTACACGCGCCTGTACATATGCTGCTATTGAGCAATCATTTCTGACCGGTGCGGGTATTGCATTCCACTGCTCCAGGGCATGTTGTTCTTTCTCCTGCATATACTGAGCGGCTCCAAGCCATGCCTGTCCCTTCGTGCGAATTTCTTGTGATAGCTCCCTCCCTGATCGTAAAAACGTTTGCAAGGAGTTTTCAGCGTTATCATACTTACCAAGTTCGAAGTAACTGATACCACGATATAAACCTGCCGCTCTGCCGGCATCGACGTCATTGTCTTCCATGATATCATAATATAATGTTCCGATCGATGCGGTCGTTCGCCACAGCAGTGTATACAGTTGTGCTTGCTCAAAATGTTCTGCTGCAAGAGTCAGCAATACAGTTTCCCGCTCAGATCCCCTTGCAGTCCGGAGTTTATCCTCGAGCTGAGAGATCCGTTCGAAGTGAGGAACGTATCCGGCACGACGATCTGCTCGTTGAAGTGAGAAACTGTTCTCAACCAGGAACAAGGCTAAAATTATAATTATATGTATACGAATGCCGTTCATTATTTTGTCAATATATCGTACTATTATAATCCATATAATATTCCTAAACTTAAACCACGCGATGCTACATTAAAATATGCATCCTCCGTTTTATCCAGGTAAAATATGTTTCTCAATGTTACCTGTCCGGTTATATCGATAGACCGGGTTATCGAATACTGTAAACCGAATCCGAATGGCAGATTGAATCGCCGCGAAAATGTCGGCTTTGCTATATTGTCATGCGAAACCACCATCCCGAGCCCGGCAAATGCATATATCGATGTTCGTGTTAGCAGGCGGTCTATCGGAAGCGACAGCACACCTTTAAAATCGACTAAAGAATATGAAAATGACTGCCGCCCCCCTCCGGTTGATTGATAACTCGGCCGCATCGAGCTATACCCTGCACGTAACGCGAACTCATACGGACGTTCATTTTCAATATACGGGAACATCGTATATTGGATAAAAAAATTTTTAATAAAATCAACTCGCGTCATTGAGGGACTCGATTGATTAAATAATGTGAAAGCTTGCCCTCCTATACCAAAACCACCTGGCTGACGTTCAAACCGGTACACACGTTCGATCGGTTTAACATACACATCGTGTAACCTGCGCGATAAAATTCCCCCGCCGGGTCGTGCCGTATAAATCCGGTAGTCCTGATCTTCATAAGTAAGGTATGCAACCATCGCACCGTCACTCGAAACCTGCCCGGCAATTTCGCGATGAATAATATCGAAACGGCTCTCACGAATTACCTGAGAATCGTACGATGAACCGCCCGTTGTATTATACATAAGTATCGGGGTATAGTTGCCCTCACCTTTCACATAAAGTAAACTACGCGAACCCGGTCCCCATAATGGTCCCGTATTATTATTACGACGTATGTTAGCGTCTATTGTTCCTTTAGTAACAAAAGAATTAATTTCGCCGGTCGCCGTATCTCCACGTATTTCAACATACGACAGGTGTACTGTCGACGGTGCATCCCCGGCATAACCCGCAGGTGACACATAAAAAGCAACATTGTTCTGGTCATACGACCATTTCGGCTGAATCGCATCATATTGCGGGTTTTGTGTAAGATTGATCGGTTCGGCAGAGCGATTATGCAAATCAAGCAAAAATAAATCCATATGTAACATATCCCCTGACCGAATCAACCCCTGATACACAAGATAACGGCCATCCGGAGACCAGTCCGGAAAGGTATCCATTCGAGGATTTTCGGTTAACCGGATGTGCTGTTCACCCGAACTGAGTCCTTCAATTACTATTTCCCGTGATTCAGGGTCCTGCCTGATCGCCCGTTCAAAGCGGTTGATAAGATCTTCAACATCATCTACAAGATAAATATCACCGCTTCCTCTTCGGGATGATACGTACACAAAATATTTTCCATCCGGCGACCACCGGGGATGGTGATCGACAAAATTACTGCTCGTCAGGCGAAGATACTGTTTATCCTCGGTATTCCCGAGATAAATGTTTTCCTGTCCTTCCAAACCGCTGCTGACAAACAAAAACCATATTTTCCCGTTAATCTTAACCGGAGCCCAATCTATATCCCGGTCAGCTTTTGCTCCCCAATACACATCATCATTGTCGGGTGAACGGGGGGTAATCTGTTCGAGATGTTTCGTATTGACATCTAACCACCATAATCTGTGCAGATTGCCACCCTCGATCGATTCAAACGATATAAGATTGGGATCAGCCGGTGAGATCGCAATATTTACCAGCTCACCGCGTAAATTAAAATCACTTGCCGAGGCAACCTGCTGTATGTCATGCAGTTGTTCTTGTGCATCGAGCGATGTCGTTATCAACAACGCCCAGAGAACTATACATATTCTAAACTTATGTATCCCGACGTACACTACTGCCACACCCTATCCGTTATGGTCTGATGATTATTATTCGTGTATCTTCACCCGCACGTTCCTCTTCCCGGTCTGCGGGTATAGATTCGATTTGCTCTTCCCGGGGGATCATAAAGCTCAGCCGGTTTGTTCCGTTTTCTAATGAAACTGTCAGCGGTGGAAAAGCCGAACGCTCGGGATACTTCATAATTACCTGATACTCTCCGCGATATGGTGCGGTTAATCTGAATTGTCCGCCTCCGACACGAAGCGTATCCGGCCCGGGATTTAATTTAACGTTAACGATACGATCATCAACGATAGTTGTATCGGGATATATTATTGTTCCGTTCAGTATAACCTCGCCGCCGCTTCGCTGACTACTTCCTGAAGAACAGGCTGCTATTCCGATTACGAGCGGCAGCACCACAAGAACCATGAAAAAAGAAATGGCTCCCCTCATACGTACATTCCTCACATAGTTAATAATTTCCAAAATTATCGAAGCTCGCTGAGACGATTCATCCAGAAATCGGCATTCTCAACAAGCGTTGCATCCATAGTGCACAGTCCCTTAAAATCTTCCCATCTTCCCATCGCGGGACGCAGCAGCCGGTTTTGCTCTTCTTCGTTCTCGGTTCTGAGCGCTTGCTCGGTTACCGAAAGTGCGGCGTAGTAAAGTGTAATACACTCTACCCGCTGACGGTCATCGCTTGGAATCGAGAGACGGTGTTTTAATACATTGTCAAAATCTGAAATAGCAGCAAGATACTCGCCCTGTTCATACCGGCTTCTGCCGCGCATCAAGTATGCCGGGCCATAGTAAGGATCAAGAGAGAGTACGTTTGAATATAATTCTTCTGCATTTTCAAACCTCCTTGAATCAAAGTATCTCCGGCCTTCTTCATATAAATTCCGTACTATGGTCTCAATCGACTCATCGGTAATGCCGCTTCCCCGAAGGGCAATTGAAAACCTGTTTCTCTGCGGATCATTACTTTCAATTATAAGGTTTGCCCGTTTATCTCCTGCGGATAACGGGGTAAATTCTATTTCAATCGAACGGGCGTCATTAGGATCGATGACAATAGCATCATCGGTTAGTATTGTAAAATCTTCTTGATTGTCGCCGCTTATTGACAGACCGCGTATTTCAAGAGCCCGATTTCCCGTATTTCTGATCGTATAGGATCTCGATAAATTCCTGCTTTCGGGCGTCTCGGGAAATTCTATTGAACTATCTCCTGCTATCGAGGGTGCCGGAGCAGGTCGTCGTGGCGGTTCCTCCCGTTCACGGGGTTCAGGTTCTACCCGCTCTTCAGCGGCGATATCCGGAGAGGTGTCAGGTACTCGCGTAGTTTCTCTCTCTCTGGCTATAGGTGATTCAAATCTATCGCGCTCGACCGGTTCTATTGTATCAGATTCCTCACGCGGTAATTCCCGGTCAACCCTTGGTGCGGTTGCAGGACTATCGGAATCCTTTATAATCAACATATACACGGGAAATGCAATGAGAGCAATAACTACAATAACTGTTGCAATTCTGCCTAATTTCCGTTTCAGTTCGTCTGACTCTGGAGAATACATATCCCTTCCCCCCTTCAAAATGGTTTAAGATTTTCAGTTAAACATCGAATAAATATAATATTACTGATATTGCACTGAAATGTCAATTGTTTTTGGCGATTATGTGATCTGCGTCAATTATTAGAATTTTCTAATTTTTTCAAGCAAA
>PWXV01000194.1 GCA_003568415.1 Ignavibacteriales bacterium
ACCCCCACGGCGTTACGCGACCCGCGAACGCACCGAATACGCCTTCGGCGACCTGCGCCGGGCACTCGCCCGCGACCTCGCGGGACGGGGTTTTGGTATCGAGTGCCCGGATCACGACAAACCCAAACGAAATCCCCTGATCGCAACGCTCATGGACCTCGTTGCGTAGCCCAAAGCGGGAAACTTCAGTCTCCGATTGAATTGGTTTGGCTCGTGTTTGAAATCCACTTTGCCCCTGCCAGCATCGCCCGTCCAGTGCCGACCGGCTTGCCCGTTGGCGCCAAGGGGTTCTCCCAGGCGTCAGGCGGTTCGCGTTACATGGGGACAGATTTATAAATCGGCATAAATCTGTCCCCGTGTCTCCCTTGTAAATTCAAGCAAATCTCATGCCGTAGCTTCCGGCTGCCACCAATATGCTGGCAGCTTGGGTCTGTGGCCGCTTTCCGTGGCCATTTCGTGAAGAGAAAGCAGTGCTCTCTCCCTGTGGCACCTGCCTCATATGACCATCCGCGTCACTTGGCTGACGGAGCGCGTCAACCAAGTCACGCTTTGGCGGAGTGTTGAACGGGGACCGTTGAGCGATGGAAGGGGACAGATTTATAAATCTGTCCCCTTGATGATAAATCTGTCCCCGTGATGCCGTGATGCCTGTCCCCGTGTTGCCGCCTAAAAGACCTTGCTCAGCGTCGCTGTAATGCGGTTTTCGGTGAATTCCCGGTCTTCTCTGTCCGAGTCGCGCTCGCGGTAGCTGTACTCGAGAGAGAGGTCCGCGCCCCGACCGAGATCGCGGCTCAGGCCCGCACCGAGCCGGAGGATGGTGTCTTCCCGGTCCGCTTCATCCGCGAAGGTGCTCTCCTCCCAACGTGCATTGGCCCCGAGACTGGTGCGCGGCGCGAGCCGCCACGTTAGGTTACCCGCCACGCCTGTGACCCGTTCGCTGCTGCCGTCGTTCTGGAACTCGCGGCGATCGTTGTAAATGCGCACACCCCAGTCCGTCTTGGTCAACCGCCCCCTGAACCCCCCGGAAAAGCGCTGGCTCAGGTAGACGTTCGTGGTCAAGTCAGGCTCCTCGAACAGCGGGGTTCCCGTCTCGCGGTCAAAGACAGGGTCTCCGAACTCATCCCGAATGGGGCGAAGCGCGAACTCGTCGTCGTTGGTCGTGGTCAGCTCTTCCCTGTAGTCGGCGAAAAACTGGCCTGTGCGCACCTGGTGGCGCAGTTCCAGGCCGTAAGTGGTGTCCGAATAGCGCTCACCGAAAAACCCCTCAACGAACGTCCGCGCTGCAGGCTGATAGGTGGCACCGACCCGCCAAAGGAAGCCGTCTGGCTCCGAAAGGCTGGGATCCAGTTCGAATTCGTTGTCCTCGTATCCTACGACCGCGAACACGCTGGTGCGGTCGGTGGTTTCCCAGCGCCCCAGTGCCTCGATGACCTGGTTTTCGAACGAGGAGCCGTCGTCGAAATCCTCCTTGGAGTAATCATACGAGAGCCCCCAGCCAAGCCGCCCGAACATCGGTCCACTGTCGAGCGTGGCCAGAAACCGGTTGGTTTCGCTGTCGTCTTCATCCGCCTCGGATCCGTAGTCGACGCGACTGTACGCATACCGCAGTTCTCCCACCGCTGCGTCCTCGAAGCGTTGAACCAGGTACGGGCTGATACGCAGGGACAGCACATCGGTCCGGTCCGCGTTGAGCGTCAGGTTGTCGGACAGTGAGCCATTGCGGTCTACCGCACGCTGACGAAAGTCCACCGAGCCCTCGACGAACACGCGCTCGGGCGCCAGCGCGACGTCGCCTGCCCCGGTAAATTGTTGAAATACATCCGAATCGCTCTCGTCCCAGAACGCGACGCCCTGCAGGTTGTAGTCGAACCGTCCGCTTCCCCTGGGGCCATTGCGATCCAATCTGAACCCGACGTTCAGGTCGGTGACGGCCTCGCTGTTCTCCTCGCCCCGGCGTGCCTGCTCGATGTTGTCCGAGTAGATCTGCGCAATGGATGCCCGCGGTGTGACCTGCCAGAGGGCGATCTCCTGCTGCGCGAACACCGATGCGGAAAATGGCAGCAGCACAAGACACACGCCAGCGCCTCGGGCCAACTTTTCAGAAACCATGTCTTCGCTCCATGATGGCCATGCGTGCATCAATCTTGGTTGCGGCGGCCATATCCGTTAACCTTTCACCGACGCCTGTCTTCGCTCAGGCGGGGGCGGGCACATCAAACGCAAAGGCCTACTCCCGCTCACAGCGGCTCCCAGAAGCCCCCGGCCGTACTCGATCGACCGCGCGGATGCCGGTCGCCGATGCCGGGGGCATGCCGGGAATCACCGCAGGGCTAGAACCGCGTTTCCGGAATGACCAGGATGTCCCCGGGCAGCATCTGCGCGTTCGCGCTGATATCGCCGCGGTTGACCAGATCGTTCAGGCGCACGCCGAACTGCCGGGTTTCGCCATTCACGACGCGAACGATGCTGGCGCGGTTGCCGGCGGCAAAGTCGGTGAGCCCGCCCACCGCGATCATCACGTCCAGCGCGGTCATATTCTCGCGGTAGGGGATGGCCTGCGGGTTGGCGGCCTGGCCGATCACGCGGATCTGCTGGCTGTACGGACCCACGATGCCGGACACGATGACCGTGACCACCGGGTCGCGGACGTATGCCGAGAGTTCCCGCTCCATGTCGCGGGCCAGCTGCGTCGGCGTCTTGCCTGCGGCAATCACGTCTTCGGCGAGCGGGGTGGTGATCCGGCCGTCCGGTCGCACGGGCACCGTCACGGAAAGGTCGGGCTGCTGCCAGACGAAGATGTTCACGTTGTCGCCGGGGCCGATGATGTAGTCGGGCGCGGCCTGGTCCGCGGGCATCGCGGGCGCCGGCGGCAAGCTGGGGCCGGTGGCGCAGGCAGGCAACAACAGGATTGCACCGACGAGCA
>PWXV01000307.1 GCA_003568415.1 Ignavibacteriales bacterium
GCTGAAAGAATGCGATCTGTCTGGGCAGTACCCGATGCCGTTGTGATTTCAAGCTGGACGTGGTATTCACCAACGCTGTCTGCAACGAAATAATAAATATCATCTGCCACATTAATTAATTCGGCTTCAGAATCTGCCGGTATTTGGGTAAAACTCCAATCATAGGAAGTTATCTCTTCTCCATCACGGTCCATTGCTCTCAAATAAACATGCTCACCCTTACCGACATTCTGAAGACCCGCTGATACAAAAAACTCATCTCCGAGTTCAAGCTGGCTTTTCAAAAGGGGGGACATTGGCACAATCTCAATATACGGAGTTTGTGCTGCAAGTGTTCCTCCAAATAAAAAAGCCAAAATAAACACAGAGAGAGATAATTTGATAGCTGAATGTTTCATAAATCACCTCTTTAATTGAATTGATTATAAGTGTTGTAAAGTTCAACACTATATGTGATAACACACTGCAATTTGAGTGCCATCTATCTTAAATTAAATTTAGGAAAATATACTACTTTGGTGAGGTTTTTATAGTAATCATCAAAAGCTTTTTAAGATTAGGAATTAATAATTTGTGGGTTTGCAAAAATAATAACAAACACAGATAATAAGACCTATTTATCTACATATAGATATGCTGATCTTTTAATTATTTAACCAGATTTCATTATAGGATAAAAAACCCGTATTGATAATAAAAAACAATACGGGTTTTTGATGTCTGTAAATATTGTAGTAACTAATAACGGATACTTATTTACTATTAGGAAAATTTTCCTTATTTGATAAATACCATCCGTTTCGTTTCAACAAAACTACCTGCCTGCAGGCGGTAGATATAAACACCACTACTGACGGTTTGTCCCGACTGATTGGTGGCATCCCAGCTGACAGTATAAGTACCGGTACTCAGATTATCGTTCATAAGGGTGTTAACACGACGACCCGTTATATCATAAATTTCAAGAACAACATCGGATTGCTCGGGAAGCGTGAATTCAATTTGAGTTGTCGGGTTGAACGGATTCGGATAATTCTGACGTAATGCAAACTCCTGCGGTACATCCGGCGTATGTTCAAATTCAACACCGGTAATGGTGGTGATTGATCGCTGGAGTAATGCTATTGTATATTTCGGATTATGAATACCGAGACTCTTGTCGTTTCTGACGAAGAGATAATTCCAGTACGCACCTTTTTGTTCGAGATCATTGTTATCGATATCTCCAGGGCTGACAGTCGGTTCGCCAAGTGGCGGCAGGGCTTCGGCTAACATATCGAGCAAGCCCTGAACCTCATCGACAAATGGTTCAACCACGCCGGTCATATTATAGTCGGCACCCATAAGATCCGAGAAGCTTGTGATACCTACATGACATGTGACACAGGATTCAACAAGATCGTATTGAGTATCATCAACAACAGTGGTCATACTCCACGAGTGGTCACCAATAAGATTTCTACGGTCACCTTCGGCAGTTGTCATATGGCATCCGACACAGGTGTTTTCAATAGCTTTATGAGCCTGACTTCGTGGTGTCTCTGTATCAAATTCATATCCGCCATCACCCAGCAGCATATCGGTGGCACCTGCATAGTGTGGTCCCCAGGGTGGTCCTGGTACTCGAATGGCTATATTCGGTACAGCATCTTCACCGAATCTGCGATACTTATGGCAATCGGCACACGTAGCACCCATACCGAGATCAATATCTGCATAGCTTAATCCTGATGCCAGTGTATCGGAATCTGCCGGACGTGACCGCAGTCCGCCGCCGTGCGGATCGTGGCAGGATTCACAGCTAATGAATACAAGATCATCTTGTGTATAGACATCAGCATCGGTATTGGTACCGATATCTTTTGTGAAATTCACATAGCCGCGGCCATCGTGACAGCGTACACAATCCTGTAAGCTGTTGGATCGGTCGCGATTCTGGAAGCTTCCCGACCAGACCGGATTTGAGTGACCGCTGCGTCTGAAGGAATGAAACTCTGCTGTGGGACGTGTTGCATCGTGACAGGACATGCAGGACTCGGAAGTATAAGAGACCTGCATGAGATTTTTGTTTCCGGTGTCATCGGTATGGAAACTTCCGGCGCCGTGACAGGATTCGCAGCCAATAGTTGCAACCTGTGCTAATTCCGGATGGTCCTCAACGAGTTGATCGAAATTGCCTGGTTCGAGATTTTCCGGAAATTCCCAGCCTGTTTCAGCTTTTAAACTGAAATAACTGCCGCTTCCGAGATCTTCAGTTGCAACTCCCGTGGTGGCGGTCCGCTGCCTGAATGCACCGAATCCCGGTACTTCACCGTCTATACCTCTTTGAAAAATTGTAGCATGACGTGATTGTTCCCACGCGTTGATAAGTTCAGCGTCCATTCCGCCATGACAGGTAGCGCAGTGACCGGCTTGAAAATTCGGATCGGTTCCGCCAAACCCACCGACACCGGTGTACATATTAGCGGAAAAAATTCTATCAATTTGTCCGGACCCATCAGCAGTTGTGATGGAAAGATTTACAGTATATTCACCAAATATATCGGCTTCAAAATAATATATATCCTCAATGACGTGAATCAGTTCGGCTTCGGAGCCTTCCGGAGAACTTGTTATTTCCCAGGTGTAATCGGTGATATCCGCTCCATCTCTGTCAACCGCACGTACATATATGTGTTCACCTTTGCCGACATTTTGTAAGCCGGTGGACACAAAAAATTCGTTTCCAAGCTCAAATTGGTCGATCTTGTATGAAGACATCGGCACGATTTCGATATATGGGTTTTGTGCCGTTGTTGTTCCTATCAATAAGAAAAGCAACATGAAAGCTGGGATAAATAAATGTGTAAAATATTTTATCATATGGCACCTCTGATTTGGGATATGGATAGATAAAAATTGGCAGATAATTTCGATAAAATCAAGTGATAGACAATGTTTAGTTAATTAATTAAAGTACATAGCAAGATATGTGCCAGCCAAAATAGAGGGTAAAACACCACGAATTTAAGACTGAATAGGCAGTTTTCACTACCAACTTTTTAAAATTGATAAAGATTTATTTGGGCAGTTTTATTTTTAATAAAAAATTTTTTTGCTTCCCCTTGAAAATGGAAATTTTTTGTATTAACTTGGACACTAAGTAAACGTAAATAGTTTCTAAAGTTTCTTATCCTAAATTATTGATTTTAGTTAGATAAAATTATAAGAACGATACCAGGTTAATTAAAATTATTTGCTATGACAGAAAAAGACATCAATCCAATTCGTAAAAGAATAATTCAGAGATGTATGGAGATATTTCTGGAAAATGGCTTTGCAAAGATTTCGATGGATGAAATTGCTCAAGATCTTGGAATGAGTAAAAAGACCATATACAAACATTTTTCAAATAAAGAGGAGCTTGTTAAAACAGTCATCATTTCGTTTCGCGATGAAACATTAGCAAGAATAGAGTCGATAATGGCCAATGAGGAGATCGACACATATCTTCGGTTGGTGAAGACCCTGGAAGCAACGGGTGAGCAGTTATCTAAGATACAAAAAACCGTTCTTGAAGATATCAAGAAATATTTACCGGAATTCTGGGTAGAAGTGGATACAGGGCGCCGTTTAATTCTCAAACAGGTATATGGAAAATTAATTGGTGACGGTAAAAAAGAAGGAATCATCCGGAAGGATACCGATGATGACTTTTTTATACTTATGTATATGAGTCTTATTACTTCAATCGTGAATCCAGAGGTTATGTTGGATTTAAATTATAGTGCGTCACAGGTATTTAAAAATATTGTAAAAACCTTGTTTAATGGTATTATCACCGACGAGGCACGGGGTGCGTATGAAAGTAAATATTTAACGTAATACCAAGGAATGATATTATGAAAAAGTATACTATAAAATTCAAGGTCCTATTCATATTTCCCGTTGTTCTTTTGCTCGGCTGCGGAGAAAATGATGCAGAGAAAATCAGCGCTACGGGGACTATCGAAGCAGTTGAAATACGAATTCCATCCAAAGTGAATGCGACCGTAATGCAATTAAGGATAGACGAAGGCAGTACAGTCCAGGAAGGCGATACCCTTGTAGTGCTCGATCGTTCCACCTTTGCTATACAATTGCGTCAGGCGCAAGCTGGGGTCGAACTTGCCGAAGCACAGCTTGATTTGATAGAAAAAGGTGCACGCGATGAGGATATTCGTTCAGCTGAAGAGGGGGTACGTCAGGCAGAAGCAAACCTGACCATAGCACGGGAGGATCTTCGACGTATCAGAAACCTTTACGATTCGAACAGTGTCTCGCGCAAACAGCTCGATGATGCAGAAGCAAGATATACTGTAGCATCGGCACAGTACAATTCCGCTCAACAGAATCTGGAAAAGATTCAACAACTCTCACGTCCGGAAGAACTACGGGCGCAACAAGCCCGGTTACAACAGGCAAGGGCAGCAGCCGATCTATATGCAAAAAATATTCAAGACAGCTATATCGTTTCCCCGGTAAGCGGTACGGTTACAAACAAAATTATTGAACCCGGTGAATTGGCACGGCAGGGAGCACCGGTCGCTGTTATATCCAAACTTGATACCGTGCGTCTTATGGTATACCTGACCACTGTCGATATAGGACGTGTCCGTTTGGGACAGGATGTTGAAGTTACCATCGATGCGTATCCTGAAAAAACGTTTACCGGGAAGATAACCTACATATCACCTTCGGCACAATTTACTCCGAGAAATATTCAGACAAAAGAAGAGCGTGTAAAACAGGTATTCGGTGTTCGTGTTGAAATTCCAAATCCCGACGGTATCTTAAAACCGGGTCTGCCGGCAGATGCGGTTATCAGAAGTCAGATTTCAGATGGCAGAGATCAGTAAGCGGTTAATCTTCTTTTAGTAATATAAAATTGAATTTTATGGAAAATCTGGCAATTACTATTAGCAACTTAACAAAGAGTTTCGATGATGTGATAGCAGTGAACGGACTCGACCTTTCAATTGAACGCGGCGAGATGTTTGCTCTGGTGGGTCCCGACGGCGCCGGTAAAACGACAACGATCCGAATTCTATGTGGTATTATCCCTCCCGACACGGGTGATGTCTCGGTTCTTGGTTTTAATTTGTTAACTGAGCGTCAACAGATCACCAAACATATCGGTTATTTATCGCAGCATTTTAGTCTCTACGCTGATCTGTCTATCGATGAAAATATTGAGTTCTTTGCAGAGATACACAACGTTCACAATTATAAGAGCCGGCGCAATGAGTTGCTTGATTATATGCGATTGACGCCGTTCCGATCGCGATATGCATTCCAGCTATCCGGCGGTATGAAGCAGAAACTTTCATTGGCCTGCACGCTGATTCATGAACCGGAACTTATATTTTTAGATGAACCGACTACGGGTGTCGATCCCGTATCACGACGCGATTTCTGGCAAATATTATCCGATCTGTTGAAAAGCGGTATCACCATTGTAATGACTACTCCATATCTTGATGAAGCCGAGCGATGCAATCGTGTCGGTTTAATGAATAATGGAAAGATCATGGTAGTGGATCGACCCAAAAAGATAAAAGATATAATGCGGGGATCGGTTGTGGAGTTGATCTGTAATGATATTCGCGCTGCATATAAGATTTTAAAAGATGAAGAGCAGGTACAGGAGGTACAGATATTCGGTGACAGACTGAACGTTATCATTGACGATTATGATATCGGATTTTCGCAGATAAAGAATATATTAAAAACAAACAACATCATAATCGAGTTATCCCGTGTCGTGTCTCCTTCACTTGAAAATGTTTTTATATCGCTCATGCAAAAGGAAAAAGTGGTTACCTTCAACGAAAGGTAGCAACCCCGGGAGATGATATTTATCTGACCGATGTCACAGGGTAAGGACAAAAGTGTAATAATACAAAGAGGCAGCCATGAAAAAAAGTTTGATGATATTTGTTATTTTCAGTATAACACTTCTTCAGGCACAAGACCGGAAGAATTTGTCACTCGAAGAAGCGATTCAGACCGGGTTGGAAAAAAGTCCTGTTATAGCGATAAGTGAAATGGCTGTTCAATCTGCCGAAGCACGGGCACGGGAAGCAGAAACTGCATTGTTTCCGTCACTGCGCGTTGATGGATCATATCAACGACTGAGTGATGTCCCTGAATTTACCCTTGATGTGCCGTTACCCGGTATGCCGGCAAATGGTGTCGAGATTTTTCCCAATATTGTTGATCACTACAATGTCCGCGTATCGCTTCAACAGCCGGTATTTACCGGTTTCAGATTGCGGGGAAATCGTGATGCATCTCGGTATAATGCAGAAGCCGAACAATATGGACACAGCGCGGATAAAAACGAACTCGAGTATGCTGTTACCCGCGCATACTGGAATGCATACCGGGCGAAAGAATCGGAACGAATTGTAGCAGCGAGTATCGATCAGCTAAACGAGCACCTGAAGAATGTTAAGAATTTTTATGAAGAGGGAATGATAACACGCAATGAAGTTCTAAAGGTTCAGGTACAGGTGTCGAACACCAATGTTCGCCTAATAGAGGCAAGGAACAAAGTTCGGGTAGCACTATTACAGCTGAACAATTTAATTGGCTTACCGCTTGAAACTGAAATTGAATTGACGTCAGACCCTCAATACGAATATATTCATACTCAGACTATTGATGATTATGTGAAGACGGCAATGAGCGATAACCCGGAGATGCGCGAACTTGAATTGAGAAAGCAAATGGGGGAGTCGGCGTTACGTGTTGCCCGCTCCGGATGGTATCCGCAAATTTATCTAACCGGAGGATATTACTATCAACGTCCGCATCAACGTTATCTGCCGCTTCGCGATGAGTTTAATGATTCCTGGGATATTGGGGTAACCGTATCGTTTAATGTATGGAACTGGGGTGCGACTTCTCATCGATCCTCACAAGCGCGTGCACAATTACGACAGACGGAATATGCCCTCGAGAAACGCCGCGATGACCTGACAGTTGAAGTTGCGCAAGAGTATCTCAATGTAGAAAGTGCGAGTGAACAAGTAGAAGCAGCGCACATTGCATTAGAACAGGCAGAAGAAAACTACCGCGTGACGAACGATCTTTTTAAAGAAGAGATGGTGGTAAATGCAGATGTCCTCGATGCAGATGTTGCATTGGTACAAGCCCGGATGAGCTATATCGAAGCACTGGTAAGGTATGAGATCGCTCAGGCAGGACTGAAAAAAGCAATAGGATGTAGTAATGATTAAAATAACCGGCAATCATTCAGTCAGACAGACTACCAGACTTTATGCAGCCATGCAATCTTGCATTTATGCATCACAAAAATGGATACAATAAACAGATAGTATTTATGAATTCAATAACAGTAGAAAACCTAACCAAAAAATTCGGTGATTTCACCGCGGTCGATAGGGTAAGTTTTAATGTAAAAAAGGGTGAAATATTCGGTTTCCTCGGAGCGAATGGTGCGGGAAAAACCACCGTAATTAAAATGCTGTGTGGTTTGCTGGCATCTACTTCGGGAGAAGCAACAGTTGCAGGCTACAATATCAACACGGAACCGGAGAATATCAAACGTACTATCGGGTATATGTCTCAGAAATTTTCTCTGTATAATGATCTCACTGTCGGTGAAAATTTGAATTTTTTCGGTGGTGTGTACGGATTAAAAAACAGTATCCTTAAAGATAGGATTCAATGGGCGGTTGAAATGGCGGGGCTGACCGGTAAAACAAATGCTTTAACCGGCTCATTGCCTGTCGGCTGGAAGCAGCGCCTCGCGCTGGGGTGTTCTTTACTACACCGGCCTCAAATTGTGTTTCTCGATGAACCTACCGGTGGTGTGGATCCCATATCCCGCAGACGCTTCTGGGATTTGATATTTTCGTTGACAGAGGAAGGGGTAACCGTGTTTGTCACTACCCATTATCTGGATGAAGCTGAATATTGTAATACAATAATGCTCATCCATGCCGGGAAATTAGTCGCAGGTGGTAGTCCGCGTCAACTAAAAACCGAACATATCCGGTTTCCGATGCTTGAGGTGAACTGTACAAATATTATCGAAGCATTGAACATTTTACAGCAAAAAGATTGGGTTATTGAATCGTCGGTCTTCGGTACGCTTTTACACGTCAGCGTCGAAGATGAAGAGTCAGGAAGCAGAAAAATTAAAGAACTACTTACAGAAAATAACATAACAGTATTCGGGATTGAGCGAATTGTGCCATCACTCGAGGATGTATTTATTCACCTTACTGATAGACCGACAATCGATACAAGGACATCCGGTACTGTTCATGTTCATTGACGGAAAGAATACATGCTTAGACGATTAAAATCCATTTCATTAAAAGAATTCAGGCAGGTTAGCCGGGATAAGCGATCGCTTGGCATTCTCATATTTATTCCCGCATTTATGCTTTTGATGTTCGGGTACGCGGTTGATTTCGATGTTGACGATATAACGCTTGCCGTTTTCGATGAGGATAAGAGTTCATACAGCAGAGAATTTATAGATAAATTTGTTCATTCCGGATATTTTAACCTGACACACTATCTTGATTCCCCCTATGAAATTGATCGTTTGCTTGACCGTGAAATAGTACGTGTTGCCATCGTTATACCGCACGATTTTTCTGACAGGATTATCGCAGCAGAAGATGTTCCGGTACAGGTATTAATTGATGGCGCTAACGCGAGTGCGGCTGCTACGGTGATGGGGTATGTTAATACTATCGTTCAGGATTATTCGATGGATATCCTAAGCAGAACCTTACTCGCGGATACGGGTGTGGCATTTGTCCAGCCAATCGAATATCATCCCCGCATCTGGTATAATCCCGAATTACGCAGTCCGGTTTTCCTTATTCCCGGATTGATTGCTTTTATATTAATGGTGACTTCTGCGGTGGCAACCTCATTGTCCATAGTTCGTGAAAAAGAACTCGGAACGATGGAACAACTGGCCGTTTCATCTATTCATCCCGTTGAATTGATAATCGGGAAAATTATGCCGTATGTAGTCACATCGCTTCTATCAACAATATTAATACTGATTGGCGGATATGTGCTGTTCGGTGTCGGTATTGCAGGCAGTTATTTATTATTGGCTCTACTGATTGTAGTGTTTCTCTTTGTTGCGCTTGGTTGGGGGTTGGTAATTTCGGTAACATCGGATACACAGCAGGTGGCATTTATGAAGGCGCTTACGACGACAATGTTGCCCACATTTATATTATCCGGGTTTGTATTTCCAATCAATAATATGCCTTCGGTAATTCAGGCGGTTACCTACATAGTTCCCGCCCGATATTTTCTTGAAGCATTACGTGCAATAATGATAAAAGGAGTTGGAATCGCAGGATTTTGGGAGCAAATAGTCGCACTCTTTATTTTCGGTTTACTATTAGTGCTTGTTAGTTCGCGACGTATGCTTAAAGAAGGATACGTATCTGCATGAAAACAATACTACATCTATTAAAGAAAGAATTTTCGCAATTTAAACGTGACAGAAGTATGATTGCTATCGTTGTCCTGGCACCGATGTTCCAGTTAATCATACTTGGTTACGCGGCAAATATGGATGTCAGGAATATTCCGATGGTTGTTGTGGATTATGATCACAGTCATCATAGTCGTGAACTTGTCGAACGGTTTGTCAATTCCGGTTATTATTCAATCGCAAACTATGTCGATTCGATTGGCGAAATTGACGTTTACCTCGACCGGGGAGATGCGGCAGTTGCCTTAGTGATACCGAAAAACTTTAGCAATGACATCTATGCTGAAAAGCAGCCGCAGATTCAACTCATTGTAGACGGCACGGAGACAAATACCGCAACAACAGGCATGAACTATGCAGCAATGATCATCTCCCGCTATTCACAAAATATTATGGTCGATCGGGAAGAGTTCTCACCGATTACCCGGCCTGTATCGCGTATCATTCCCGAAATTCGTATTTGGTATAATCCCGATCTCGCAAGCCGTAATTTTATGATTCCCGGTATCGTAGGAATGTTGTTAATGGTCATCACTATCAATTTAACATCATTATCTATTGTCAAAGAGAAAGAGATTGGTACGTATGAACAACTTGTTGTAACACCGATCAAACCATATCAACTGCTCGCAGGAAAAACGATCCCGTTTGTGATAATCGGTATGGTAGATGTTGTTCTAGTGATGTCCGTCGTGTTTTTGCTGTTCGGAATTCCGGTCAAGGGAAGTCTTATACTCTTATTCTTTTTGAGTTTGATATTTTTATTGACAACATTGGGATTGGGTTTGTTTGTATCAACGATATCGCGCACGCAGCAACAGGCGATGATGACCTCTGTGTTTTTTGTGATGCTGCCTATGTTTTATCTTTCCGGATTTGTTTTTCCCATCGAAAATATGCCGGGAATTTTACAAAAATTTTCTTATCTCTTGCCTCTGCGCTATTTCTTTGAGATATTACGAGGAATATTCCAAAAGGGTATCGGTCTTGCCGATTTATGGGATCAGGCATTATTATTGTCTCTCTTCGGTGTAGCGATATTTACAATGAGTGCAATGCGGTTCAGTAAGAGGGTTGATTAAAATAAAATGAAATCTCATTTTCGTATAAATGGTAAAATTAGTTTTCAGTGTTTGGAGAATCACAATGAAAATAATCATAGTTCTAAGTATACTCATCATTATCAGTATTCCCGTTAAATCGCAACAGGAAACGCTGATTAGCGGTCCGATTGAAAGCGGGGTATTCGGCGGTACGGTTGTGAAAATGACTCACTTTGGTGCATCGACCGGTGTTCTCGTTGGTGGGAGAGGTGGATGGATAATCAACCGTACGTTTACTATCGGCGGTGGAGGATATGGTTTGGTAAACAATGTGCGTGCGAAAACAGAGGGGCCCGATGGTGAACGGTATTTCAATATGGGATATGGTGGCCTTGAACTTGAATATATACATAACTACGATAAACTGCTCCACTATTCTTTTTATACATTGATCGGTGCGGGAGGTGTAAATTACCGGGATCAGGAACATCATGACAATTCTATTAATTGGGGACGGGTATTCTTCGTCCTCGAACCTGGTGCAAATATCGAATTGAATGTGACCGAGTTTTTCAGGTTTAGTTTTGGCATCAGCTATCTGTTTGTCAATGGACTCGATAGTAGAATTATGACCGATGAAGATTTACGCGGATTTACCGGTGTTTTGACTTTTCGGTTCGGCAAGTTTTAATGAGCAAACCCATTGCAGATGCAAGTACTGATTGTTTTCATGTTGGTTTTATTGATTATTTGCATAATTCTCTCTATACTATATCCTGTTAGTACCATAACTCATAAACAATATCCCAACCACCAAAAGCGGAAATTAAAGTGAATATAAATCCCGGTTTACAGTCCATTCCCAGCAAAGTACAACTCGAGCAAATCGACATCAGAAGCCTCGGAAAAGAGAAAATTCGAGAATTATACCGGGCGGGGAAAATTCCTACACCGGAAGCGATTCTTGAGGAGATAGTAACGCGGGCAGCGAAAGAAGGATTCAGGTTTATACATTTTGAGCCGATGGAAAATATGTTGCATATTCGCTACGGTAATTATGATTTTTTAAAGGATGTCGTCTCACTTCCGGTTAATCTGACCGAAAATATTGCAGGCATTATTAAAATCAAAGCAGGTATAAACGCATTTGAAAAGCGAAAGCCGCAACGAGGAAAATATACGCTCAATATCGGTCCGATGCAATTTAGTCTGGCGGTAAATCTGATTGCAGTCAATGCAGGTGAACGTATAACAATAGACATGCTGAATAAAAATGCAGAACTCCCTGCATTACAAGAACTCGGACTGCAGGATACTAATCTCGAGCAATATAAGAACTTGATATCCCGAAGAAACGGCCTGATACTTGTAACCGGTTCAAAAGATTCAGGTAAAAGCACTACCGTGTACGCCTCTTTGAAACATCTGAAATCAAAAGAGAATAATATTGTCACCGTCGAAGACAGACAGGAATATCAATTGAATTTTGCGACACAAATTATTGTAACTCCTGAGGTAGGGTTGACCCGGGAAGAAGCACTCAAAGCATTGCTCCAACAAAACCCGAATGTTGCCCTTATAAGTGAGATAGATGATAATGAAACCGTTTCTAATGCAATTGAGGCGGTATTACGGGGTAGTCTTGTTTTCAGCACGATGATTTCCCGGGATGCAATTTCTGCCATTCCCCGATTACTGGGATTGGATATCTCTCCATATCAGCTATCGACCGGATTAATCGGCGTAGCACACCAGACATTCGTAAGAAAATTATGTGACAGTTGTAAAGAATCGTATACACCGGATCCGGCTGAGCGTGAGATTTTAGGAAATACTGGCGAAAGTGATGTGCAGCTTTTCCGGGCAAAAGGGTGTGAACACTGTCACGGATCGGGTTATTCGGGAAGAACCGCTGTATTTGAGATACTTACGATAAACGACGAATTACTCGATGCAATTTTTCAGCATGCTTCATTCTCATCGATTAAAGACATTGCTCGAAAACACGGCTATGTCGATATCCGTGATGATATCGTTAATAAAGTTAAATCCGGTATTACATCCGTGGAAGAGTTAATTCGACTTGTCGGAAATTAACAGCAGATATCGGTAAAATGTGTCCTTGCCGAATTTATACTCATTTGTTACATTAAAAAGAAATACATTAGTAATAAGAATAATGAAGCAGGTTGCTATATGACGAATCTACACAAAATCCACCAACTCGGACAAAGTATTTGGCTAGATAATATAAGCCGTGGAATGTTACAAAAAGGTGAACTTAAACAAATGGTCGATCAGGGTTTACTCGGTGTTACATCGAATCCATCTATTTTTGAAAAATCGATAAGCGGCAGCAATGATTATGATGAGCAAATCCGCACCCTCGTTGAAGTGAACCCGACAATTGATGCCGGCGATATTATACAGGAACTAATAATTGAAGATATCCGGAATGCGTGTGATGTCCTGAAACCGGTTTATGATAAAACGGGCGGCGGTGATGGTTTTGTAAGTATTGAGGTCACGCCTCGCAAAGCACACGATACAGAAGCCACAATCGAAGAAGTGCGGCTTTTATGGGACAGAATCGAACGTCCTAACTTGATGGTAAAAATTCCGGCAACCGATGAAGGCTTACCCGCTATCGAGCAAATGATATATGAGGGCCGAAACATAAACGTCACATTGATCTTTTCGGTTGAACGATATAAACAGGTCGCAGATGCATACATCTCAGGTATTGAGCGGAGAGTGAAAGAAGGCAAACCGGTGGATCACATCGCCTCGGTTGCGAGTGTATTCGTTAGCCGTATTGATACACTGGTCGATTCATTGCTCGAAAAAAAGATGGAAGAAGTCCCCGAGGAACTGGAAAAAGAACAATATAAAAATTTAATGGGGTTAGCTGCCGTAGCAAATACGAAACTTGTATATCAGGCGTATAAAGAAAAATTTACCGATAAGCGATTTATACAGCTCACAACACAGAATGCACGGGTACAGCGACCGCTATGGGGTAGTACAAGTACTAAAAATCCTGCCTATGATGATTTAAAATATGTAACCTCGTTGATCGGTCCTGATACCGTGAACACTGTTCCGCCGAATACATATGAGGCAATTCTCGAAAAAGCGAAACCCGAAAAAACAATTGAGCAGGATGTTGACCGGGCCCGGGAACAAATCGAAGAGCTTGAAAAGGCGGGTATCGATATGGACTGGGTTATGAAGAAGCTTGAAAACGATGGTGTCGCTGCATTCGAGAAATCATTTGACGGCTTATATCAGAAACTCGAGGAGAAAAAGAAAGAGTTTACTGCCTCATCTGTCAAGTAAATATGAATATCAATTCCACGATTACACTTAATAACGGTGTGGAAATACCGCGGCTGGGGCTTGGTGTGTTTAAATCCACCCCGGGCCCGGAAACCGAACAAGCGGTTATCTATGCACTCGATGCCGGTTACCGGCATATCGATACCGCACAAATTTACCGCAATGAGAAGGATGTCGGTGAAGCAATTAGAAAAAGTGAAGTTCAGCGGGATGATATTTTTGTAACCACCAAAATATGGAACAATAATCAGGGATATGATAAAACGCTCCGGACGTTTGATGAGAGTCTCGGGGTGATGGGGTTTGAGTATATTGATCTGTTATTAATTCACTGGCCGCTTGAGGAATTGCGAAAGGATACGTGGAAGGCGCTCGAAGAGTTATATAAAAATAAAAAATGCCGTGCCATCGGAGTGAGTAATTATACCATCAGGCATTTGCAGGAGATGGATGACTATGCAGAAATTATGCCGGCAGTGAATCAGGTGGAATTTCATCCCTATCTTTACCAAAAAGATTTACTGGAATATTGTTTACAAAAGAATATCTTGATAGAAGCATATACGCCCTTAACCCGTGGTGAGAAACTGAAAGATGAAAATCTTCTCGCTATTACAAAACACTACGAAAAAACTCCCGCACAAATTCTTATACGATGGTGTTTGCAGCACGATCTCGTTACGCTCCCTAAATCGGTTCACCGGGATCGGATCATTGAGAATGCCGATGTGTTTGATTTCTCGATCTCGGATACCGATATGAAAATGTTAGATTCCTTCCACGAAAATTTTCGGGTTGCCTGGGATCCCTCGGATGTGCCGTAAAGTAATTGCCGTATCGGGAAAAATTTCTTACTTTACAATAAACAGAACAGGAGCACTTTTTACCGGATAATTGTTTTATCAGTATATGCGTAAAATATTGAAAATAGTGGGGTGGGTTAGTGCAGCCGTACTTATATTGGTGCTCCTCACCGTTATAGCCCTTCAGACAGCTTTCGTTCAAAATAGTATCGCTCAGAGAGCGGTGACTGAATTGTCGGATCGCCTTGATACAAAAGTGAGTGTGGAGCAGGTCCGCATACGTATACCGCGATCCGTTCAGATCAGCGGGTTCTATATCGAGGACCAGCAACAGGATACACTCTGGTATAGCGAAACCCTCACCGTCGAGCTTGATATGTTTGGTTTACTCCGGAACAAGCTGAACGTTCATTCTATCCTGCTCGAAAATGTTACGGCAAACATACATCGTGCCGATCCGGATGAACACTATAATTTTGATTTTATTGCAACTGCGTTTTCCGGGGAAGATAGGTATAATCAACAATCCGTAAATTCCGAAAATAAACCAGACAGTCCGATGGCGATCTCCGTCGGTACTATAACATTAAGTAATATACGCGCTCACTATAATGATGAAACCGGAGGCGATGAAGCGCAGATTACACTCGGTGAATTGCTGTTATCGTTCGATGAGATAGATATAGAGAATTCCCGATTTAGTGTCTCCCGTTTTAAGTTGGATGATATAACGGCACGCGTTACACAGTCGAAAGAACAGGAACCGGTTGAAAAAGAACCAGGTGAACCTGCAGACGTGACAATAGATGCAGAACATATCGATTTTTCATTTATCGATATCGAGTATGCCAATACCGTAACGGGAGATCTGATACAATTTGATCTGCCATCCCTTGCCGTACGGGATGTGTCGTATTCAACTATCGATGATATTGCAGAAGTATCATCGGTACGCCTTGATAGAACCCGCCTCAACTTTAAAACTTCCAGCGGTGATAATGACCGACCTGTGCAGGGAGGAATTGATTTTACCGATATCGGAATAAGCAATCTCTCACTGGACATCGATGATATCCGGTTTGCCGGAGAGACCGGTTCAGCAAAAGTAAATTTACTCACATTCCATGAACAGAGTGGTTTTACCTTAGAAAGATTCTCTGCAGATTTTTCTGTTGATGAGCAATCGGCTCTTATTAATGATCTGACAATTGCAACAGGATATTCAAATATCGGCGGTTCATTTACCGCTCGATATCCATCGCTTGATGTAGTTCGTGACGAGCCCGGGAGAGTTGATGTAAACCTGTCGCTCGATGAATCGTTTATCGGATTCGGCGATATGGTGTTGATGCAACCGGAGTTAACCGAACAACTGCGACTTGAAAGAACCGATGGCGTTACCATTGCTGCTTCAATCGACGGACCGGTAAATGATCTTGCTGTTGGAAGAATTGAAGGAAGTATACTCGAATCAACACGCCTGAAATCCTATGGACGTATCGTAGGTTTACCGGATGTAGAGAACGCGGTTTTTGATTTGACATTGGAAGAAATTACAACCGGTGCGGATGATATACATCGAATGGTTGCTGCCGATCTTCTTCCGGAAAATATTGTCATTCCACCTTCGATAGGTTTGTCGGGAACATTCAATGGATCGATGCAGGAATTCAATACATTTATAGATTTGCAAACGACGTTCGGTCAGCTTGTTGCTTCGATGGATATGGATATCCGCGAAGAATATGAACGTTACAGCGGAAGTGTTACTGTTAGCAGATTTGATATCGGTCGAATACTCGATCAACCTGATCAGTTTGGAGAAGTATCGTTAACAGCATCGATCGATGGCAGCGGATTTGATGAGGAAACCATCGATGCGTATCTCGATGCGAGGATTGAGCATGCACATATTCAGGGATATGATTATAACGATATAGAAATTGACGGTCGTTTCCGAAACCGACATTTTACCGGCTATGCAGGTATGGATGATCCAAATCTCACCTTCCGCTTTAACGGTGATGTTCAGTTCACAGACGATGATCCTGTGTTAGCGTTTGAATTCGATCTTAAGCATGCCGATCTGCATGCACTGCATCTTGTAGAAGATGCATTTATCCTGCAAACAAAAATCGGCGCTGATTTAACAGGGCTATCAATTGAGTCGGTAGACGGCAGTGCGTATATTCGTGACTTACAAATTATCCAGGAGCAACATCGATATTCAATCGATTCACTGGTGGTAACTGCGGCGACACAACCCGAACTTCACCAAATTACCGTGGAGTCCGATTTTCTGTCCGCATCGTATGATGGTAATGTGAATCTCGCAGAATTGCCATCGGTCCTTTCCAATCATATCAATTATTATTTTGATCTGCATCATCTTGAAACTGAGGAAGATGAACCGGACCGGTACTTTACGTTTAGTATAAATTTACATCAACCTGAATTATTATTCGATGTTGTGTTCCCCGGTCTCCATGATCTATCGCCCGCTACGGTTGAAGGAAGCTACACAAGCACCAACAGAAATCTCAATCTGAGCGTGGATATTCCATCGGTTACTTATGAAGAATATATTGTCGATTCTTTACGTGTCCGTATCGAATCAAGCCGGAACGATATAGCATATGATGTCAGGACTGCTACCATTACTATACCTGCAATGAAGATTTATGCACCTGAGGTTTACGGGGCAATTCAGGAGAATATTATTTCTACGAATATTGCCATGCATGATTCTGAAATGGAAAAGGTATTTGCAGTTGGCAGTTCGTTTGAAAGTATGGATACGGTTTACATTTTAAGTCTTATCCCCGGTGAGCTTATTATCAATTACGATCGCTGGAGCGTTCCCGAAGAGAATTATGTGCGATTTGGTACTGACATACTTTATGTGCATAATCTTCGTTTAGCACGGGATGATACTCATATTTTTGCACGAAGCCGTGACGAGGATACACCCGCCCCACCGGTCGAAATTACTATTAGTGATTTTAATATTGCTGATATTGCCCGAATGGTAGGTGGCGATACGGAAGGAGGTCCGGAGCAAATATCAATGGATTTCGCCGGGCTGTTAAATGGCAATGCCGTGCTTTCTGATGTACTAACGGAGCTGAAGGTAAATATTGATCTACTCCTGAGTGATTTTGTATTTAATCAGAGTGAAGTTGGCGATATAGCAGTTCGGGTGCAACAAGAGACAGCCGACAGGTTTGATCTCGAAGTCGATATTACACAGCATGAAAACCGGGGACACATTGCCGGCTATATTCTGACCGGTGATGAGACGGATGAAATCAATCTTTCTGTTGATATACAAAATATAAATCTCAATTCTATTGAGGGATTTACTTTGGGTGAGCTTAAGGAGATGGACGGCTCGCTCATCGGTGATTTAACGATTACGGGTTCAACTACAGCACCCGATATTCAGGGTACGATCACATTCCGCGATGCTTCGTTCCTTGTTGCGCAATTGAATTCACGGTTACAAATGGAAGACGAAGTTATTTCATTTGGGCGTGATGGTATAATGTTCAGTAATGTTGCAATAGTTGATGCGAACGGGAACCGGGCTGTTATAGACGGCAACATTTTTATTACGGATTTTACGGATTACCGGTTTGCGCTGGATGTTCGTTCAAATAATTTTATGTTGATGAATACCTCACGTAAACATAACGAGCTATTCTACGGGCGCATAATGATTGATAGTAATATCCGCATTACCGGTGATCAATATCAGCCGGTGATCAATGCCACCATAGGGCTGAAAGAAGGCACAAATCTTACCGTTATAGTTCCCGAACAGGATCCGGAAGTTATCGAGCGGGCGGGGGTTGTGGAATTTGTAGTGATGGATGAGAACCATCAACCGATACGTGAAGTTGATGATACCCGGGATACGGTACGAACAGCATTGCAGGGTATTGATCTTACGGCAAATATTGATGTGGATTTACAAACATCGTTTAATGTGATAATCGATGAACAGGCGGGTGATGTCCTTCAGGTGCGGGGTGGTGGAACGCTGAGTTTCGGGATTGATCCGAGCGGTTTGATCAGTCTTGCAGGCAGATATGAGATCAGACAGGGGTCGTACCAGATGACATTTTATGAAGTTGCAAGAAGACGTTTTGAGATTCGACCCGGCAGTAATATCGTGTGGACAGGTGATCCGATGGATGCCGAAGTAGATATGACCGCTATTTATACCGTTCGTGCGCCTTCGGTTGATCTCGTTGCAGATCAGGTCGGCGACGAAGCACGGCAGCAATTCAGACGAGCTTTACCGTTCCAGGTGTTTTTAAATATGCGAGGAAACTTAATGTCGCCGGAAATCAGTTTTGAACTCGATATGCCCGAGGAACAGCGAGGTGCCATGGGTGGGGTGGTATATCAACAATTGCAAAGAGTTAATGAGAATGAGACGGAACGAAATAAACAGGTATTTGCACTTTTAGTATTAAATCGATTTCTACCCGAAAATCCATTTGAACTTGGCGAAGGAGCAGGATTAACCGGCACCGCACGAACAAGTGCAAGTAAACTGCTTACCCAACAACTGAATGCCCTTTCGAGCCGGTATATCCGGGGTATGGATATACAATTTGACGTCGAATCGTATGAAGAATTTACCGAAGCGGGACCGGCCGGTCGTACTGAACTACAATTACAAGTCTCACGAAGGTTTCTCGAGGATCGTCTTATTGTAGAGCTTGGCGGACAGTTTGATCTTGAAGGAGAGCGGGCGCGCGAAACCGACATAAGTGATATAGCGGGGGATGTCGCTGTAGAATATATGCTCACTGAAGATGGGAGATTTCGCATCCGCGGGTTTAGAAAAACTGAATTTAATGCGCTTGGTGAAGGTGAAGTTATTTTTACGGGATTATCGTTTGTCTATGCCCGCGAATTCAATAGATTTATGGAATTGTTCAGACGTCCTGTAGAGGTGGAAGCTGAAGCCCCACCCGAGGTGGCAGGCGGCGATGAGGATGAATAAGTATGTATAACAAAATTAAATATATTGTTTTGTTATTTGCTGTATCCCTGATGATTGCAGGTTGCAGTACTACACGGCATTTAGCCGAGGATGAAAAGTTATATACCGGTGCCGATATAAAGTGGGATGCAGAAAAGAGGATAGAAAATAAACGAGAGATTGAGAGAAATCTTGAAGAGGTTGTTCGTCCGAACCCGAATGTAAAATTATTTGGTTTGTTCCGTCACCGGTTATGGTTTTATAATCTGGCAGGAGAAGATGCTGAACGGGGAGTCAGGGGATGGATCAAACGTCGCCTCGGTCAACCACCGGTATTACTCAGGCACGCAAATCCGGATAACACCTCAATTTTGATGGTTAACCGTCTCCAAAATCACGGGTATTTTGGCGCTGAGGTTAACTATGAGGTTCGTGAAAAAAGTCGAACGGCAAACATCCTTTATACTGTACGTCCACATCAGCCCTATCGGATAAAGAACATCTATTTCCCCGAACCGCGGGATGAGCTGACCGATGGGATTAAAGGTACGAAAGAGGAAACTATTTTAGAAGAGGGTGAGATATTCAAACTTTCAAAATTACGTGAAGAACGTGAGCGAATCGACGTGGAGTTGAAGAACAGAGGTTTCTTTTACTTTAACAGTGAGTATATCCGATTTCGCGCCGACAGTACTATCGGCAATAACAAAGTCAATCTTTACCTCACGATCCGTGATGACGCGCCTGTAAGAGCACATAATAAATACAGGATCGAGAATATATACGTTTATCCCGATTACGCTCTCGACCGGGATATGGTAGCTGCCGAACCGGATACCGTTTATACCCATGATACATTTATCATTCAACATGATGGCAGATTCCGGCCGGATATTTTCACACGATATGTTTTTTTACAACCAGGTGAAATATATAACAGACACGATCACGTATTGACGATCAACCGTTTAATGGGATTGGGTACTTTTAAATTCGTAAATATGCGTTTCCGCGAGACCGAAGGTGTTGAGGAACCATCTCTCGATGCACATATTTACCTGACCCCGGTCAATGAACGCGCTCTCCGTGCCGAACTTCGTGCGGTGAGTAAATCGAACGACCTGGCCGGTCCTGGGTTGAGTGTGGGATACCGCAATCGTAATTTTTTTCAGGGTGCTGAATCGTTTACCGCAGACGTAAATTCCAGTTTCGAGACGCAGCTCCGCGGCGGTCAACGCGGTCTCGATTTATATCAGATAGGTTTCGAAACGGAATTGCAAATACCACGTATTATTGGCCCGATTCCGATATTCGCAAGGGAGAGTTTGTTCGTTCCGCGTACCAGAATACGTCTCGGCTATGATATCCTGAATCGTGTTGACCAGCTCAGGATTAATTCATTCACAACGAGATTCGGGTATGTATGGATGAGCGGACGGCATGTGCGACAGGAATTAAATCCTATCAGCATAAATTACTTTCGAAGTTCAATAGCAGATGCTGAATTTGAACAGCAGGTTCTCATAGATCCGTTGCTGCAGCGAAGTCTTGAATCTCAGTTTATAATCGGTACAAGCTATTCATTATTTTTTAATAATCAACCTGATAAGAATCGGCGAAATCATATTTACTTTAATGTTAATCTTGATCTCTCCGGTAATACGATGGAACTGATCCAGAACGTACTCCGGTCTGACGATACTGACGGGGATGAACCGAATACCGTATTTGGCATTCCTTACTCACAGTTTGTCCGTGCCGACATTGATTTGCGGTATTATATGCGGTTTGGAGAGAAATCGCAATTTGTTACAAGACTTATCACCGGTGCAGGTATACCATACGGTAATTCGACATCAATGCCGTATGTGAAGCAATTCTTCAGCGGAGGATCAAATAGTATCCGTGCATTTCCTGCCCGCTCAATCGGTCCCGGAACCCTTCCGCCCCCGGATGAGCCCGGCTATTTTATCGACAGAACAGGTGACATACGTGTCGAGACAAATTTTGAGTATCGTTTCCCAATTGTAAGTATCTTGCGTGGTGCCTTATTTGTGGACGCAGGTAATATATGGATGGTCAGCAAGGAAGGCGAACGTGAGGGAACAACGTTTGATTTCGATACATTTCTCGGTGAATTTGCTGTCGGTACCGGTTTTGGTTTACGCCTCGATGCTTCGTTTTTCGTGATCCGGTTCGATGTTGCGTTTCCCCTTCGCAGACCGTATCTGCCGAGTGGAGAGCGCTGGGTTATCGATGAGATAAATTTCAGAAGTTCACAGTGGAGAAGCGACAATTTAACTTTCAACATCGCAATCGGCTATCCGTTCTAACTAACTAGATGTATCCGAAATAAAGTAACATGTATGTGTTGATAAGCACACACACTGTGTGAACAATTCCACATCGATAACTATTACATTTAACCTTAATATTGTGTTTTAAATAACACAATATTCCGTGTGATTCTTCCCTCATTTTAACTATATCTGTTTAAAAATAATATATTTGCTCGTCTGGCACGATGGTTGTTATAGTTGCAATGCAGAGTGCTCGATAAAATAATATTCATCGTTTATCAGATAGGCGAACATAATACGGGGGAAACAACATGAATTTTATTAACACACTTAATTTATTGATATGCTTCGGCATTGTAATGAGTTATATGACCCCACCGGTGGGTTTTGTTAATTCAGCGGAGCGTTCCAGTTCAATTACCGGCATTATAACACCGGGTGAAGCAAGGTCGAAAATTGTGGTCATACAGCAAGGAGTACCGGTTGATTCTTCTTTAGCAGATATCCAGACGGGCAAATTTATTCTCGGTGGGCTGTTACCAGGTACCTATGACATCAGAATATCGGCACGGGTGGATGGTTATGAAGAAGTCATGTTGAACCATGTTGCTCTCGCACCGGGTGTGAATACGGATCTGGGGAGAATTGAACTGCCAAGCCGGGCTGAAATATATGATTTATAAATCCGGTTCAGCCTGTATTTCTCAGTCCTGCAGCGATTCCGTTGATACTCAGAAAGATTGCGAGTTTGAGCTCTTGATATTCTTCATCGGTAATTGATTCATCACGTATCCTTCGCAGGAGTTCGACCTGAATATAGCTCATCGGATCGACATATGGATTGCGCAAGCGGATTGATCGCTGCAGCGTTGGATTATTATCGAGCAATTTCCGGCCACCGGATATTTTTGTGACCATTTTGGCCGATTCGTCAAATGCGTGTATGATGCGTTTCGAAATTTTGTTTCTTATTCTTCGATGTTCAACAAGCTTTGAATATTCTTCTGCAATAGACATATCGGCTTTCGATAATGTCATCTGAATGTTGTCAATCAAAGCTTTGAAATAAAACCATCGATTATATGCATCCTGTAGTTGTTTCATACGTTTGCGGGATGACGGTGTGAGATATTTTTGTAAGCCGCTGTGACTTGAATACCATCCGGGTAATATATGACGCGATTGCGTCCAGGCAAAGACCCAGGGGATTGCACGCATATCTTCGATCCGTTTGGTTTTCTTTCGTTTTGCAGGACGAGAACCAAGCCGGAGTTCCGAAATTTCATTGATGGGTGTCGCGGCATAAAAATACTCGAGTAATTCTTCTGTGTGATAGACCAGGTCACGGTATTCTGATCTGGCGCCATCACCTATTTCTTCCATAAGTTCAGCCCACTGTGGATTATCGAGTTCGTCTTCAAGTGGACTGTATTCTGCCGGGAGACTGACCCGGAGTATTGCCGAAATGTCGAGTTCAAGTGTACGATGAGCGATGGCAGGGTGAGCATATTTTAGTGAGATCATTTCGCCCTGTTCAGTAATCTTGATTTTCCCATTCATCGTTCCGGCCGGTTGTCCGAGAATTGCCTGATGCGAGGGACCGCCGCCGCGGCCGACTGTCCCGCCTCTGCCGTGGAAAAAGTAGACCGATATACCATGCGCTGTAGCTGTCTGTGATAATACTCGTTGTGCTTTATATAATTCCCAGGATGAAGCAACAACACCGCTATCTTTACTGCTGTCTGAGTAACCGATCATGATCTCCTGATTGTTTTCTCGTGCAGCAAGATGTTGTTGATACAGTGGATGCTTGTAAAGCTGCTCAGTCATTGCAGATGCATGACGAAGATCATCGACCGTCTCAAAAAGAGGTGCTATATCAAGTTTGCTGGATGTGATTTCCTTATTCTCGGTTTCAATAAGACCCGACCATTTCATAAGGAGTAATACTTCAAGCACATCATTCACCGATTCACACATGCTGATAATGTAAGTTCGTATGCTCTCAATACCGAAATCATTGTGACATCGTTGTATAGTTCTGAATGTATCGAGGACATTCTGCGCTCTTTCAGACAGTGAACCCTCATCGATGATATCCTGAAAGAAGAAATCTTCGATAATAATAATCCTTTTGTCATCCTGTAGAGCAGTGTATTCCGGGACATACTTGTTGAGAATTTCTGCAACGGTCTCGTGATGTTCGGCCACGTGTTGACGGATATCGAGTGTAGCCAGATGAAATCCGAATATCTCCACCTGTTTGATAATGCGTTTTAGATTACCATCTGCAAGGTATGCTCCATCGTTGCTTCGTAAACTGCGATCGATTATTCGGAGATCATCGAGGAATTCACTGCTGTGTGAATAGTGTAATGCGGATTGAGAAGTTTCCGTTCGTATTGTGGTAAGCGTGTTTTGTAATTTGAATGAAATAAGTCTGAATTTTTGTCGGTGAACCTCGGCAGGGTTTCTGATCGAAGTACGTTGATGTTCTTCGTAGGAAAGTGATTGCAGATCCCGGTAAATAGACTCTTCAAGCTCATCACATACTCCGATAAGACGCTTCGATTCACTGTATTCGAGATAGAGTTGTTCTATACGTTCGATGTAAAGCTGAAGGGCAAGTTCTTTATGACGTCGAAGAGTTTCATAGGTAATATCGGGTGTGACAAAAGGATTACCATCACGGTCACCACCAATCCAGCTCCCGAATCGTAAAAAAGCCGGAATCGTAAAACGATCGTCCGGATAATATTGCTTTAGTTGTCGTTCAAGTTCATGATATACATCGGGTACAGTATCGAACAATATTTCACGGAAATAATGTAAACCATTCGTTACTTCATCGAGTACCGAGAATTCGAACAAGCGGATTTCATCCGTCAACCGGATGCTCATAATCTGGCGGCGGATATCATCGATAATAGCTACCCGATCGGGTTTTGTTAGTTGTGAGTTTTCCAGAGATTCAAGGTTTTTCCATATACGCAGATGTTTCAATAAGATTGTGCGCCGTGTAGCTTCTGTTGGATGTGCGGTAAATACCGGTATGATCGACAACGAGTTGATTGTATCCTGAATCACCGAGGACGGGATCTCCTGTTTGCTGAATTCCTTGATACAATCTTCTATAGAACCCTTCTGAGGTTCTGATCCGGGATCGATGCGATATTTTCTTCTCCGGTGGATCCGATGATTTTGCTCGGCGATATTTGATAATTGAAAGTATATCGAAAAGGCGCGGATAATCTTAGATAGGGTTGCAATGTCAAGTGTTGAGATATTTTTCTTTAATGCACGTAAGCGCGATGAAGAGTGCTTTTCACGCAAGGATTTTGTAGTACGGCGTATATATTCCTCAAGATCGAAGAACTCTTCTCCTTCGATTTCAATTATTACTTCACCCAGAAGATTACCGAGCAGACGGATATTGTCCCGCAGGGGTTTTAATTTATCTTGATTGCCGGCTCGCGATTTCTTTGTTTGCATAATCTGTGACCGATTTGATTGTGAATACATAAAATACAAATAATTTCAAAAAAACGACACCAGATTATTGCATTTCCTATTGAAATCCACATTTTTATAATGTAAATTTAAAGTTCACGCCCTGATGGTATCAAGAAAACCTCTTGATACATGAGTGGAATGTCTATGCACGAGGAGGAATGCCGCACTTGAATCGAACGTACCGGAAAATATTTTTACTTCTCTTTGTTTTCATGAGTGTACTTGGTTTGCTCTCTTGTTCACAGCTTGCCTTCTGGAAGTCGGCTGCTGAAGAAGAAATTATTCGTGCAGAAGAATACCTTGCAGGCACAATCGATACATTGATGAGACTCGATCCCGCCGTCGATACCGATGAATACCTTCAAGCGAGGAGTAAATTTGAAGAAGCATTGGAGCGTTATATGCTGGTAGCCGGGAAAGCGGATCGTTCAATAATACACCTGGATTTTAAAGGTACGAATATTATCATACCGGTTCATCGTCTGGATCATTTCGACGATCAAATTGAATTGCTGCAAACCAGAACCGCACAAACACTCTGGCAGCGAATCGGGCCGGTCTTTCGCGATGAAATAGTTGACCTTGCAGCTATTCACGATGACAATTCCATTGTAACTCTTGCAGCTCTGTTCACCGATTCATTAGTAGTTTTTCCACCAACTGGTAGCGATGATGATCCGCAAAGTATAAAAATTCCTTCCCGCAACTTGAAGGATATACGATCGCGCATCCCATCCGGGTTAATGGAAACAAGGAGGGATGAGATTTATTTCATCACTGCTCATTCCGATACATCATTTAGATTTACCATACGTGATGAGACTACTACTCCGGCTGCACATTGGTATCCGTTCGACATTCAATCGGTAACGGGTAGACCATATTTCGAATACGTACACGATGGAAACATGAAAAACATTTTAAGTGTTAAACAACATGATGAAAATGACCGATATGTGATTCTGGATGACCGGGGAAAATTGCATCTGTATTCAAACAATGATAATTCCAGTCTCTATACATCGGAACAACCTCTTGGAAATCGATTATTTAAAATCAACGGAGAAAAATTTGCGATAACTCGGCCCGATGAAAATTCGTTTGTGCTTGCCGAGCTTTATTCCGACACCGTTCATATTAAAGGTTTATCCCCGCAGTTTTATGGGACCGTAGGTGCAGTTACCTACGCCGAACTTTCCGGTATCAGAGGATATATTGTGGGTGTGACGACGGGAAACGACTTTACGGGGCGATATAGCCAACTGTATTTTGTTCCCGAACAGATGATACAGTGGCGGGAGGTACGGGATATCTCCCCGCCGTTATTTCCTGATTATAATGCACGGTTTGTTATGGTTGATCATCTGGGAAACATTTTTGATGCTTCTGAAATTCAGGACGATCTTCATCCATTTGTTCATCCCAATGTGTATGAGACATTACTTCTTCGAGATGCCAACGGTGAACTTGTCTATAATCTGGCCTCCTCGATACAGCCGGATATGATGCAAAAACGATGGTCGATTTCCCTTAAAGAGGGAGTACGCTTCTCTGATGGAAGTATACTCGACGCAAATATGGTGCGGGATGCCTGGTTTGACAATATGAAAAAATGCAATGAAAGCGCCTGTGTAATGAAGTGGGTTTCTGAAAAAGTTGATACGATAGAAGTTGTTGACAGTCTTCAGTTGATCATTAACCTTGATTTGCCGTTGCCAAACTTCAAAGAGCACCTCACGGCGAATTGTTTTCAGATTACAAAGATACATGAAGAAGAACCATGGCCTATCGGCACCGGTGCATATATGGTGACGGAGAGTTCATCACGGCAAATAACACTCCGGCGAAATCCATACTACCATCGAGGTGAATCTTTTTTGGAAGAGATCGTTATTATGATCAGTTCTGATGATGTAATTGAATATGTCACTCAACACGAAAAGACCGGTGCATTCATCAGGCAACCTCGTTATATTGATTTCTTCGGAGCAATAGACGCATTACAGAAACTCAAAGCTCAAAGCCAAAAAATTTATTTCCTTGCGTTAAACCCCGATTCACCCCGATTGACTTCTACAAATGCACGGTCTCGTGTTATTCAGACAATTGGCCGGGAAGCTTTAGTAACAGTCGTGACCGAAGCACGGACCGAGATCGCAACATCATTTTTCTCGGATATCGATATATCAATGGAGAAACCGGATAATGATCGGTCGAATCTTGCTTCCAACTCATTGCGCATTCTGTATCTTGCACAGGATCCGGTAGCGGAACAAATAGCACAGCGGCTTTCGGTTCGGCTTCAACAGGTAGGAATTCAGGTGCGGCGACCTGAGGGGTTGTCACGGGGAAGATTTCAGCAAGTACGCAACGATCAGGGATATGATATTCTTGTGGATTCGTATTTACCCTTCTTTTCATCCTCAGCTTATAATTTGTATGATTTATTACAGAGAGGTTATATTTTTGATGAGGTGCTCGAAGAGCAAGCAGCAGCCTTGATAACCCCTGCCGGCGCTGCGGAGATAGCACGTATCGAGGAATATGCAGCGGAACAATATTATCTCTATCCGCTTCTTCGAACTTCAATGTATGCGGTTACTCCTGTCACTTTATATGAAGTTGACTACGCCGGTAGAATATTGTTAAATTTCTCAGAGGCCTGGTTCCCTAAATAACGTATCGGAAGAAATACTATGACCCGGAAAGTAAAAATACCGCTTTCGACGAAATTTGTCGTAACGTTTGTCCCGCTCTTCCTGTTCGCAATGCTGATGACAATCTATGCAGTTCAGAGAACCGTGACACTTCAGTATATGGAACGGTATGAAAACGAGCTTCAGTCTGCCGCAAATGCAATAGAACGGGAATTGAATACAAGACAACAATCGATCAATGTACAATTGGAGCAACTTGCCGAAAGAATCAGAGATGATCACGAATTTCGACTCCACGTTAGTGTACTTGATGAACCGCATCATCCTTATATTGTGGATTATGCACCTATGTATATGCCAACGATGGGTTTCCAGGCTCTCGAAATTGCAGATGCGAATGGTATTGTGCTTAGTTCTGGCCAATATCGACAGGCTTTTGGAGGTAATGCGCTTGGATTGATACGAAACATACAGAATGCCGAAGACGAGACTGTGCTTGCCTGGTTTGATCATCCAGATGGATATAAATTATGCCTGACATCGATACACACGTTTACGATTGCTAATCGATTGTATTATGTTCTTGGCGGTAAAGAGATCGACCAGGAATTTCTCCGGGGTTTACAAGCGAATCCACAAAATATTCTGTTATTGCGTACACCCACCCGTTTTATTTCATCCAACCCGGATCGGATAGAACCCGGTGTTCTTGATGAGATTGATCTTGAGAATGATGAGGAGATTCTCCCGGATTGGTTGATCGAAGAATATTCATTTTCACAATTATTTATACCGGTAGTAGACAGAAATACCATCGCCGATGGCGGGATTTATCTCCTGCATTCCCGAAGCGAGCTTGTACAATTGCTGAGTAACCTCAATGAGAAAATTATAGCTATAACAGTGGTCGGAATTATTTTTGTCATAATTCTCGCGGTATGGCATGCGGGAAATGTCGCCCGTCCGTTGCGGCGTCTTGCAAAACGGGCAGCAAATATATCGCTGGATTCGTTAGACGATAATTTTAATATTAAAAGTAAAGATGAAGTAGGGGTTTTGAATGATGCATTGAAGAGTATGGTGCAGAGGTTGAAAATAAGCAGGCTCGAACTCGCCGTTGCCGAACAAAAGGCGGCTTTTGCCGAGATAGCCCGTAAAGTAAATCACGATATTAAGAATGGTTTTATCCCGATCCGTAACGTTATGCAGCATTGGAGTGAGGTGGCAGATACCGAGCCGGAATCTCTGGCAAAAGTATTCAAAGAGAGACGGGAGACAATAGATGATAGTATACAGTATTTACAGGACCTTGCAAGGAATTATGCGCGGACCAACAAAAAAATCGAACTTGAACCGGTTAACGTTCACGAAGTAGTGGGCACGGTACTACGAAATTATCAGGATTTTCCGGGGAAACAAATCACCATAAACTCCAATAGTATCAACGAAGAACTCTATGTATCGGCAGAGCGTAATCAACTTCGCCGGGCTATTGAAAATATTGTATGTAACGCTCTCGATGCTTGTCAAAATAGTGATTCGATAACCATTACAACAGGTAAAGATAAAGATTCAATTTTTATCTGTATTGAAGACACCGGCCCGGGAATACCGTCTGAAATACGTGATAAAATTTTCCACGCTCCGGTAACCACCAAGTCTGACGGTACGGGTATCGGTTTGATGAATGCAAATACCATCATTAAAGAATTCGGTGGTACAATAAATATTGAAGATACTGAAGAAAAAGGAACAAAAGTCTGTATTTCATTGCCTGCATTGCAGGCAGCTTCTTATACTAATGAATCTGTTAATGAGGAAGTAACTTTATGAGCACTATTTTAATCGTGGATGACATGAAAGTATTGCGTGATCAATATTCGTATGACATACATCGTAAAACAGGATTTGAAATATTGACTGCTAAAAACGGAAAAGAAGCACTGGAGGTTATTGAAAGTGAAGATATTGATGTCGCAATTGTAGATATTGAAATGCCCGTAATGGATGGCCTTGAGCTTCTTGACCGGATACAGCAAAACGGATTCCACGATATTGCTATTATTGTATATACCGCCGAAGGAAACTTCGAACGATGTGTGCGAGCTATTAAAGCGGGTGCATATAATTTCTTTGATAAGAATGAGGTATCTATAGATCAACTCGTACGCATTATCGAGAATGCCATCGAACATCGCAGATTAACATTGGAAAATAAGCAATTACGACGTGAAGCAGGTGTGGATTCCGAATTAATCGGGGTAAGTGAACCTATTGAAGCATTACGGGAACAGATAAAAAAAATTGCTGCAGTACCGAGTAATGTGCTCATCATAGGTGAAAGTGGAACCGGCAAGGAACTCGTTGCCAAAGAAATTCATCGTCTGAGTGACCGGCGTGACCGGCCTTTTATTGCGCTGAACTGTGCTGCTATTCCGGAGCACCTCGTTGAAAGCGAGTTGTTCGGGTTTGAAAAAGGTGCTTTTACCGGTGCAACCCGATCTGCAAAAGGTAAATTTCAAATTGCAGACGGGGGTACATTGTTTCTTGATGAGATCGGAGATATGCCGTTAGCAATTCAGGCAAAATTATTACGCGTGCTTGAATCGGGAGAGATCACTCGCCTGGGTAGCCAGGGCAAGAGCGCGAAGGTAGATGTGAGGGTTATTACTGCTACGCATAAAGATCTACAAAAAGAAATAGAAGATGAACGCTTCAGAAAAGATTTGTACTACAGGGTATGTACCCACATAATTACCGTACCCCCATTACGTGACCGAAAAGATGATATAAAATCGCTTGCACAATATTTCCTTGAGCGAACGTGTGAGCGGTTTGGATTGCCCCGGAAAAAAATTCATCCTGAAGCAATAGTTTTATTACAATCCTACGACTGGAAAATGAACAATGTGCGTGAACTAGAAAACATTGTTGAGCGAATGATTATTCAGTGCAGCGGTGATGAGATCCTTCCGGAACATATTCCGTCTGACATTACCGTGGAAAATATTGCTGAACCGCCAGCTAGAAATAAAACATTTCAAGAATTAAAACAGGAATCAGAGAGACGAATTCTGTTACAGGCGCTTCGTGATAATGATTGGCATATTACCAATACAGCAAAAAAACTGGGAATATCAAACCATTCAAACCTCATAAAATTAATGAAACGACTTGGCATCCAGCGCCCGCAATAGATCAGTACCAAATATTTTGTGTGTAATTTAAGACACAGAGAGGTGTGTCGGAATATACATCTGAGATACCGCAAAATATACCATTATTGAATTATACGTGTCTTCTATGACACAACCAACCTTTTTCCTTGATTATCTTACCATCCTATAATATACCGTAAAATCAACATAATTAAATGTTTACGCAAGAAAATTATCTTGTGGCACGATCATTGACGTATACAACATTCAGATAAGTTAATTAAGCAGAATTTATTACTAAACTAATGAGGGGAAATTCTATGAGCTATATGATGCATCTTTGGTTGGTTATGCTGTTTTCATTGTTCTTCATTGGATGTGAATCAGATGATCCGGCGGGGCCGCCAGAAGGTCAAGGACGGGTTGTAATGTATCTTGCCGATGCACCTACTGATAGCTTTACCGAGGTTAATGTCGAAATAGAGAGCATCGAAATATATTCTGAACAGAAAGGATGGATAGAGTTACAAACTGAAGCAGGTATATATAATCTTCTGGAATTAACAAATGGTACAATGGCAATGCTTGTTGATGTGAATGTAGAAGCTGATACATATACGATGATTCGTGTGCACATCGGCGGGGAAAGCACCATTGTTGTCGAGGGAAGCATGGTTGATATCTCAATTGACGCAGGGGCTCATGAAGGAATCGAGCTCGCTCATCACATTGAATTAGAATCAGGAGCGACGACGGAAATACTGCTTGATTTTGACGCTCATCGTTCGGTATCGGGTTCACTGGTTGGGGGATTTGTACTCGATCCTGTTATCCGGGTTCAATCGATGGAAGAAGCGGGAGATGTAAGCGGTCAGGTAGTACCTCCCGAAGCGAAAGCTGTAGTTATAGCATCTCAACAGGGTGACATAGTAACGTCGACGTACGCCGACGAAAACAGCGGTGAGTATAAACTTGTCGGACTTGCAGAGGGTGAATATGATGTTGAATTTGTTGCCCGGAGTGATGGTTATGAAACGGAGGTATACAGCGGCGTTGCTGTTGAGGCCGGACAAGAAACGGAGCTTGAAACTGTTGAATTGGAAAATAATGATAATTATGACAATTAAAAATAAAAACCGGAATACGGCATATTGGTGGGGACGATAGATTGGACTTCCGGTTCCTGCCGGTCTTTCATCTGAGTATGAAAGACCGGCAGGTTTTAAAATGTAATGGTAATAACATCGAATAATTAAATGAAGACAGAGAGGAATACATTGAAATTACAAGGCATGGTAGTCCCGATTGCAATGATGATATGGCTGACGATTGTTGTCGTCGCCTTAAGTTATTCACCTGAACAGGACGAAATAGAATTTAGTACAATTGAAGGTGTGATCGTTCCTCATGATGTTCGTGTGTATGTGTATGTCGTTACCGAAGAAGGAATAATCGCTTCTGTACAATCTGATACCGAAACCGGTTCTTTTGTTGTCCCTGAACTTACAGGAGGTGTGTATACACTTCGATTTGGTCCGGTATCGGATGAATATGCACAAAAAGAAATCCGGAATGTTCATATCCAGGACGGCAAGAATAAAAATCTCGGTAAATTGACTCTTGAAGCAGATTACCATTACTAATCACGAACAGTGGGGGTCTAACTATGCTATGGTTAATATTCATAATTTTGATGGTAATGTGGTTATTCGGCTATGTAAGCGATTATACCCTGGGCGGTTTCCTGCATATTTTGTTGATTCTTGCAGTAGCTGCAATACTTATTCGTGTAATTCAGGGTAGGCGTCCGTTATTGTAAATCTAATTAATGTATTAAATAATAATCACATGAAGGAGGAGTTTACAATGAAAACATTTTCCGGTAACATCGCACTCGTCGCAGCAGTAATAATGCTCTTCGTAATAACCGGATGTGCCGACAACGGGGAGGCGGAGAGATTTGAACAGGAAAGAGCTGTTTATGAAGATCGTATAAACGAAATTATTGCCGCTATCGATAATGAGATTAACGAGTTGCGGGATGAAATTGAAGAGGGAACCGAAGAAGAGCGTGAAGAACTCTATGAAAGGCATGAAACACTGCAGGAGGTGCGCAATGATCTGGATGATTATCTTCACGAACTTCGTAGAACAACCGCTGATGAATGGGATAACTTACGGGGCGAGATAGATCAGGCGATGGAAGATGTGGAGAATACACTGCAGGAATTGATCGCAAGATTATAAATAACCCGGATGATTCTCAGAACAACTTTAACCATACGATTATAGAGGTTAATCATTGTCAATACTCTATCGTAAACATAAAGAAAAAGTAGAAGCTATAATCGAGCGGTTTGATACGATGCAGAAAATTGATTTTCTCGGCTGGGGTATTGCTCACGACCTAAGCAACCTTATAGAACAGATCCTTAAATCTACCAACTACTTACGTAGTAATACTCCAGCCGATAATAAACAAAAAATATTACAACCATACTATTTCCGGTCAAAGGACCGGCAAGGAGCAGGGTTGGGATTATTCTATGTAAAATATGTTGTTGAATTGCACGGAGGCTTTATCACTGTAGATAGTGTGCCTGGCAGTGGTACAGCCTTTTATCTTTATTTCCCGACACAGGATTAATAAAACGTAAATAAACATACGGAGGGATGAAATATGAAATTCATAAAAATGTTGTTCGCGACGATGCTTGTATTATTTCTGATATTATCCGGTGTAGCATTGGGATATCAGCAAGATGAGCGGGATGCTGAAGCCGCCCAGGAAAAAGAGGAACAAACATATTCATATGCTGAAGCGCTTGAGCTCCTCAGGGCTGGCGATGCAGCAGGTGCCGCATCAATGCTTGAATCGGTTATCGAAAATGATCCTGAATATGCTGCAGCATACGTAAATCTTGCCCGCGCATATCTCGAGATGGAGAATTATGATCAGGCAGAAGAGACAATTTCTCAGGCGATCGAGATGGATCCGGAAAATGCAGATGCATATCACGTCCAGGGTAGAATATATCATACAACCGACCGTCTGGATGACGCGGTCAATTCCTATCAACGAGCGGTGGAAATGAATCAGGATAACGTATATGCATTGAATAACCTCGGGTATGCATATATACAAATGGAGCAGTATGAGGAAGCTATACCGGTACTCGAAGAAGCGGTCGAGCAGCGTGATGATGTTCACTTTTTCTACAACAATCTTGGGGTTGCATATATGAAGACCGGACAGCTTGAAGAAGCAGCTAATGCGTTTCAAGCGGCACTCGATATTAATCCCGATTATGATCGTGCAGCACAGAATCTATCTTACGTTCAGGAGCAACTCGAAGAAGTACAGGATGCTGATATAAGTGAACGCCGGGAGACAGAGTAATTTGGTTTAATTAAGTGAGGTTTCAACCATGAAGCGTTTAATTTTTATAGCGTTAGTATTATCGTTACTATCAAGTTCGAATCTATTTGGCCAACAATTTCCAAGATCATCAGGTCCATCGCCGGGGAGTGGATTATTCGGTATTGGAGTGGTTATCGGTGAGCCAACCGGTATTAGCGCTAAATATTGGACCCGTTCGCATCGGGCTTGGGATTTTGCATTAGGCGCGTCTTTTTATAGTGATTTTAGATTTCATGGTACTTATTTATTCCACGTCGATGCATTTAATCATCAACGGGTACCGCTGCATTATGGGGTTGGTCTAAGTATCACCGGAAAAGGTGATCGCACGGTAGTTGTGGGCAGAAATACGGTTACGCGACGCAGTGAACTCGGCATCGGACCGAGGGGATCGCTCGGTGTATCCTATCTGTTGCCGTCTGCTCCATTCGATCTGTTTTTAGAATTAGGAGCAACTTTCTTTGTCGTGCAGCCGACAGGTCTTGAACTTGATATTTTGATCGGAACACGCTTCTATTTTTAAAAATAAATAAAATTTCCACACCCGCGATACCGGGATTTGCGGTTACAAGACCTCCTGAGGCCATGGGTTACGTGATCCGCTCATCCCGGTTTTTTATGTTTTCACCACAAATTTGATATTTACCATAAAAAACCATACCTTATATCCCTCTATATTACTCCTACAAAACACTCAGCCGGACAAATAGACATTTGTCAATGCAGAATTTATATTTTTTCTGTAAAAATATTAAAATATATATTTCTACAGCACTTATTCTGGTGACGGTCGTTATTGATGACCAGGCAAATGCTGATCCTCCCCATCGAAACGCCGATAGTGTATTTGTAAACCCATACATTGATGAAGGTGCGAGAAAACCCAATTTGCTTGACAAGGTCTGGTGGAAATTTAAATATTATATGATCCAGCGGCCATTGGTCAACGACAATTTTGAGTATGCGGTTATCCCTCCGGAATATGTTAATCCTCCCGAACGATTTAATAGTGGTGCCGTTACCTGGGTGGGACACGCAACATTTTTGGTGCAAATCGATGGTTTGAATATACTTACCGATCCTGTATGGAGTGAGCGTGTGGGGTTGTTGAACAGCAGGTTGGGACTTCAGCGACAAACAGCACCGGGCATTCCATGGGAAAAATTACCGCCCATTGATGTAGTGCTGATTTCTCATAATCATTATGATCATCTCGATTATCCAACAGTGATGCAGCTCGAGCAGGAACATCAGCCGGTTTTCTTTGTTCCGCTTGGTCTGAGTGATTTGCTCACCGGGTGGGGGGTTACTCACACCATTGAGAAAGACTGGTGGGAAGGTGATTCGATCAACGGAGTGAAATTTATTGCAGTACCTGCTCAACATCAATCCCGCCGTGCGATCCATGACCATAATACAACACTCTGGTCAGGGTGGGTGATTGAGGCATCGAATCATACATTATACTTTGCCGGAGATACGGGGTATTTTCCCGGGTTTAAAAAAATCAGTAAAAGACTCGGGCCGATTGATCTTGCGATGATGCCGATAGGTGCATATGATCCTGAATGGTATAATGCATTGTATCATGTTAATCCTGCCGAGGCGCTTCAGGCCTTCATTGATCTTGATGCGAGATATTTTGCGGCGATGCATTGGGGTACGTTCGATCAATCGGAGGAGCGGCTAAGCGATCCCCCGCGTGAATTGTTAAGGGCAGCACGAAGGATGGGAGTCGATCAGGATAGATTGTGGATATTTGCATTCGGTGAAAAACGCGCAATTCCTTCGAGACTACCGGAAGAAACAATTACCATCCAATATGATGATAAACAGTGAGTATCATTTATGGTAAATGTATCTCTGCATCGGGATAAAATGCTGCCCATGCAAACCAATACGCTATATATGAGTTTGCCTGGGTGAGCTGTGCACCTGCTCGTGGACCGTTAACAGCAAATCCAAATATATCCCACTGTGTACCTTCGTTATCTTCCATTACAATCGGTAGCTGATTCTGTACCGGTTTGAATTCTAATAGCGTTCCATCTCTCAAGCTGCGTTCATATGCAGCGGCAAAATTATATTTACTGCTGCCGACAGTAACAAGCGGATAATCCTGATATGCATCGTTGATGGTATGAATGGTATCGGGAAATTCATCGATTTGAAATACACGTGTTTCGGTGGTAAGATTATATTGTTGAACTCTATCGTTTGTGGTAGAATTGGATTTGAAGTAATCACGTTTTTGTACAACATCAGTATGATCTCTATAAATAGTTCCAAGTACTCGTTCTTTTCTGTGTAGCCGGTCATCATCGTTCGAGACGGGAAATATCAACTGGTTGCTTGTTTTGTAATTTCCGTAAGGAAAATTACCATACTGTCTGTTGAAACCGGTATTGGTCGATAGAATTTCAGACTCGGGATATAATTCTTTCCAGGTATCCCAGCGTGTTTCAATAATAGTGATTAAACCTGCTCTGTCGCCTATCAATTCGCCGTGCACACTTTGCATCATCATTTGGGACCAATAACTGTCAGTAGCTCTATCGTATGCAATTAAGTTGGAATTGTAAAGTAAGCCTGAAACTCCAAATGTTGTTTCCCGACCTGTAAGAGTACGATTCCATGTCACCGCACTCCCGGTCAAGGGGCAATAGGTAACTGAAAAGGCTTTATTGTCGATTACGTCATTTACTATTTCATGCCAATCAAGGATTGGGTGAGGATATGCTCTGACTATATCACCGATACGGACACCGACAATAAGATCATTGTCTTGTAGATAAGCCGGGACTTCATTCACGGATATAAACTGCGGGTTATCGATAGAGGGAATTCCATCTTTCCCCGGCCCGCCATCTATTACCTGATTTACAGGAATAAGCCAATCTTCACTGTCACCGTTTTCAGTTCCTCTACTAACCGGTCCGCCGCCTACCGATGAGACATTGTCACAACCTATGAGCCCGATAATAAGAAATAAAAATAATGTAAACGGTATAGTATAATACATTCTATCCTCCTCTATATGCGGTTAGCATTATAATGTATAGAAAAATGATATTGATGAACTAAACGTAGTTGTAAGTTGAGTCCCATCGAGATTTCGGTATATTGGAATTTGTCCGTCTATTCTCGTTTGAATTTTTTCGAATAATTTGATATTGATTCCCGGTACAACATATACCCAATGTCCCCCGGTATTCGATAGAAAATCTCCATCATATGCATCTCGACCGGTAGTTCTGTAACGCAGTAATACTGTGGCATCGAATGGTGTATCGGTGCGATAGCCTGCACCTATTGATGCCTGGAACTCATCGCCGAATGAATATCCCCCATTACCCGTTCCAAACCGGTCGTTGGTTCCTGTTAATCGAAAAGTGATTGTACTGAATAAACTGATCGGTGATCGTGGTACAAATCCCTTAAAACCGTATGCCCAGAAGACCAGATCCCAGGCTCCGGTACCGGGCTGAAGATCGGCAGGTAAGAGTATGTTATTGTTTTTCAGTTGTGATTCACCTAACGGGATCTTCGGTCCTATACCAATACTCAGTTCACGTTGATCCTGAATAGTTTGTGGATGAAGTGTGTATTTTAAAAGAACAATACCATCCCCGATTCCCCGGGCTCTTGTTCTTTCTCCGCTTGTGCCGGGCAGCGCCGAGCGCACACGACGTTCCTGCTGGATGCCGGATATCATTGTCGATACAGATAAACGATCGGTCAGACCGTAGGATATTTCGAGCAGGATCGATTGAGAAATTCTTCTGTGTTGTGAATCACCGAGTTGTTGTGTGCCTGCGACTACGTCATCTAAATAGTTATAGTCGTAGGTTAAGGCGAAATGCCATTGGCCTGCCGGTGTTCCGGGAAGCTCCATTGTGCTGAGGAGCGGTGTACCGGAGGAACAGCATGCTTGTGCATTCACGACCTGGTTACCGTCGCTTATGAAAATAAAGAATACCAGCAATAAAGAGTATTTTTTCATTGTACGTTCCTGAAACAAATATACAATATAACCGCACGACGCACTGTCATGTGGCTGACAACTGGTAAATTACTTAGGTGACACTTATATGGTTCGGTGTAATGTCATATCCGAGACAGACTTTCAGAGCCTCTTATGAGATATTTAAATTAATAAAAAGTGATGTCACATTGAATGGATGAGGAGGGTAGCTCGATGAACATACAAATGAAACCGATACGTACTGTCGTTGTCGACAATGATCTCTCTTTTTTGTATGAACTTCAGAGAACATTACGGGATGAACCGGATATTGAGATAGTTGAAGAATGCACGAGCGGACGCGAGGCTCTTCACTGTATACGGGAGAAACAGCCCGATCTGCTTTTTCCTGATATCCAGCTATCTGATGATATTAACTTTAATGTCCTCCAATCTATTGATAATACTATCTTACCGTATATCGTGATTACCGCATCGCATTCACAGGATGCTTTACAAGCATTCGATTTGTTTGCAATCGATTATGTACTGAAACCATATGATCGCGATCGATTAGACCGTACGCTGGAGCGGGTGAGAAAACTTATACACCGGACTGATGCGATAGATACGGCTATACCTTCTAATCTCCATGATACCTCGGCGGTAAAGCCATCCTATCCGGAACGATTTATGGTAAAGTTACACGACAAAATTATTTTCATTAAAATTCATGATGTGGATTGGATTGAATCAGCGGGAAATTATGTGCGCCTGCATATCGGAAAAGATCAATACTTATTACGTGATACGATGAACAATATCGAACGAAAACTCGATCCGGAAAATTTTATTCGGATACATCGCACTTCAATCGTTAACATCGACCGGATACAGGAATTACAAAATTGGTTTAACGGAGATTACTGCTCGCCCGAGCGGGAGAATGATTTGGATCATACAACCGATGTAGGATTTCGCGCTATCCTGAACTAACAATACAGGTGTGTGGTATTACATGTACTATACGACAATGTATTGTAACCCCCCATACGACCTTATGATTTTGCCTTATGCTCCCTGCCCGGTTTGTGATTCTATCTTTTCTGTATTACGCTTGATTACCATTGCAACCTCGTTTCCAAGCAACTCAATAGCACGCAGCACTTTTTTATGCGGCAGGGTCCCCACAGTAAGTTGTATAAGAAAACGATCATGACCGAATATTTCATGTTGAAATAGAATTTTTTCGATTACCTGTTGCGGACTACCAACAAAATCCGCGCCCCGAAGTGAGCGGGACATCTCAAACTGTTCCCGCGACATAGGCGGCCAGCCGCGCTCACGTCCGATTTTATCCATCACCCCTTGAAAGCAGGAAATGCAGTATCGGCTGCATCCTGTGATGTATCGGCAATAAACCCGTGCGAGTTAATGCTCAGTTGCGGCGTTTCGTGACCGGCTTCGGATGCCGATTGCCGGAATAGATCGACAACGGGTTTAAACCGTTCCGGCATACCACCGATAATTCCCAGTGCCATCGGCAAGCCAAGCGCACCGGTACGAGCGGCGGATCCGGGTGTACCGCCGACGGCAACCCATACCGGCAGCAACTCCTGTACGGGTCTGGGGTAGACACCGAGATTATCGAGCGGCGGCCGGTGTTTTCCTGACCATGTGACGAATTCGGATTTGCGTAGCTTCAGTAGTAAATCAAGTTTTTCTGAAAAGAGTTCATCGTAATCATTTAAATCGTATCCGAATAGGGGAAAGGACTCGA
>PWXV01000222.1 GCA_003568415.1 Ignavibacteriales bacterium
GTTTTCGTAATACAGATTGATACGGGTCTGGATAGCGATTAAGTTCAAGATCATCCAATTGAACGGGACTACCGAAAGCATTCTCATTCGCATCCAGCAAAATTCCGCCGCTATGATCCTGTCGGGCACTACGATACGGTTTTAGTTGTACTATATTTGATCGCACCAGATTCTCGATGTTCATTTCAGTCGCTCCGTGACGGCCAATTTATGCGCCTCAAGTCCCTCGGCTTCGGTTAAAGTAATAAGTGCCGGTGCCAGGTTCTTTAACCCTTCTTCCGTTAATGTCTGAAAGGTTATAGATTTCTGAAAACTCTCGACGGTAAGTCCCCCGAACCATTTCGCAGAACCACTCGTCGGCAGGGTATGGTTTGTTCCCGATGCATAATCACCCGCAGTGACCGGTGAATATTCGCCCAGAAAAACAGAGCCTGCGTGTTTTATCTGTGACGCAATATCCTCCGGATTTTGTGTAAATATACTGAGATGCTCCGGTGCATAGTCATTCGTAAAATTTACCGCTTCCTGTAATGAAGGAACAACGAGTGCATAACTCCGTGCAATCGATTGCTCAATTATCTTTCGCCGCTGTAATTGTGGTGTTCTCGTCTGCACTATTTTTACAACCTCTTCTGCAAGCTTTTCCTCCGGAGTCACTAACACAACCTGGGAAAATGGATCGTGTTCAGCCTGCGATAAAAGATCAATCGCTATAACAGAAGCATCAGCCGTAGTATCCGCGAGGACAAGTAATTCAGACGGACCAGCAATAAGATCTACGGGACAACCGTCGGGATCATTCGATACAAATTGTTTTGCTAACATAACATATCTACTGCCGGGACCGAATATCTTTTCTACTTTCGGTATCGATTTTGTTCCGTATGCCATTGCTGCAATTGCCTGTGCACCTCCGGCTTTATAAATCTCACCAATCCCAAGCTGCGAAGCTGCAACAAGAACCGTCGGGTCAACGGTAGCTGCTGCATTGGGTGGTGAACAGAGTACGATTCTATTACATCCCGCGATGTGCGCAGGAATTCCAAGCATTAAAACGGTAGATGGAAGCGGTGCGGATCCTGCAGGTATATACAAACCCACGGTATCATACGAACGTATCTCACGCCGGCAGGTAATACCATCTGCTATAGTGATTTCAGTCGTGTCGCGGAGTTGTGATTCGTGAAATTTTCTGATATTTGCTGCTGCTACTGAGATTGCATCACGTAATTTTGGTGACACAAGATTTTCCGCTTCCTCTATTTCGTCATCCATAACCCGGAACTCTTCCACCGCAGTTGGCTCATATAAATCTCCATATTCCCGTACTGCATCATCTCCCCGTTTCTTAACATCAAGACAAATATTGTTTACGAGTGTCTTAATATTTTCCGCTCCATCACCGGGGCGTTTGATCAATTGTAAAAGTTCTTCACGGGATAGTTTTCGTTTATAGTAAATTTTCATATGTATGCTTATTCAATGTTAGGTGATTCTGATCATGTAATTATTGTTTCGATCGGAACAACTATTATATCACGGGCTCCATGCTTTTTCAATTTCTCCATTAAGTCCCAGAATTCATCCTCCGCAACCACTGTGTGCATTGCAACCATATCGTTCTCTGCCAGCGGAACGATAGTGGGACTTTTCAGGCTTGGCAATATTTTCTTTAACCGTTCGACCGATGCGACAGGTGCGTTCATCATCATATAACGCTTGCCACGAGCCTGCAAACATCCCGATATGCGTATCATCAACCGGTCGATTAATTCTCGCTTAGATTTATCGGTATATGCTCTCGTATTAGATATTAACGATGCCTGCGAGTCAAGTATTGTCGCTAACGGTTTAAGTCCGTTTACCCGGAGCGTTGTTCCGGTTGAGACTATGTCACAAATTGCATCGGCAACATCAAGTGCCGGCGCGAGCTCAACTGACCCGCTTAATTCAACGATATCCGCTTTCAAATTGTTCGCTTTTAGGAACTGCTTTAAGGTGACCGGATACGTGGTAGCAATTCGTTTACCGTTTAATTTTTCCACTGATGTTACCTTCGATTTTACCGGTATGCTCAGGATGAGTTTACAATATCCATATCCTAACGGTGTTAAAAGTTTAACTTTCGCACCTCGTTCCCGCACAAGATTTTCACCGACGATACCGAGATCGGCTACTCCGTCCTGTACATATTCAGGAATGTCATCGTCCCTGAGTGCAAGTAAATCAATATCAAAGTTCCGGCAGGGTGAATACAAACTGTGCCGCTGAAACTCAAAATCGAGTCCGCATTTTCGCAACAAATCTACTGATGCATCTGTGAGACGTCCGCTTTTCTGTATGGCAATTTTCAGTCTTCCGTTTCGTGCAATCATACTTTACTAAGATAAAGTGATTAATGTGTGCAAAGATTTTCTCTTACACCGTGTTAAAAAAGGCGGGGTAATAAAATTAAGTCCTACACTATATCGAACCTTTTCATCATCATCAAATAGCCACCTTTCCCTTTTTTTACCCATTTATGAACCCGGGCGATTGTAGTGGAACTGATACCGAGTTCTTTTTCAATTTGCGAGTAAGGTATACCCTGTACGAGCATTTTAGCTATTTTCCATCGCTCTGCAATATCTTCAATTTCTTTTTCAGTGAGTAAATCACGAAAAAATTTTTTGCATTCCTCTAATGTTTTTAGCTCGAGTATAACAGTGTAAAGTTCGTCTATATCTTGCTGATTTATTTTACCCATACGCTTTACTCAAGTAAAGTACCAATTTTTTTATTGAAATGCAATATTCCATCTGAAAAAATTTCAGATTCATCTGTCATAAATTGCAGTCGTCCTGACAGTTCAGTCAGCACAACACCGTCATCATGACAGCAATGCAGATACTAATACCAGATAAAAAAA
>PWXV01000056.1 GCA_003568415.1 Ignavibacteriales bacterium
CTATTAATTATCGCGTTTTTAATATTATCGATAAATTTATCGGGATGCAGCCAAAATACACGAATACCTGATAATTTTGATCCCCACGGAAAGATTGTATACATTGAGGATCTTAGTGGGAAGAGTGGGTTGACTGATTTCAATTTTGGCGATCTTGTCATATTGGATCCTGAAACCAAGGAAAAGATAGTATTAACGAGAGACCGTTACTATAATGCGCACCCGTCGTGGTCTCCGGATGGTGATAAAATAGTATTCGAGTCTAAGCGTGTGGGTGCATTTACAGATGCATCAACACAGAGCAATCTATTTATATATCATTTAAATACAGGTGAAATTGTGCGTTTAGATGAAGATTTTAAAAGTAGATTTCCTGATATCATAGAGAGAGAGTTTAATCAATCACCTGCGTGGAGCAACGATGGCAGTAGAATAGCATTTGTGAACCGAGTCGGAGCAAGAGGAAGAATAGTTATTTACTACATTGAGAAAGATACTCTTGAGATTATTTCTGATGATATATTTTTTAGAAAACCCTTGCGATGGTCGTCAGATGATGAATATTTACTTTATGGCCAGAGGTATACAAAAGCAGAACCTAAAAGCTTATTTCATCCATCTGTTGTGATATTAAATATTGAAGAGGGAAATATACGAGAGATTGGAGATTCGGATTGGGCTTATAGTATGGGCAATGAGAGTAATGGACGCGTATATTTTACCGGACAATTAATCGATATGATCGATAGTGAATATAGCGCTTGGTATACATATGATATTAAGAATGATACAGTAAGTATGGTTTATGAATCAAGCAATATGCTTGAAGCTGATGTATATGTTTATGGTTCGAAAGGTTATATAATAAATATTTCTCCTTCTAATGAAAATAGTTTTATACGTGATATATATCGCTTGGATTTATCTGACTTTTCAGCAGAACAATTAACAACTGACGGGCATGAGAAGATGGACATGGATATCCTCAGAAGGAAAAAATGATATATAAACCTGAACCCCGCATTAATAATTTTGATGAGTTAATCTTTTTCTTAAATGATAAAATATTTAAATGAATTTTTAGATAATATGATTTCGAAATGAACGTACCTTTTAGTTGGGTTCATTTCGTAGCCGCAACAGTAGAAAATATTTTTGATTATTACTCTATATGCTTTAGATAGTGGTTACTTTTAACGAGGAAGTCCAGCTTCTCAAAGCCGAGCACCTGATCCGCACCGGTGCACGAGAGCAGGCGATGGAAATCCTCCAGCAGGTAGAAGACCGCAAACACAACAAGCCCGCCTCCGAGCGTGCCCACAACCGGTTGCAAACGCTTCAGCCCGGCGACGGGGAGGTGATGCCATGAAAACGTCAACATACTACATATTGCTGGCGCTGGTGGTTTTGTTATGCTCAATCGAAACCACAGATGCCTGTTCCCTGAACCCCACGGCCGTCATCACGACCGACCCAGACGGTACGGTATTCTACAACGGCGACCCCGTGCTTCTCTCCGGAGAAAACAGTACAGCAAATTGTGGGTCTATAAATCAGTACCGGTGGCGTGTCCGTCCGGTGGGCGGTTCCTACACCACTATATACCAGGGTTCGTCACCGACTTACAACTATACATTTCCGTTACTTCAGGATGGAGAGAGTGAGAAATCATATGACATAGAACTGCGTGTTCGCAATTCATCGGGTCTATTCGGGTATGCATACAAGTCGGTCACGGTTAAGCACAACCACGATAGCTATTATTATCTTACGGATCACCTCGGGTCAGTACGGGTAACGGTCGATGAACGCGGTGACCCCGTGGGTTGGGACGATTATTATCCGTTCGGTTTGCAGATGCCGGGCAGGAGTCAGCAGCAGTACGGCAGTCCCGCTACTGATGTAAAGTACACGGGGTACGAGCTTAATCAAGAGGGTGGGTTAGGACTGTACCACGCCGGGGCGAGGTTGTATGACCCTGCTGTCGGGAGATTTATGCAGCAGGATCCGCTAACGGGTAAGTATCCCGGCTGGAGCCCGTATAATTATGTATTAGGTAATCCGGTTAATTATTTAGATCCTGATGGAAGATTTGTTGTTAGGGGAGGTGGTAGATATCTAACAAGGGTTACACATGGGGAGTATTCTTTTTTAAGAGGAATGTCAATGTCAGGTCCATTGGGTGGACTTGCTACAATGGCGGCTAAATCAATCGTTCGTGATCCATCCATTCCTGTTGATGTCAGTGATAATATTTCGGTTTTGGTTGGTGGGGGTGTCAAAATAGGAGGTAAACTTGGTACTTCGGCACTTGAAAAAGGGGGCTACTTTTTGGAGTCAAGCATTCTTGGATTCCACACTGAAAAGATCGGTTATATTTTAAGTACGTTCTCAGGTATAGAATCCGACAAACAATCATTAACAGAAATATCATTGGATATGGCAATGTATTTTGTCGCTGAACAATTGGGCTGGGGTACTATAAGTGGTTATGACGACAGGAGATTTGATGTTGCCGAGGGAATTTTTAGGGGTGTTGGTGGTTACGGTAGATACCCAGGTCAAATCGAATCACTATTCTCTAGCTTAAAAGAAGAGATTAGATCATTAGCTGATACTCAAGGATTTCAGTTAGATAATCAAAGTAGTTGGGGAGGATTTATGAATTTTTTAGAAGAAAACTGGGAAATATTACATGATAAAGTAACTATAATTAGGTGAATGTATGTTTTTACGACTATTAATTATCGCGTTTTTAATATTATCGATAAATTTATCGGGATGCAGCCAAAATACACGAATACCTGATAATTTTGATCCCCACGGAAAGATTGTATACATTGAGGATCTTAGTGGGA
>PWXV01000182.1 GCA_003568415.1 Ignavibacteriales bacterium
AGTAAATCCTCGAGAGGATCTTTCACATTATGGCTTGCGTCTATCATCCAGGCGGGAGAGCGTTGATTTTCTTTATAATACCTCATGCCTTCAACAAGTTCATGAAATATGAGAAATAGCTGATATGGTTTGATCGATCCGACAGTAAGATCGTCATCACCGTATTTTGAATCGTTGAAATGAAAACCGCCGAGTTTCCCCTCCGTCATTAAACGCGAGACGATCTGTTCGATATTCGTATTGGGCAGGTGATGTCCCAGATCTACCAACGAATAACATCGCTCACCAGTTTTCATGGCAAGTAATAATGATGATCCCCAATCCTGAATAACCGTTGAATAAAAATTGGGCTCATACGGTTTATATTCGACCAGCATAATAAAGTCATCCGGGAGACGACGGTAAATTTGCTGCAACGAGTCGAGCGTATATTCAAATGATTTCCTGAAATTTACCTGTCCGGGAAAATTCGAACCGTCTGCAAGCCAAACCGTCAACACGTTCGCCTTTAGTGCTTTTCCGTATTCGACTACCTGAGTGTTATGCTCAATTGCCTGATCCCGTACCGCTTTATCGGTGTGGGCTAATGAACCAAACTTATACGAATGTTTTTGTGTTTTTTGATCCTGGAAAGTATTCGAGTTAACTGAATCGAAAGTAATACTGTTTGATGCGGCGTGTTGAATTATAGCATCGGCATCGTCCGGTATATCCCACGGTATATGGAGTGATATTGAATTACACGATCCGGAGAGAGCATGCAGCAGCGCGACATCGTCTATCTTTTCGTATAAATTGCGCGGTTCACCGCCGATTTGAAACCGACCGAACCGTGTTCCCCCCGCACCGAGCGCCCAGCTCGGGATAGCAATCTGAAATGCTTGAAGATCGCCCACCAATTTTGCTACATCATATCCCTCATCGGTTAGACGGTCGGATAGCTGATTATATAAAACTTTATGCTTTTTAGTATATGCATTATTATGTTCCTGAATCTGCTCACGTTTAATGACTGTATTCATGATGTCATACCGGATTATCTTTGGATAATTAATTATATCTGCTTACTACAGTAATATGTAACCGGTATCCCACTTGATGAATTCGATGACTATTCGACCGTCTCTTTTATCTTATCAATATATACCTGTTCGCACGTTATTCTACCGCGGGAATGATTCCGTTATCCCGGCATCAACATTCAATAAATTACCGGTGCTCTTTTTCAGTTGACCGCTGACGAATGCAAACACTGCATGTGCAATATCCTCGGGCAATACTTCTTCATTCAGCACAGTTCGTTTTGCATAAAATGCCGGCAGCTCATCAACCGAGATACCGTACGCCTTGGCGCGCGCCTGCGCCCAACCATCATCCCATATTTTACTGCCGCGTATCACCGCATCGGGATTAACACTGTTAACGCGTATCTTCTGTGCACCGAGTTCGGCTGCCATGAGACGGGACATATGCAATTGTGCCGCCTTCGCCGAACCGTATGCGATATTTTTCGGCCCCGAAACAAGTGCGTTCTTACTCACTATGTTTACGATATCGCCTCCTAACTCCTGTGCCTCCATAATTTTCACACCTTCGCGTGCTAATAGAAATTGTCCCCGCACCATGACGTTATACAGCAGGTCCCAGTCCTTTACCGACGTATCGACAATCGGTTTTGAGATGGCAAGTCCGGCAGAGTGAACAATTATATCGACACCACCGAACGCAAGGATAGCCGTACGATATGCTTCCTGAATGGAGTTTTCATCAGTTGCATCCGCCGTACACGAAGCCACAACATCTTTCTTAAAAAGGCCCGTAAATTCATCATATACTTCTTGAACACGGTCGGCCTGATTATCGGTAATTACTACGCACGCTCCCTCTTCTAAAAATTTCTTTGCGATACTCCGGCCGATACCTCCACCACCACCGGTAATAATCGCAATTTTCCTTGAGAGAGCTTTTTCTTTCGGCATCCGTTTCAGTTTTGCTTCCTCAAGCGCCCAATACTCGATATTGAATGCTTCCTGTTCCGATAAACCAACGTAATCCGAAACCGCCTCGGCACCCTTCATAACGTTTATTGCGTTTATGTAAAACTCAGATGCCACGCGCGCAGTTTGTTTATCTTTTGCGAATGTGAACATACCGACCTGCGGCCAAAGAATGATAACCGGATTGGGATCACGCATCGGTGGACTGTTTTCATCTTTACATCTGTTGTAGTACGATTCATAATATTCGCGATACGATTCAAATTCTTTTTCAATTTGTTTTTTTACCGATGCAATATCTGAAATATCGGATTCCGCTGACAGTGGTAATACAAGCGGCCGAATTTTTGTCCGGAGGAAATGATCCGGACAGCTTGTTCCCCGTGCTGCGAGCGTCTCAAGATCCTTGCTGTTAACAAATTCAAGAACACGGTCATCGTCCGTGAAATGACCGACCATACGGTTATAACTTGAGCATAAACCTCGCAGTGTCGGCATAATACTCGCGGCCTTATCGTGGCGTGCTTGTTGTCCGAGCGATTTTGTATTTACTCCGCCGAATACCGGTTTCCGTTTTCCATACCGTTCTTCCAGATATTTCGTAGCGGTGTCGATTAAGTCCAGACTATTGCAATAACACTCATATGCGGTATCACCCCAATTAATGAGTCCGTGTCCACCCAGAACTATCCCCCGAATACCGGGATTCTTTTTTAGTGCTTCTTCAAGTTTTAACCCCAGGTCGAATCCAGGGCGCTGCCAGTCAACCCAGGCAACGGAACCTTGAAAAATATCCTGTGTAATCTTTTTGCCGTCTTTCGATGCGGCAATCGCAATGATAGCATCGGGATGTAAATGATCGATATGTTTATGGGGAACAAATGCGTGTAACGGCGTATCAATAGACGGTGCGGTTGTATTGAGATTAAATATACAGTGCGCCAGCAACGGCACCATCTCATCCTCGTGTTCAATGCCTTTATATAATTTTTTCAACGCGTGGAGTTTCTCGAGGTAGAGCGTTGCCAAACCTTTCTTGGTCATAGTGCCAATATCGCCGCCGGATCCCTTCACCCAGAGCACATCGACATTTTCTCCTGTGAGCGGATCGACTTCGACTTGCTTACAACTTGTATTACCTCCCGCAAAATTAGTGATCCGCAAATCCGATCCGAGAAGATTAGATCGATACACTAATAAAGCAACGTCATCGGATCCATATGATTTCGCCGCGGTATCATCCCACAAATTTTCTAAATACGAGGGCTTAAAATTTTCGATATCAATATTATTTTTCATGATGTGCTTATTTCCTTTGATTGTATTCCTGTATCAACATGGCGGTATACTCTAATAGATTTGCCGAATGTACGGTATGTATATATCATTTTGTTTAATCAAGTATAAGTAAATTTACCTTATTTTAAAAGAGTACTATGCGCATATTTCATATATGAAACATAAAATCATATATAAAACGACCTTTGTTTCACCGGTTTGATAATTGACTTTACTCACGCCCGATAGTATCTTTATATCCTATAGGATAATTCATTACCAAACACCACGTAAACGGAACACTCACCGGTTACGAACATTCTATCATAATTTATCATACTCAATCATGTCGATGATACCCCCGGTCATTATCATTACAGGTGCCAGCCGCGGAATCGGCCGTTCTATCGCACTCTTTGCTGCGGAGACAGGCTATTCGGTTGCACTGAACTATGCGAATAATAAAACTGCCGCTGAGGAAGCGGCACACCTGTGCGAACAACGAAAGCAAAATTCTCAGCAACAGTTCAGACCTATCCGTGCGAATCTCGCAGATGCTGAACAATATGAAAACCTATTTCAGCAGACACTGCAACACTTCGGTCGAATCGATTCGCTTGTCAATAACGCAGGAATCGCTCCGCGTGTTCGTGCAGACATCACCGAAACAAAACAGGATTCCTTCAATGAGGTCATTTCGGTTAATCTTACTGCCTCATTTTTTCTTACCCAGCTTGTCGTCAATCACTGGTTACAGAATAAAACTGATAACGATACCGGCAACCGGAATATTATATTTATCAGTTCTATTTCCGCTGAGTCGGCTTCACTGAACCGCGCGGAATATTGTATATCCAAAGCCGGGTTGAGTATGGCGGTAAAACTGTGGGCTTTACGTTGTGCCGCGCACGGTATACGCGTATTCGAATTACGTCCCGGTATTATGGCAACCGATATGACAAGCGGCGTAAAAGAAAAATATGATAAGCTTCTGGAAGAAGGCCTTGTCCCTCAGAAAAGATGGGGAACTCCGGACGATGTCGGCCTCGCGGTGCAGGCAATATTAAAAGGCCATTTTCCCTTTACAACCGGGGAGGCAATTCGCATCGACGGCGGACTTCATATTCATCATTTCTAAAATATTACGGATTCGATATGATCACAATTAATAAATCCATAACCCCAGAACAACTCATACCTAAAATCAATACTCTCTTCGAACTATCTGCCCAAAAAATAAAAGCTATTGAAAAATCCTGGGATACCAGCAAGGGTACTCCCGTCTATACGGTACAAGGAACCTACACAACCCGTGGCTGGACAGAATGGACTCAGGGTTTCCAATTCGGATCGGCAATTTTACAATTCGATGCAACGGGCGATGAAGAATTTCTCAAGATCGGTCGTGAGGGTACGCTCCGGTATATGGCGCCTCATGTGAGTCATATCGGAGTCCATGATCATGGGTTTAATAATATCAGTACGTATGGCAATTTACATCGCCTGATGCGCGAAGGGAGAATTCCCGAAAACGATTGGGAAAAGAATTTTTATGAAATGGCATTGAAAATCAGCGGGGCGATCCAGGCCGCCCGGTGGACCGAACTTGGTGAAAAATCAGGATATATTTATTCATTCAACGGTCCCCACTCCCTCTTCTCCGATACAATTCGTTCTCTTCGATCTTTAATTGTCGCACATCAACTCAACCATGTTTTAATGGGAGAAAAAGATTCGAAGATATCACCTCTCTACCGCTCATTCGTGCACGCCGACACAACCGCTCAGTATAATGTATATTACGGCGATGGAAGAGATGCATACGATATACGGGGAAGAGTTGTCCACGAATCGATCTTTAACGTGAACGACGGTTCTTATCGATGTCCGAGTACACAACAGGGATATTCTCCATTCACAACGTGGACGCGCGGACTCTCCTGGATAGTTTGCGGCTATGCGGAACAGCTGGAATTTTTAGCGACGCTTTCCGATGAAGAATTCCAGGGATATGACGACAAACAAAAAATAATCGAACGCTACGAAAAAGCCGCCGAAGCAACAGCTGATTTCCATATCGAATACTCTCCGACTGACGGTATTCCATACTGGGACACCGGCGCTCCGGGATTAGCTCATCTGGAAGATTATTTAAACAAGCCTGCGGATCCTTATAATAAATATGAACCGGTTGACAGCTCTGCTGCTATGATAACGGCCCAGGGACTTATCCGCCTCGGTAATTATTTTTCACGAAAGAAAAAAGCGGATAAAGCTCAAAAATATATGCAAGCAGGTTTGACAATAGCAAACCATGTATTTGATAAACCTTATATATCTGCCGATTCCAAACATCAGGGTCTCATACTTCATTCTGTTTATCACAGACCAAATGGATGGGACTATATTCCTCCGGGGAAAAAGGTTCCGTCAGGTGAATCGACTATGTGGGGAGATTACCACGCCAGAGAGCTTGCGCTCCTGATATTACGTATGGCCGAGAATAAACCGTATTACACTTTTTTTATAACATAATTTGCTATGTGAATTTTTATGGAAGATACCGATCGAAAAAGAACGATCTCATTAATTGAAAAATACAGGGTCATTGCAATCATACGGATGACAGATTCCGCACGGATTAAAAAAGTGGTCGAAGCAATTCGTGCCGGAGGTGTACACGGTATTGAGATTACGATGTCCGTCCCGAATGCTGCGGAAATAATCGAATCCTTACAACATGAAAATGACGGCTCCGCGATTATCGGTGCCGGAACGGTGACGGATAGCAAAACTGCATCACGCGTGATCGATGCCGGCGCCCAATATGTTGTCTGTCCGATCCTGGATACGGAAATAATTGAAACATGCCAGGACCGTGGCATTCTGTGTATACCGGGATGTTATACACCAACAGAAATACACACTGCACGAAAAGCCGGTGCTGAGTTAATCAAACTCTTCCCCGCCACATCGCTTGGTCCAGATTTCATTAAAGATATACGGGGACCGTTCCCGGCATTGAAATTAATTCCGACAGGTGGAGTAACCGTTGAAAACGCCGGGTCTTGGATTGCCGCAGGTGCCGTCGCCGTCGGCATAGGAAGCGATTTATTAAAAAAGGATGTAATTCAAAATGAACAATACGATCTTTTAACAGAACGTGCAAAACTGTTTGTCGGATATGTCAACAGGGCAAGCTCAGCAAAGTCATAGTGAATGAATGGCAAACTATTGGCTCGCTTCACTCAATGATTAATCAACAATAACTATATGACAACAAGACCTATCGTTACCTTCGGTGAGATCATGCTCCGGTTGGCAACACCGGATTATCAACGATTCTCGCAGGCATCACAATTTACCGTACACTATGGAGGCGGTGAAGCAAACGTAGCAGTATCTCTCTCACAATTCGGACTTCCTGCATATTTCATTACCCGTTTACCGCATAACGACATCGGCCAGGCGGCAATCAATGAACTACGCCGTTATGGCGTTGCAACCGATTACATTCTGCGCGGCGGTTCGCGATTAGGGGTTTACTTTCTCGAAAGCGGTGCTTCACAACGATCTTCAAAAGTAATTTACGACAGAGCACACTCGGCAATATCGGAGATTCAACCCGGTATGGTCGATTGGGAGGAAATATTTTCCCACTCCGGATGGTTCCACGTTACCGGAATTACCCCTGCTTTGAGTCCATCGGCAGCGGATGCCACACTCGAAGCCGTACAACAAGCCCGGCAACAATCTGTTACGGTCAGTTGCGATTTGAATTATCGCAAGAAACTATGGAGTCGTGAGCAAGCGGAAAAAACTATGAGTGAGATTGTAAACTATGTCGACGTCCTTGTTGCAAATGAGGAAGATGCCGATATGGTTTTCGGCATAGAAGCAGAGGGTGCCGATATTGAATCGGGAGATGTGGATACGGCTACATATCAAAAGGTTGCACATCAACTCATGGATAAATTTCCAAATCTCAAGCTGGTCGCAATAACACTTCGTGAAAGTATTTCAGCTTTTGACAACCGGTGGTCGGCAGTGCTATGGGATGGAAAAGATTTTTATATAAGCAGAAAATATGATATTCACATTGTAGACCGGGTCGGCGGCGGTGATTCATTCTGTGCGGGATTGATCTACAGTATGGTTTCCGGAAAATCTTTACAGGAGACGCTTGAATTTGCAGTCGCGGCATCATGCCTCAAGCATACACTACACGGTGATTTTAATATAGTAACTCAAGACGAAGTTCATTCACTCGTTGAAAAAGGAGGATCGGGAAGAATTCAAAGATGAATTCTCAATACAGCATATTACTGAACAAGTAACTATAGTATCTCACCAGCAAAAACTACCATGTATGCGATCCATGTATCCTGCGATTAATAAACTCGCAAACGAAGAAAAAGTCAAACCTGACGTTACAACAAATCGGGACGTTCCTCGGCTTTATATCAACAATGAAGAAGTATATCCTCTGCTTGCGTGGAGTTGGGGACTTATCGATAGCACGAAATACTTTAGGCAAGCGGGAATACATATACTCCATCCAATCATTGGTTTAAATGCCGCCTGGCACAATCCGGATAAGTTTGACTGGACGATATTTGAGACTCTATTCGATAACCTCCTCGCCGAGAATCCGGATGCCTACTTTCTGCCGCGCGTTCTTCTGGACGTTCCGGACTGGTGGAAGAGGCAACATCCCGCTGAACTTATCGAGTGTGCCCTGCCGATTGACCCTGACGATAAACGCCAGTACCGGCCTGTTCGCCGCAGTCAAGAAGGAGGATGGAATTGGGGTATACAATTTACAGAACCGTCACTGGCATCCGACGTCTGGCAAAAAGATATGCAAATTCTTTTCCGGTCTTTTGTCAAACATTTCGAAGAATCACCTCTTACAAGCCGATTGCTCGGTTACCAGATCGGTGGCGGCATCTATGGCGAGTGGCATTATTTCCTGTCGGAATTCCTCCCGGACATAAGTGAACCGGTCAGGAAAAAATTCGGAACCGTTCCCGGTAAAGAAGAACGGTTACACTCAGAATTCGGATTATTGAGAGATCCCTCTAAAGAGAAAAATGTGATCGATTACTTTCGTTTTCTCCACGAAGACCTCATCGCAGAAACTTTGATACGTTTTGCAGGTATTGTGAAGGAAGAATCGAGCGGGCGATTATTATGTGGATCCTTCTATGGGTATCAACTTGAGAATGTCTGGATGCAGGAAGGCGGACATCTTGCACCCGAGAAAATCCTGAAGTGTGCCGATATAGATTTCATTGCCGGACCGTATTCTTATCAAACTACAAACATAGAAGAAAGAAACTGGTGGGAACATGACATAGTTGATGACGTAGGGAATTATCTGGGACGAACGCGTGGTGTCGGTGGAGATGCTGGATATCGTGTTCTTCTGGAATCACTAAAACGACACGGTAAATTATACTTTGTAGAAATCGATCCGAACACATATCTCGAACCACCACCGGAAGAACCCGATGGAAGCGCCGGTACTGACGTGGAAAAAGAATTATGCATGGTGGGAGGTATCGGTACAACAACGTTCGAGGGAACGAAACACATTTTACAGAGAGACCTTGGTCGTATGTTTGTCAGCGGCAACGGGGGTTGGTTGTTTGACTTCGGGCCGGTTCTCCGGACCGGGAAAAGCTGGTACGCCGATAATCCTATTATCGATATTGTCCAACAGTTTACCGTGTTAGGGAACACCAGGAAACAACTTTCTTTACATTCCTGCGCACAAATAGCTGCAGTCTATGATGCGCGCACTATGTTTCATACACGGCATTGGCGGTCAGAGGCACCGTTTCCGCAAGGCGGGGCATCACTCGATTATTTCACCTATCGGTTTATGGATTCACAGGCACGGTCACTTCACCGGATCGGTGCTCCTGTCGATTATCTCTATCGTTTTGATATCCAACCGGATGATTTCGAACGATATAAATTGGTACTTATGGTGAACACGTTTTACTTTACTTCATCTGAAATACAAGCAATGCGGGAAATGCTAAAAAATAGCGGTGCGGTAGTCGTCTGGTATTACGCACCCGGTTTCATATCACCGGAAAAACTTGACCTGAAACAGATGGAATTATTGACCGGTTTCAAATTCCGCACTGAGACCAAGCCGGGACCGATGACCATTAAAGCAAATATAAAGGATGATACGTTACGTACTACTTTATTGTTCGGCTCTAAAGATCCACAATACCCCCGGTTCATAATTGAAGATGATAATGCAACGCCTCTTGGGTACTGGACCGACGGGATTGGGATTGCCTTTGCATTGAAACCGGTAGATGGGTGGACATCTATTTATGTCGGCACTGCACCTCTACCTGTTGAGATTCTTCGGTGGCTGGCAACGTTTGCATCGGTTGAACTCTGGAGTTCTTCACCGGATATTATTGCAGCATCAGAAGATGCCGCAATGCTTGTATCAACTTCATCCGGCAAACGAACAATACAATTGCCAAAAACAATGCACGCGATATATAGTGGAAAATCAAACCGGATTTTCGAAATTGAATCGAATGAAGGAGATGTGGAAATTTTTATTGCTACTTGATCATAATGCCGTGACATTCATTTCTTGAACAGGATATATTCTTACAGGGCCGAGCAAACCGCTCGGCTTATGTTCCCGAGCCTGAAACTGATCCTTGATTCGGTTCCCCAATGTATTGGTTACCTCGATTGTGATTTCATTTGTTCCCAATGTTAGTTGACCGGAAATAATAAATGTATACGGAGGGCAAATCCTCAATCCGATCTCGACACCGTTTACAAACACGCGTGCGATTTCCCACACCTCTCCTAAATCGAGCAACTTTTTTTGTTCTGTTTTTCCACTTTCATTAATAGAAATCTGGAATATATAGCTGACGGTTCCCGAAAAATCATCAAATCCATCTTGTAGTGACCAGTCACCGAGTTTTAAGGAACTATCTTCAGGCATTGTGAAAGGTGTTTCGGCCTTAGTATGCACCGGGTCATCCAAAACAGTGTAATTATCCGGATCGATTTTATTGAGCACTATATCTCCCTTCTTTCTCTCCAGCCAATCACCCGATTTGAAGCTGCTATCGTTAAACTTATCGAGTTTCGGCAGCACCTCCACATCTTCCGCCTGCTGAAAAACAACAAAGATCGATTGATAAGGACGTAAATTCAAGTAAAGTTCAAGATCATTATTGTTTCGGCGGTATAGAATGGCTTGTTCTACTGTCCCACCTAACGGATCCCATAATTCAGGGATTTTACCTCCCTGTTGACGAAAGTTTATCCACCCCGTGCTTGTCGTGTCAATACTTTCATTAAACAGGAAGAATATCGAACGATCTTCTTTTTTTACCTGATAATATCTTAATGAAGGGGAATACTTTTTGCATTGGAGAGAAACCAGATTCTTTTCCTGGAAAAATGGAATGACTTCATCAAGTTTAAGAGTGTGAACATTTTGCTTTTTCTCCAGTTGTGCAGTAATGTTCTGTATATTCTCATGGTTACCCCGCACATCGTGGGTTGGTATCTTATCCGTGAACACAATAGAGATCCCCTGATCGGATAAACATTGTAATCTTCGTATTACACTTTCCGGGACGAAGGTGACCGGCGGCACGATAATCGCAGAGAAGGATTCTTTTTCGATATTCAGAGATCCATTAATCATACGGGATTTGTTTTCATCCACCAGAAGATCCATACTTATAATATCGAAATCAATCTGACCCTGCAGCAGTGTCCGGCACACCGTATCTAATTGTAACGGATCGCCTGCCCAATGAGATTCCGCAGGATACAATACTAATACATCCGCTTTATGCACTGCATTATGCAGCATCAATGCGCATCTATTAACATAGTTTCCCCAACCGGAGAAAAAGGGCCACTGCGGATTATTGCCATCGGCATAGAAATGCGGCGGACAGTCTTCATCGGGAAATTGTAAACTAAATGCGTGAGGCATGTGGATGTTAGTTCCCCGAACGGTTTGCCAATCAGTCAACCATTTCATATCACGGAGTCCGAGACTCCATCCATATGCGCCGTAGTTTTCGCACATAACTTTTTCGGTGCCGATCTCCAGGTGGGCAACCGAATGTGCAAGTTTACCGATCGTCCACGCAAACATCCCGGTGTCCCATTGCAATGATTCCAGTGTTTCTTTTTTATAACCGGGCACCAATTGTCTGAGCACCAGATCATATCCTCCCATATCAAAATGTCTTGTTGCCCGAAAAAAATGACCTGGTCCATAACCGTGATGGGCGTGAGCTTGATTATCTTCGATAATATGGCCGATGAATTGCACTCCGTTACGATGACACCATGCTTTGCATCTTTGGAAAAAATGTTCAGAAAAAAGTCGGGTTAATACATCCATATAGTCATAGCGAATCTTTGTCTCATCGCCATTGACATCGTACCAGAGCAAATGTATCTGATCCCGGAGGTCATAGTTTTTTCGGCGTTCAAATTCCTGCAGCATATGGCGGGTCCAGGGTAAACACGGCACATCGCTGCCGAACAAATAATCGTACGAAGCAAAATTTTCAAAGCTGGTCTCATCTCCAAAAAAGCCCAGTATTGTTTTGCCAAACTCCTTTTCAAACTGTTGTCTGGTTTGCTCGTATGTTATCTGAATAAATTCATCGGAAACCTCAGGGTTGAGAAAATCCACCATTTTTTCATGATACCGCCCGCTCCAGGACGGAGTAATGCCAACATAGTCAATCACCCAGTTTTTATATGGTGAATCAGAGGGCGGATCGAACACCATACCCTTTCGGAGCGTAAGCCCCTGATCAAATAGTATTTTTCCTCCATCCTCTACCGGGAATGCCCGTACAGAAAGGATCTTCTCCCAATCACAAACATCAGTTGGATAATCTGATTTTTCGTCATACTTTCTTTGCTCTTTTTTAACATGATATTGTTGATTGACCGTGACCCGATCGGCGTGATGAACAAGTACCCGCATCCGGTATCGCTGCGGATTTTTTTGTAATACCCTTCCCCCCGCAATACCTGAAGGATAGTATTCCTCATCAAATATCCATACTTTCAAGCTCAGTTTTTTCGCTTCATCAATACAAATACCGAGATCTCTCCACCAGCCCTCATCCAGATATTGCTTATGTGGTCTTGATTCAATGACAAAACCACATGCTCCTATTTCGTGCATTTTCCTGATCTGGTTGCGAATAGCATCTTCCGTTTCATTTGATTCTCCTCTGAGCCACAGTAATGGGTATATATATCCGGGAGGATGATCTGATTGGAAAATTTTTTGTAGGTGTTTAAGCGAACTCAATCTAATTCCTTTCAGTAGGATAAATTCAGA
>PWXV01000204.1 GCA_003568415.1 Ignavibacteriales bacterium
CTTCATTGTGTGCGCGTTCTTCCAGATCGTATCCCCCGTCTTTCAGAAACCGTGCTTCTGTTGTTCGGTCTACAACCTTTCCCGGAAATGTGATTTCACTTTTAAGATATTTGCGCGTGTGATCTGCAATTATGAGGTGTTGTTCCTGCATCAGCTCTTGCATCAATGGTAAGATAGGAAACGTTTCATGTTCTTCAAAACCCCGGATAATCCGTGATACACCGGAACATATTTCGTGGTCTACCACCAGCTTTTCCAGACTCTGACAATTTTCAAAATCCAGCATGCCGGGTCCGCTGATGGAATTGATTCCCGACAACGCAGCCATAGTCGCTCCCATCGAAGTTTCGAATCCCGCCTGCGCATCTACCCGTTTTGAGTCCGACAGAGATACATACGCCTGGGTGGGTATGCCGAGAAATTTCCCGATTTCATTATGCGCACAATCTATCATAATGGTTTCGGGGGCACCAAGCGGTGTTGTTTCGTACCGCACGTCAAAAATAGCCGGAGAACCTCCCCACAACATCGGCAAGCCCGGCTTGGCAAGCTGACCGATCACTATCCCGCTCAGGATTTCGGCAGCGAGTTGCGTCAACGTCCCTGTTAACGTAACCGGTGCGTTAAAACCGGATAACGGCATCGATACAATTTCTACCGGAATGGAATACTCCGCGAGGTCCAGCAGATTCTGAGGGGTAACTTCACCCCACTTTAACGGAGAGAGAGGACAGCAGGTAAACACGGCAAGAGGTTTTTGCATAAGAGCGTTTTCACTGCCCCGTACCGCAACAAGAAAATCTTTCATCACCTTTACGGAATCTATTGTAAACGCTCCCGTTATTACCGGTTTTTCACAATATAGCAATGAAAGGAACAGACGATAACTGTCGGATATATCTTCGTGAACGTCCGACGGTATCATCGCAGTGCTCTGTGCCTGATACATCGGAAGTCCCGAAACGAGTTTCGCATATTCGATATAATCTGAAGTTAAAACCTTTCGTATTTTTTTCGTTTTATGATCGAGTATCTTCAGAGCTGATGAGCCGGGAGTAAAATGAACATTGTATCCGCTGAAATGATGCGTTTCATTTCCGTGGACATCATATAGCTTGAAATCACCGGGAACCGTGCTCAATGCCTGCGATATGCATTTTTCGGTAAACCATACGTGCATCTTATTTTCATCGATGCGATTACCGTGATCAGCAAGGAGTGCCAGTGCATTACGGTTCTGTATCTGCATACCCATCTCACAAAGGATGGTCTTTGCTTCATCGACGACTTTCGTTTTCAGGTCATCGTTTAAAAAGGTGAGGACTGGTCTCATATACTTCGAAAGGTTTTTATATTAGAAATAGAATTATATAATATGAAGGGATTGTCCAATAAAGTATTATATAGAATTATAATGAAAATTGAAAAATCCCGGAATGGCTTTTTTGACAACCCCAAGAATGGCAAACTATCGCGAATGGATATATTTAAATCTTTTTAAAAAATAACCATTTATCAAGCATCGCTTCACCCATATAATTGGATGAACCAATTTACCGTTGTAGCCACCAGAATGTCTGAACGTCGAGATTAGTGAGTCCCACCTCTTCTGCTTTTCTTACAACCGTTCTATATTCATCTCTTGTTATTCGCCTGGATATCTCCGGGTAATCATATGCTTTATAGAGCGGGTTATATTGGGCCATTATATTGACATAGGTATCTTTGGGTAATTCTTCTGCAATCCATTCCATAATTTCCTCAGATCCGCCTGCATTGTTCGGCATCACGAGGTGCCGGATCATGAGTCCTCTTTGCATAATACCACCCTCTGCGGGTTTTGCAACACCAACCTGCCGGTTCATCTCAAGAATAGCTTCCCTGGTAACTTCGGGATAATCTACTGCTCCGGCGGCAGTAAGTCTTGCCGATATTTCACCATCCCAGAATTTAAAATCAGGCAGGTAAATATCGACGACGCCGTCGAGAAGCTCGAGTATTTCAAGGCGCTCCCATCCGCATGTGTTGTACACAACCGGTAACCGTAATCCCTTTCCGGCAGCAATATCAAGCGCTTTCAGGATGGATGCAGAATAGTGCGACGGAGTGACAAGGTTAATATTATGACAACCGATTGATTGCAGGCGAAGCATCATCGCCGCCAGGTCATCTTCCTGCCGACTTTGTCCCCGGCCAAGTTGGCTTATTTCCCAATTCTGGCAAAACACACACCGCAAACCACAATGCGATAAAAAGATGGTTCCGGAGCCGCCTCTTCCTACCAGGGGTCTCTCTTCACCAAAGTGCGGCATAAATGACGAGACGACAAGCCGTGCACCGGGGGAACGACAGAAACCCTCCTCACCTCTGAGACGATTAACACCGCACATTTTCGGACAGAGCCGGCAGCTCTCCATCATTTCCCAGAGTTTTTCAGCTCTTTTTTTGAGTTCACCGGTTTTGTGGAGTTTTAAATATGCAGGTTCAAAATCATTGCCGGCCGTACCGGTAAAGTCACTGTTTGGACGTAATTCATTGTTACCGGACTCCTCAGCAAGACAAGCGAGAAAGATTGTAGATAGTCCGATGTGGCAACAAAATTTAGTCGTTGATTCGAGAAAATATCTTCGTGTAACGTTATTCTTCAATTGTTCTTGCATAGTGTACCTCCTTGTAAACACCGGCCGGTTCTGTTCTTATGATAATGAAGCTTGCGATTTTAATAAGTGCCACCGTTATACACGTTCCGGTAAGACCGAGAACGGGTAAAAGCACAACGGCGCCGATAATTCCTCCCAACCATCCGCCCAGCAGATCGAATGCAAAAAGCATTCCACCGGTTCTGCTTAATC
>PWXV01000206.1 GCA_003568415.1 Ignavibacteriales bacterium
CGAAACGCTGCTGGTTGTAGAAGATGAAGAAATGCTCAGGAACATGTTGGAAGAACTGCTTGGGAAACAGGGATATAAAGTTATTCTTGCAAGCGACGGGGAGGAGGGGGTAGAAAAATACAAACAATTTAAAGATGAGATCGCACTCGTGATCTCTGATTTGGGACTTCCCAGGATGAGCGGAATAGATTTATTTAATACGTTATTGAATATAGACCAGGATGTCAAAACGATTTTAGCCAGCGGATTTATCGATGCTGGTGTAAGTTCAGAATTATATAAAAAAGGAATCAGAGAAATAATCCGTAAACCGTACGATTCAGCAGAATTATTGCAGAAAGTACGCACTACACTTGATGGGTAACCACCGACTAAATTACACTACTCCAAATTCCGGGCTGTGTTCCGGATCACATGCAATAAACACATACAGACAAAATAAGCTATAAATTACCGACTTGACCCTGGACACAGCCTCTTTCTGGTAAAATACCTACCTTTTATTACAGGTTTGCTAAAATATCGTATTAAATATATGCTGAAAATAATGTTGCTGTTATGAATATTGACGATAAACAACGTACTGAAATACTTGAGAAGATTACTACTTTCAGAAAACGTCTTGAAGAATTAAAAAGCCGTTCGGATCATCCCGGAACCGGCAGGCAGGACGATGTATTCTTTAATTCACTTCTTGAGCACATTCCTGATTCGATATATTTTAAGGATACCGGATCAAGATTTCTGCTGGTTAATAAAGCACACGCAAACCTCCTTGGTGTCCGGAAACCGCACGACACACACGGGAAAACCGATTATGATTTTTTAAATAGGGCATACGCGCACGACACCTATGCCGATGAACAGTATATCATAAAAACCGGTAAACCGATCATCAATAAGCGGGAAAAGCTTATACGCGCGGATTCCACATACCGGTGGATGGTGTCAACGAAAGTGCCGCTTCGTGATAGTAATGGTAAAATATTCGGGATCGTTGGTATTTCACGGGATGTTACCGATGAAAAACGCGAAGAGGAGAAGCAGGGGGAGAGTGAGCATCGTATTCGCCGTTTATTGACTGATTCTTCCGATGTGATCAGCATATTGGACCGTAAGGGGATCGTATTGTACGAATCGCCCTCTGCAAACCGCATATTCGGCTCCGATGAAAAAAAACAAAGAGTCGGTACAAATATTTTCGGTTTTTGCCATCCCGAAGAATTAAAGCAAGTTATTTATACCTTCTCCGAGCTCGTCCAGCGACCGCGTGAATCGCGTAAAATAGAGTTCCGGTTTCGTCACGCAGACGGATCGTGGATTTTGCTTGAGTCAATCTGCCGGAATATGCTGAATGATCCTGCCATTAACGGTATCATCGTCAGCTCACGGGACATTACCGACCGGAAACGGACTGAGGACAGGGTGAAGATATTCGAGGATGTTGTAAAAAGTGCGAACGATTCAATTGTCATTGCAGATCTTAACAATTATATAATTTTTGTTAATCAAGCGTTTTGTGAGACATACGGATATACAACCGAGGAAGTGATCGGTAAGCATATCGAAATATTATGGTCATCAAAAAATGCAAAGGAGATGATCAGCGATGTTTTTCCTGAATCGGGTCGAAACGGCTGGGAAGGAGAGGTGTATAACCGGAAGAAAGATGAGACAGATTTTCCGGTACATCTTTCAACATCGATTATCAAAGATGAGTCCGGAAATCCCATTGCGGTTGCGGGGATCATCAGGGATATTACCAAACAGAAACAGCTTGAGGAGCAGCTCCGCCAATCTCAAAAAATGGAGAGTTTAAGTGTGTTGGTCGGGGGAATTGCGCATAATTTTAATAACATCCTCGGTGTGATCATGGGATATGCATCGCTGCTCGAGGATCCTTCAATTGAACGGGAAAAGCTGACGCGGAATGTCCGTGTTATCAGTGAAGCTGCGGAACGGGGTGCCCATCTCGTTCAGCAGTTGATGACATACATTAAAAAATCACCGGTGAAGTTCGAGGATGTTTCCGTACACGAGATCATTACCGAAATGACCGGGATGGTGATGCAAACATTTCCCCCAACTATACAATTTTCGGTCGATCTCCTCGAAGGCGATCCTATAGTAAATGCAGATAGAAATCAGATCAGACAAATACTATTCAATCTGCTGTTAAATGCCCGCGACGCATTGCCAAAAGGAGGCACGATATCTATTTCCACAAATATTGTCGAAGGAACCTCGTTAACCGGTAATTTTGTGCAGGCAAAAGATATTCAATATATCCACATTGCGGTACATGATACAGGTGTTGGGATGGATGAAGAGATTCAGAACAGAATCTTTGACCCGTTCTTCACGACAAAAGAAATCGGCCAGGGTGTGGGGCTTGGATTACCGATGGTGTACGGTATAGTCGAGAGTCATAGAGGATTTATAGACGTTAAGAGTACTATCGATGAAGGATCAACATTTTCGGTGTACATACCCCTGCTGCGGATGGAAGAAATGAAACACAAAGAGGAGGTGACCGAAACTCAACCGCAACAGTCTGCCGCAGAAGAGACGGTGCTGGTCGTCGAAGATGATGACTCGATGCGGACATTGCTCGTCGATGCGCTCAAGGGTGTAGGCTATACTGTCTATCAAGCAGCCGATGGACTTGAAGCACTTGAGGTATTTAAGGAGCACCAGCAAAACTTACACACGGTTATCCTTGATATCGGTCTCCCGAAATTAGGCGGGTATGAAACATTCCTCAAAATGCGGGAAATCAACGCTTCTATACCGGTTATTATTGCATCCGGCTACAATGATCCCGATGCAAAACTCG
>PWXV01000004.1 GCA_003568415.1 Ignavibacteriales bacterium
CAGGCGTCACCGACGCCCCTTCCCGGCACAACACCCGGACCACGGTGCCCGCGACGCGCGCGGTCACCGGGATTTCCATCTTCATCGACTCCAGCACCAGCAGCGTCTGCCCGGCCTGCACCCGGTCTCCCTCGTGCACCTCCAGCGCCCAGACGCTCCCGGCCACGTGGCCGGCGACCGCCTGCTCGCCCTCGGCCAGTTCGAGGCCATCGGAACCCGCAGCGGGTGCGTCGGACTCGGCCACGTACTCGGCCTGACCGTCCTCGACCCAGCGCTGGCGCTCCGCCTCGAAGGCCGAACGCTGGGCGTTTTGAAAGGCGTCGATGCTCTCCCGGTGCTCGCTCAGGAAACGGTTGTACCCGGCGAGCGAGAAACGCGTCTCCTCGATCTCCAGGCGCAGCCCGCCGCGCGGAAACGCCTCGCGCATCTCGAGAAGCTCGGGCTCGGAGACTTCGTAAAAACGGATCTGGTCGAAGAAGCGCAGCAGCCAGGGCTGCTCGAACTCCGGGGTCTTCTTGTAGCGGTTCCAGATCGGCAGCGTGCGACCGACGAACTGGTAGCCGCCCGGTCCCTCCATCCCATAGATGCACATGTAGGCGCCGCCGATGCCGACCGCGTTCTCCGGGGTCCAGGTACGAGCGGGGTTGTACTTGGTCGTGACCAGTCGGTGGCGCGGGTCCACCGGCGTGGCCACCGGCGCGGACAGGTACACGTCGCCCAGGCCCATCACCAGGTAGGAAGCCTCAAACACGATGCGCTTGACCTCCTCCTCGCTGTCCAGCCCGTTGATCCGCCGGATGAACTCGATGTTGCGCGGGCACCAGGGCGCGTCGGGGCGTACCGACTGCATGTATTTGCGCGTCGCGAGCTGGGTCTCGCTGTCGTCCCAGGCCAGCGGCAGGTGGACGATGCGCGAGGGCATCTCCGCCTCGGACAGGTCCAGCAGTTCCGTCTCGGCCTGCTCCAGCCGTTCCAGCAGGCGCCCCACCGGGAGTTGCCGGGGTTCGTAGTGGAGCTGCAGGCTGCGCACGCCGGGGGTCATTTCTCGGATGCCCGGGATCTGCTGCTCGGTCAGCCAGTCGAGCAGTGCCTGCACCCGGAAACGCAGCGCGAGGTCCAGCACCATCGGACCGTACTCGACCAGCAGGTAACGGTCGCCGGCGGGCCGGTAGGTCACCCCGACCGGGTGTCCTGCAGGTGCCAGGATTCGGCCGCCGCCCCCGGGGAAATTCCCGCGGGCGCTCAGCATCGCCCGCCCCTCCGTCGGCAGGGGCGCACCCAGACCATCGCCTCCACGGCGGTCCTGCAGCCCTCCGACTCCCGGGAGCTCGCGCAGCACCGGGCTGGTGGCCGCGATCTCAACCGGCGTCACGGGCACGATGCCGGCCTCCGGCAGCGCGGCGAGGTTCTCCACCGCCGCGTCCACCGCCTCCGCGAGCCGGCGGGCCATGGCCAGATCCACCGCCTCGAAGCGGAGGGTGTCACCGGGCCGCAGTTGCCCGAGCTTCCAGAGATCGGCCTCGATCACCGTCGCCGGGCAGACGAAGCCACCCAGGCTGGGACCGTCCGGACCCAGGATCACCGGCATGTCGCCGGTGAAGTCCACGGTGCCGATCGCGTAGGCGTTGTCGTGGATGTTCGAGGGATGCAGGCCTGCCTCGCCACCGTCGGCCCGGGCCCACTCCGGACGCGGACCGATCAGACGCACGCCGGTGCGGCTGGAGTTGTAGTGCACTTCCCAGTCGGTGGCGAAGAAGGTCTCGATGTCCTGGCGGGTGAAGAAGTCCGGGGCACCGTGCGGTCCATAGACGGTCCGCAGCCGCCATTCGTGACGGTATTGCGGAATCGCCTCGGGCGCGAGGGCGCCGGTGCCGGCGGCAGGCCCACCGGCCAGGTGCAGCACGTCGCCCGGGCGGAGCACCCGTCCTCCGTGGCCACCGATGCGTCCCAGCGTGAAGGTCGCGCGACTGCCCATCACCGCCGGCGCGTCGAGTCCACCACGCAGCAGCAGGTAGCTGCGCACCCCGGCCCCATGAATGTTCCCCAGTTCCAGCACCTGTCCACGGCGGACCGGCAGCGCCGTCCAGTGCGCGACGGCTTCGCCGTCCAGGTGTGCCGGCATCCGTGCGCCGGTCAAGGCGATCACGGCATCGCTGTTGAAACGCAGCGTCGGGCCGGTGACGGTCAACTCCAGCCCGGCGGCACCCTCGGGGTTGCCGAGCAGCTGGTTGCCCAGCCGGAACGCAAGGCTGTCCATCGGGCCCGACGGCGGCACGCCGATGTCCCAATGGCCGACACGGCCCGGCCAGTCCTGCAGCATGGTCTGGGTGCCCGGATCGAGCACGTCGATGCTCTCGGCGCGGTATTCGAGACCCCCCAGCGTGCGCGTCGTCTGTTTCCCGCTGCGAAACACCGGGTCGGCGGCAATCTGCCGCAGGTAGCGCAGGTTGGTCTCCAGCCCCTGCAGGTCGGTGGCTTCCAGTGCCATCTGCAGTCTGGCGCGGGCGGCATCGCGGTCGTCTGCGTGCACGATCAGCTTGGCGATCATCGGGTCGTAAAACGCCGAGATCTCGCTGCCGCGCTCGACCCAGGTATCGACGCGGGCATCCTCCGGGAACCGGGCCTCGGTCAACAGGCCGGCGGAGGGCTGAAAGTGTTTACCGGGATCCTCGGCATAGATCCGCGCTTGGATCGCGTGGCCGCGCGCGGGTCCCGGACGCAGGGTCTCCAGCGGGGGCAGTTCGCCGGCCGCCGCCAGCAGCATCCACTCGACGAGGTCCACGCCGGTGACCTCTTCCGTGACGCCGTGCTCCACCTGCAACCGGGTGTTCA
>PWXV01000152.1 GCA_003568415.1 Ignavibacteriales bacterium
CTTGAAGAGGAGGATACATCGTTGTTCGGACAGGAAAAGAAACTCATAAAGAATGCAAAGAAAGCCGGACTGATGGTTGCCGGCAGCGCGGTGCAAAAGTTCACCGACAAGATTGCAGACGAGCAGGAGATACTCGGTCACCTCGCCGATATGCTGATGGATACGTATGCTATGGAAAGTACACTTCTACGTACTGAAAAAATCATTTCAAAACACGGCGAAGAAAAAGCTCAGCACGTAATCGATATGACAAAGGTATTCATCAACGATGCAGTCAACCGGATTGACTGGTCGGCAAAACAGGCGCTTGCATCATTTAACGAAGGTGATGATTTACGCACGCAGTTAACCGCACTTCGGAGATTCACCCGCTACACACCGGTCAACACGACCGTATTGCGCAGACGAATTGCAGAGAGGTTCTCGGAAAAAGAGGATTACTTTGTGATGAAGTAAACATAAAAGTCCGCCATCGTTTCCTGTATGATGGCGGACTTTTTTTAGTAATTGATGTTATGTAATCCGTAATTTGGTTGTAATATCTATCCACTACCTGGACAATCTCCACCGGTGTAAAACTATGCCACTCCTCCGGAGTGGACTTAGAATATTTCAGGAAGCTATTTACTACAAACATACCGCTCCTGCCGGAGCGGGTTATAAAAGGAAATTTTAAATAATCGAATATCATAAAAGTAATTTAAATCATAATGGAAGACATCATTATGTCTCTTGTTATCAACACGATTTATTTTCGTGTCATCCAATCTATTCACCCCGGAGAGGTGACATATCTGTAGAGACGGCACGCCCCAAAACCCCGCGCCTCCGCTCCGGAGGAGCGGTATATTTTAAAAATAATTTTTATATTGTCATTCCATTACATTAGGAGATATAAGATACAATGAGCGAATACGACAAAAGAAAATACTATGAATAACAACCTATCCAAACAACTACGACGTGTAGACAAGCTCATCGAAAAAGGACAGCGGGAAAAAGCCGTTTCGCTTTTACATGAACTCATCACGAAAAACCCCGATGTTCCGGGATTATATATTGAACTTGCTATGTACTACGATGATACCGACGATACGGATAAAGCCGTGGATATTCTCCGAAGAGGAACTCAGCGTTTGCCCGACCATACCAATATAAAAATCGAATTGGCATATTGTCTCCGCCGGGATGAAAATTATCAAGAGTCCGAACAATTATACCGGCAGCTTATCGATGCCGGTCAGAACGATAGCGCAGAAGCCCGATCGTCGTTATTAAACGGTCTCGCCGAAGCGCTGTGGGGACAGGGTAAAGAAGATGAAGCAATTGAAAATTGGCAGACTGCTTTGGAATTAGATCCCGATAATGAAGATGCTGCAGAGAATTTATTTGACTACACCGGAGGATTCGAGTTTCCGGGTACACCGCAGTGGATAAAAGATAACGGCGGGTTGATCCATGGGGTTTTAGCAAGTATAGAAAATTCAGCCAAGGAAACTTTTGAACCTGATAATGAAGAGCATATAACGCTCGTCAGGGATCAATACAATATTGCAATAGAGCTTTCGGGGTTGATAACTTCGGAAGATATGATGTACGATCTTACGATGATGACGATCTACGACGTGTATGCGTGGCTGTTCGAACTACCATTCACGCTTGTACGGTTCGGTATGGTAGACGAAGCATTGAAGATGGGCGAAACATGGGCGAAGATATGTGACGCAAATATTTTTCTCGGCGACCGCTGTGTTATACTTGCACAGGCGGGATTAAAAGAACAAACATATAAACAGATCGAACAACTTCTCTCCGCTTTCCCCGAAGATGCCTGGGTGCGGATCAAGATCGGCGATGCATACTATGAGCTTGAGGAGTGGGACAAAGCCGAAAAATCATATTATGACATACTCACGATGCCCGATAATCAGGACGGCGGCGATGCAGCTACTGATCGTCTTATTACTTTATACCGGCGTACAGGCCGCACCAGGGAAGCCGATAAACTCGAACGCGAACAATTTCAGAAAATAGAAGACATGGAAGAGGATGTGGAATCGTTCGGGAGCGAAGAAATATCCCAGACGCAGCGAACACAGAAAAAGATCGGCCGCAACGAACCTTGCCCTTGCGGGAGCGGGAAGAAGTATAAGAAGTGCTGCGGGAGCGTAACATAGATTGGACATATTCTTGACAGATTCTCATTTTTTTCATATTATCTTCTAACATTGACTATTTGATATACCGACGGATAACAGGTTCTGCTCTCTCCTTTTAAATTGAGGTAAACGCACAGGGGAGTTTCGGAAGGTTCAATTAATCTTTCAAATTCTATCACAGCATCATCCCGGACTGCTGTATGCGTATAGCAATTACATTACAACCTCTTGAGAAAAAGACAAAAGTACCGATTAATTATCAGTACCCGCTTTCCGGTGCGATCTACCGCATCCTCTCGAATGCCTCACCCGAATACGCATCATGGCTTCACGATAAAGGATACCTGACCGCGGCCGGCAAGCCGATGAAACTTTTCACTTTTTCACGTCTCGAAATCCCCGCGCCGGAACGGCTTTTTAATGTCCTGATAATTAAGAAACCGGTGCCGTGCAGACTCTATGTATCGTCACCGATGATCGATGAATTCGTACAGCACTTTGTAACCGGCCTGTTTCAGGATGAGGAAATTGTTATCGGCAATCCTCATACGGTGGCACGTTTTCGTGTCGAATCGGTTGAAACATTGCCCGATCCGGAATTCATACCGGAAATGAATATGTATTGTTTATCACCTGTTGTTGTGTCA
>PWXV01000003.1 GCA_003568415.1 Ignavibacteriales bacterium
ATCCGAGCTTCTCTCGCCGATATTTCCAGGGCATACGACGAAAAGCTAACCATCAACCAGCTGGACAGCGAGGTCGAAACAACCGTAGACCCCTTAGACTTCTATCTGCTGATCAAAGGTGCCGTGGCCTATGCCTTACTCTTCCGGACCGTCGGCCGCTTTGAAGAAGCCACCCCGGAACCATCCCTCACCCCACACCTGGCCACCGTCGCAGAACAGCGCATGAAGGAATTTAAGTACTACCTAATTCCCATCTATGCCGAACAGGGCACCTTCATTGGCGACGAAGAGTATTACTTGTGGCAATCCGCAGAGAACGCCCTGGACCGTGCTCTCAAAGTTTCCGAAACAGCCCTCGACCGTGCCCTCAAATCCTCAGAAGCAAACCTGGACCGTGCAGCCAAAGCCGATCTGCAAGACGAACTTCTCTTCTGGCGTGAAGCCCAAGCCGTGTTAGACCGTGCTCATAAGGTCTCAGAAGCAGCCCTAAACCGTACCCACCAGGTCGATATGCTCCAAATGCAATACGACCGTGAAGACGCCCTCGAAGCCTTAGAAAATGCCCGACTTCAAGAGCTTCAAGAATCAGACGAGACCCCCTGGGAAAGCTGGGATTGGTCAGAAGGTAAGAAGTTCGCATGATTTCCTTATTCCTAGTACCTATTACCCAATCACCTATGATCATTCACAATTCACCATTCACCACTCACTATTCACTGAGGTTTCAACATGAACCAGATTGCCATTGGTGATCCCCTCATGGGCTTTTTGGTCCTCGAAGGGCAATCCGTAGCACCACCCAACGTAAAAGCAACCCTCACCCTGGCCTACTCTTCTGACCCATTCCTCAAAGAAAGCATTGCAATCGAGTTCAAAGGCCTACCAGGTGAAATTCAGTCCGCCCTGGCCAAGTTAGAGATCATCATTCAAAGGTCAAAACTCTACGAACACGTGTCCTACGCTTCCCCTCAGTACCTACGCTTTCAGCCCGAAGCTGGCGGCCCCTACTACTACCCGCCCATCACCGACATTTACTTGTCAGCCAACCCAGCTGGCTACCGCCACCGGCCTACCGGTTCCCTGGTCGTCTACATGTTCTACACCCGCCCCAACTACTTCGATGGGCCCCAAACACAGCTCTCTCTCTCAGGCCTTGCCGGTACCTACTACCCCGATTGGTACCCCCTCCGTAACCACACAGATTCAGGTCTTGGCGACGGATCGACCGTGCTTATCCAAAAGAACGATGCAGCCACCGTGCTACCTGCGCCCCTAAGATTCGAATACATCTTTGATTCGCCAGGCTCTGCCAGGCTCAAAGACCTCTATGTCGGCATCTTTCACCATGGCAGCTACGACGGAGATCTCCCATTTTTTGCCTACTACAATTCACTCTCAGGTGGCACCCAACATGCCGATCCTAACGCCATTCAAGGTCACTATCGTAGCGTCAGCTGGACGAGTTCGGCCTGGTTTGACTTCACAAAATACCTGATCGATTCGCCGTTCATTGCCTATTTTGACGGTCGATCGTTTAGGCCCATCCTCCGTTTGTTTGCCACCCATGCCTACACAGACCTTTATTTCCGGGTCCAGATCGAGCGCTTTGGTGACGTGCTCTACGTCTCCGAACCCATCTATTCCCCACCCAACACAGGCTACATCATCCTGCCGCCCATCGACCTGCCGCCCAACTACCTACTGCGAGAGCAAGCCCCCAGCCGTGTTCAGGTTTCCCTCTATGCCCGCCGCATATCCGGTGCCACCAGCACCATCCAATTTGACTGCCTTACCATCTTCCCACTTGCCTACGCTGCCACGTTCCATGGCTTCATCAACCTGAGTTACGATCAAGTCCTGGTAGACGACTCTCACCGCCAACGCCACAACGCCCGCATGGTCGTCAGCAGCCAGGAGACCGTAGCGCACACACGGCAAGGCAGTGATCTTCTCCTGTTTCCCAACCATTTTTCTCGTGTCTTTTTTTACGCGGCTTCACATCAAGACCAAATGCCCCCCGCTTATCAAGGTGTGGTCAAAGTCTACTACCGACCCAGACTGAGGCTGCTATGACACTGATCGTAAACATCCTAAACCGTGACTTCACTACCCCACCCATAAAGCCCTATGACTTCAAAGTTGATAAACTTACTTGGTCCTGTTTTGGTGGCAGTGATCAGGGGATCATTTCTGCTTATTCGACTGCTGACCGCATTATTGAGTTTGCTTCGCTCATCCGTTGCCCTGTAATCATCGTAGATCACGATTGGGAAGCCTGTTGGCATGGTTATGTTCACCAGATCGAGATCGCCTTTGACAACGTGATCTTCACCGTCGACCTGGACGAACTCTACAACCGTGTTCAAGTCCGGTACAGCTTCATCTCGCCAGACAACAAACTCGCAGACCAATCCGAAACCCCATTTGTAAGCAATTACGCTTCAAGATCGTTCTACGGTACCAGAGAGAACATTCTCTACCGACGCAACATCGACGATGATTTCGCCATCGGACTGTTGGAGACCTTCATCACCCAATCGGCCTGGCCAGGCATCAGCTATCTACCAGCCAAACCCTCAACAGCCAAACTTGAACACCAACAAGCCAAGATCACCCTACGCTTGTCGGGTTGGTTCAGCACCCTGGATTGGAGATACTACCAAGACCTGGACGGACTGTACGCCAATCACGGACCAGGGCCAGGTGTGCTGCCGTTCGGTGATGGTGTGACCTCGCAAGTAGCCCAATCATTCAGACCAGGCAAAACCGTAAATGCCAAGTTCGCTTATTTCATGCTCC
>PWXV01000224.1 GCA_003568415.1 Ignavibacteriales bacterium
ATCGCCGTTCTTCACTCAGCAATTAACACTGGTGGAGAAACGGGGCGAGGAGATCAGGACACGGAATTTAATGCCGGTGCGGTTTGTGCCGTTCCGACGCGCAGACGATTAGGTTATTTAACCACAAAGACTCCAAGACACCAAGAGTGATTAATATTATTTTTTCTTAGAGCCTTAGGGTCTTTGTGGTTAAACACTTCAAAATAGTATATGCAAAAACGCTTACTCATTTCGGTCGGTTTGCTCTCGGTAGCCATCATCGCTATCCAACTGGTCTTGATGCAGATACTTTCCATCACCCAGTGGTATCACTTTGCGTATATGGTAATCTCCGTTGCGATGCTGGGGTTCGGGTTCAGCGGAACGGTGCTCGCAATTGCGCGACAGTGGTTCCTTGACCGGGCAGAAACCGTTATACCCTTGCTTATGATCCTGAGCGGATTGACGATGGCGCTGGTCATTCCGGTAACGCAATCTTTGCTCGGGGGATTCGATATGTATCTGCTCTTCGTCGATACGTCGCAGGTATGGCTGCTGATTGTAACGTATCTTATCTATCTCATCCCGTTCTTTCTTGCAGCTCTTGCCATCGGGTTGATTTTCGTCAAGTATGTCGCGAACATCGGTACGGTATACTTTGCCAATCTTATCGGATCGGGACTCGGCGGTATCGTTGCCATTGTATTTTTGTGGACGTATTTCCCGAACCAGCTTCCCGGTTTTGTTGCATTGCTTCCTGTCGCAGCAGGATTGCTGCTGATCACGAAGAAATACCGCCGCGCGTTCGCAGCCCTTTCATCCCTCTCTATTATAATAGCTGTGTTTTTCATTGCTCGTCCTGTCGATCTTACCGTTTCGGAGTACAAGAGCATAAGCTATACAATGGATCTTCCGGGTGCCGTTGTTGAAGATGAGCGTGTGAGTCCGCACGGATTGGTACAGGTCGTTTCGTCGGATGCGCTGCGCCATGCGCCCGGGTTGAGTCTGGCGTATACCGGCGAGATACCGGTACGCAAAGCGGTATTCAACAACGGCGAGTGGTTCGGTCCCCTTGTTGCATGGACGCGGGAGGATACGACACACCTGATGGATTATTCGACGACTGCTCTTCCGTTCAATACCGGATATCGGGAGAATGTTTTGGTGATCAATGCAGGAACCGGTACCGATGTATCCCTGGCGCTAACGCACAATGCACAAAATGTGGCCGCCGTCGAACCGAACATTCCCGTTATATCAATGATGATGGATGAGTATGCAGCGGAGATCGATTCGCTGTTTCATCATCCTGCCGTACGGGTGCAGACACTGGAGCCCCGAACCTATTTAAAGATAACCCGGGAACAATACGATCTCATCACCATGCCGACGATCGATGCGTTCGGTGGAACTGCCGGTTTATACGCACTGCAGGAACAGTACACATTAACCCGTGAAGCGTTCAGCGAGATGTGGCACCGGCTTTCACCTGACGGAATGATAAGCATTACTTCGTGGATGGATTACCCTGTCCGCAATCCGTTAAAGATACTCGCGACGCTTATGGAGCTGCTCGAGAACGAAGGAGTCGATTCAATTGAAGATCATCTTGTTGCTATCCGTTCGTGGGGAACGGTTTCGTTCTTTGTGAAACGCACGCCTCTCACCGCCGACGAGATCGATTCGATACGGCAGTTTTGCCGCACGATGTTTTTCGATCCGGTAATACTGCCGGATTTACAGGAAGGTGAACGAACGCATTATAATGATATCGAGGACAGAAGTTTTTTCAATTACGTCGATGAGATACTTGCATCGGATCGTGAGCAGCTTTTCAGGGATTACGACTTTCACCTTCGTCCGGCAAGCGATAACCGTCCGTATTTTTCACAGTTTTTGCGATGGGAGAGCTTACCGCACCTTCGAGAGTTGTTCGGCGATCAGGCAGTGCCGTTCCTTGAAGTGGGTTATCTTGTCGTTGCGGTGACGTTTATTCAGATATTTGTGGCGGCGGTGGTGTTGATACTTCTGCCGTTGTTCAGGATCGGATTCAAAGGCACCGGCAAGATGTGGACGGTGCTGTATTTCAGCGGACTCGGCCTGGGTTTTATGTTTATCGAGATCGTTTTGATACAGCGGTTTATATTATATCTCGGACATCCGATATATTCAGCCGCGACGGTCATTACCGCGCTGCTTATTTGTTCGGGGGTGGGCAGCTATGTGTCATCACGATTTCAGGCAAGTCCGCGAATTCTCCGCAGAGCGGCAGGCATCGTTGCCGGGTTTACTCTATTATATATACTAATCCTGCCGTTCCTTCTTGAGTGGACTATCGGTTTACCCCTTATTGTAAAGGGATTGCTTTCGTTTCTCATCATTGCCCCGCCGGCATTTTTCATGGGTATGCCGTTTCCCCTCGGTTTGCGGTATGTATCTTCAAGGAATGAAAGCCACGTTCCCTGGGCGTGGGGAATCAACGGGTGTATGTCCGTGGTAAGCACAGCACTGGCGACGATCATAGCCGTTGAGTTCGGATTTGTGGTGGTGATGGTGTGTGCGGCGGTGGCGTATGGAGTGGCGGTTGTGGTGAATGCGGGGAGGTGAAGGGGTGACCAATGACGAATTACGTGTTATCCGCCTTCGCTAAAAAAACAGCTTCGGCGGACAGGCGAATTACGAGTTACGAATTAAAAATACATCGATAGAGATAATTGGAACACGGATGATAAGGGTCTAAACATGAGTTAGAGGCGAATATCAACCTGAGGATGATGCGCTTCTGGCGTAATTTATTATTAAGTTTTGCATCGG
>PWXV01000085.1 GCA_003568415.1 Ignavibacteriales bacterium
ACAATATCTGCCGTTGTACCGGTTACGTAAAAATAATCGATGCCATTGATATGGCTGCGAAGGCGTTTAAAGGTGAGCAGCTACCGGAAGCTGATTACTCGGGGAAAGTCGGCTCGAGTCTTCCCCGGATGGATGGCGAACAGTTTGCTATGGGTGAACGGCCGTATATTGATGATATGAAATTCCCCGGTATGCTGTACGGTGCATTCTTGTTTTCACCGCATCCGAAAATAAAAATAAACAAAATAGATACGACCAAAGCAGAGGAACAACCCGGTGTTGAAAAGGTATTGACCGCAAAGGATATTCCCGGTGAGCGCTACCAGGGATTAATATATAAAGATTGGCCGTTGTTCATCGCCGAAGGCGAAACGACTCACTGCATCGGAGATGTTCTTGCAATGGTCGTAGCGGAAGATGACAAAACCGCCCGCCAGGCAATCGAGAATATCGCTGTCGATTACGAAAAACTTGATGGTGTCTATGACCCCGAAGATGCATTGAAGTCCGGTGCCCCTCAGGTACATAAAGGGAAAGATAACTTACTTGATAAAGCAGTTATCAAGCGAGGCGATGTGGATAAAGCCCTTGAAGAATCGGCGTTCGTTGAAACAAAAACATTTCAAACCCAGATGATTGAACACGCATTCCTTGAGCCCGAGAGCTCAATAGCGCTGCAACAAAATGGAGTGCTTGAAGTGTATTCTCAGGGACAGGGAGTGTTTGACGACAGAAAGCAAATTGCATCGGTACTCGGATTAACGGAAGACGAAGTTAAAGTAACATTAGTAACCAACGGCGGGGCGTTTGGCGGGAAGGAAGACCTCAGCATTCAGGGTCAGATTGCACTGGCAGCACATCTTACCGGTAAACCTGTGAAAGCAACCCTAACCCGTGAGGAAAGTATCCGTCTGCATCCGAAGCGTCATCCCATTAAACTGACCTATACGGTAGGATGTGATAAGGAGGGAAAGATCACCGCTCTCCGTGCACGATTAATCGGCGATAAAGGTGCATTTGCATCGGTCGGTACAAAGGTGCTTGAACGGGCGGCAGGACACGCTGGCGGTCCGTACAATATCTTGAACTCGGATGTGGAAGCACTCTCAGTTTATACGAACAATCTCCCCTGCGGTGCGATGCGGGGATTCGGTGCAAATCAAGCTGCCTTTGCGATGGAAGGAATGATGGATATTCTTGCAGAGAAGGTGGGTATCGACGGATGGGAAATGCGATGGCGAAACGTCGTGGATGTCGGCGATACGTTTTGTACAGGACAGGTGTTTGAAAAATCGGTTGGCATCCGGGAGACACTCCTTGCCGTAAAAGATGCATACTATTCATCACCGTATGCAGGCATCGGATGCGGGATAAAGAACGTGGGCATCGGCAACGGAATGCCCGAATACGGTCAGGCAATTATCCAGGTACAACCCGATGAAACCGTCCACATTAATACCGGCTTTACTGAGATGGGACAGGGATTTTGTACGGTGATGATACAGTTCTTCAGTGACGTTACCGGTATCGACCCACGGAAAGTTCGTGTCAACATCGATACAACACAGCCGACACCGTGCGGTATGACCACCGCATCAAGAGCGACGGTGCTTGGTGGGAGAGCGGTAATTCAGGCAGCTGAAAAAATGAAGAAAGATTTATGCACCGGCAAACAATTGAAAGACCTTGTTGGTGAAAAGTATTTCGGTGAAGTAGTTATCGATTACACAACCGCACTCGATGAGAAAACGAAAAAACCCATTACCCATATGACATTCGGTTTTGCTACACAGGTAGTCATTCTCGACGATGAAGGGAAATTGAAGAAGGTGGTTGCTGCGCATGATGTCGGGAAAGTGATAAATCGGAAATCCCTTGAGGGACAGCTTGAAGGGTCGGTGCATATGGGACTCGGCTATGCATTGACCGAGGAGTTGAAATTACATGAAGGTGTGCCGGAGTCGTTCAAACTTCGTTCACTCGGCTTACTCCGTGCGAAGGATATGCCCGAAACCGAGATAATACTCGTTGAGGAAAACGAACCCGAAGGACCGTTCGGAGCAAAAGGTGTGGGCGAGATAGGACTTGTTCCTACCGCCGGAGCCGTTGCATCGGCATTATATCGATACGATGGGATTCGTCGTTATAAGCTGCCGATGAAGGATTCACCGGCTGCGAAAGCGATAACTGCGTAATGAGGGTTTTTATTTAGTATGGCAAAAATAGATAAGATGCATAGAGAACAGGTAATTATAAATGAAGTAGTGAAGATTCTGGTGAAATATATATCACCGGATGTAATTTATTTGTTTGGTTCCCGGGCTAAACGGGAGACAATCGGAAATCCCGATTTCGACTTTGCCGTTGATGCAAAAAGACCTGAGGTAAGGACGGAACGCTTAATACTTGATGAAATCGAAGATATAGCAGGTTTATATTCGGTAGATGTGGTATATTTACAATCGGTTGATAAGAAATTCAGGGAGATTGTTTATGAAACAGGAAAGGTGGTATATGACCGTCGCTCTGTTAATATTAGCTGAAATTATCAAATATTGGATGATATAATGCAAACAGAGAGTGAATAATGTATATTTAACCGATATTATTAACACTGCACAGGAAATAACTGATAAACATTACATTGATTAATAACTTGAAACAATTTGAAAAAACCGGAGAATTATATGCACGTAGTTTGGGATTCAAATAAAAAATATGCAACAAATATATTTGAAACTATCGGTCGGACACCGATGGTACAATTGAACAGAATACCGA
>PWXV01000039.1 GCA_003568415.1 Ignavibacteriales bacterium
GGAAGTAAAAAAACATCGGTATAAAAGTAAGTGAAATACAGCATAAAAGTTTGCCAGTACAGGACTGAGGCAAGGTCACCGAAACCATACGAAATTTTCTCTCGAAGCGGTAATACTGGTTGAGGCTCACTCACTTGGGTTGGATTGTTCGTCATTGGAGGTATAAAAGTTAGTGGATGAAATTGTATTTACAGAACAGACGGAGAAATTCTAAAAAATATATTATTAATCAAATTGATTGATTAATAATTATGACTTATTTAATGAATAAAATTGAAAAAGTCAATACCTGATCTCAAATATCACATAGCCTGAATTATTTTCGCTCCGCTCAAATGATTAAAAAACAATTGAGATTATATCTATTTAACCAAAAAGTATACACTGAAATACGCTATTGATTTCCAGCAAATATAAAGATATATTCGTATGCTCAAATGAAGACTATTATTGTACATACTGTCAAACGTTGCATCGATATCGCAGCAATAGTTGTAACTATTACAATTATCGGAGTAGTGCATCTGGGCTTCTCCGATCTATGTGAACATAACTACGTATCTCCTTATTCAATTTCGATATTCGGACTTTGTGAACTTGCAAATCAATATTATTTATTGGATAAGAATCAACCGATAGCAATTACCGGGATTAAACGATTTTCAAAATGCCCGGATGAGTATTTCTCCCTTAATCTTTTTACTTCACGAACAAACCTTGAGTCCCCCCCATCAACGCCCTTATACATTCGTAACCGTATCTTAATAATTTGATCATACCTCCTCTTGTGTGTCGAAATTAATAAACTGAATTTTTTTCGATCATTTTTTACCTATGGAGGTTGTTATGAAATGTAAATCATGTGGTACGATTAATGCCGAAGGTAGTACAAATTGCAAAAAGTGTAATACAATGCTTCGTCCGAAAGGTCAAGGTTCATCCACCAACGGAACCCGTGCATTACTTCAGGTAATTGCATTTTTTCTTGGAATTATCGGTGTGGTTGTATTACTCTGGCTGATTCTACACGACCTATTTCATACGGTATAATAGTATATACCGTTGTTATTGTGATGGTGTCTCGATACCGTATCGCTTGATCTTGAGATAAAGTGTTTTTGGTGTGATCCCAAGATCCTGGGCGGTTTTCACCCTGCTCCACTCATTTTGCTGTAATACATTTTGTATGTGTATCTTTTCGAGATCTTCAAGCGACAGGATCTCGCCATCCTCATATGGTGTCTGAATTTTCTGGTCAGGTACTCCGTTTGGCTTTTCCTGTCGTGGCTTCACGGTTTTCTGGAGATTAGTATTCAATGTTAAATCTTCCGGTTCGATGACTTCATTCGACGATAGTATTATTGCACCTTCTATCACATGTTCAAGCTCACGAACATTCCCCGGCCAATCGTGTTGCAATAAAATATCCATCGCTTCCGGATTAATTTTTTTTTGCGGTTTTGTACGGTTGTGCTTATTTATAAAATGATCAACCAGTAAGGCTATGTCATCTTTTCGGTCTTTGAGTGGCGGGATATATAAGGTAACAACGTTTAACCGGTATAGCAGGTCTTCACGAAAACGTCCTTCTTTCGCTTCTTGCGGTAAGTCTTTATTTGTTGCCGATATGATTCGGACATTCACTTTGAGGGTATTCGTCCCGCCAACTCTGCGAAATTCACCCGTTTCGAGAAAACGGAGTAACTTCGGTTGAATTGTTTGACTTATGTCACCCACTTCATCCAGAAAGAGTGTTCCACCCTGTGCAACTTCAACCAATCCTTGTTTTGTGCTATACGCATTGGTAAATGCACCACGTTCGTGTCCGAACAATTCGCTTTCGAGTAATGAATCGGGAATTGAAGCACAATTCATTGCAACAAACGGCCGGTCGCTGCGAGGACTCGCCCGGTGTATTAGATTTGCAATAAGTTCTTTACCGGTTCCACTTGCCCCCTGAATCAACACAATTGAATCTGTTTCAGCAACCTTCCGTGATCGCTCTATTAATTCCACGATCGGTTCACTCTTCCCGACAATGGTTGAGTCTTTCTGTTTTCCATACAACCGGTTCTTCATCAGCTCATTATCGATGAACAAACGGCGCCGTTCAATTGCACGTTCGATGGTAGCAATCAGTTCGTCGTAGTCATACGGTTTGGCAATGAAATCGTATGCTCCCAGTTTTATAGATTCAATTGCGGTTTTGACGCTGGCATAGTTTGTCAGCATGATGACCTGCGTCTGAGGTGACTGTTCTTGCAGAAATTTCAGAACTTCCATGCCCCCGACTCTCGGCATTTTGACGTCGAGTAAAACTACATCGTAAATGCTCGATTGCAATTTGTTGATCGCTTCGGCGCCGTCAAGGGCAACATCAACCTCAAACCGGTCTGTTGAAGAAAGATCGGCCTGTAATAAATGGACGAGCGACCGCTCATCGTCCACTATCAGAATTTTATATTGTTGTGCCATGATACAACAATAATGATAGGAAAAAACTTGATTGGCTTATTCGTTTACCCGGTAATTACTCACCCAGTACCCGTTCAATGGTGGTCAGTAAATCAACGAGGTCATACGGTTTACTGACAAAGTCTTCAGCTCCCAAACGTTTTGATTCAATTGCATTTTTCAAATCAGCAAAACCTGTGAGCATAATGACTTTAATATCGGGTTTTCCTCCCTTGATATACTTCAGCACCTCAAACCCATCAACACTCGGCATTTTAATATCAAGTAAGACCAGATCGTAATTATTATCTTTTACTAACTCAATCGCTTCATTTCCGTCTGCTGCAGTACTCACCTCATACCCTTCGCTTGACAATTCTGTACTGAGAACAGTTCGCAGTGCCTCTTCATCATCTACGACAAGGATGCGATTCTTATCCGGCATTGGTGATCTCCTGTTGCGAAATTATATTATTTATTCATTAATTTTTAAGTTATTGAATGATAGTCAATAAATCATTGAAAATCAATATCTTGTTGATATAAAACACATAATATTGCGATTATTCAATTTAAACCGTACATTATAAAACTATTTATAGATATCGATATTCGCAAAATTTGGAGTTCGTAGTGTCTGCTGAAAATTCTCGTATTAAAGTTTTATTTGTCGACAGCTCAGAGGATTATGTTCACGAAGCCCGGCGCTTTTTAGAAAAGCATACCCCCGAAAAATTTGAGACCACCTGGTATAGAGTCGGCGAGGAGGCAATCGATTTCCTCAAAGAAAACTCCGAAAATATCGATATCATTTTGACAGATTATTTTCTCCCGATTGCTGACGGACTCGAGATTACCCGCCTTATCCGGGAAATAACCACAAAAATTCCCGTAGTATTTCTCACATCAAGTAAAGAGCTTAAGGTTGCCGTCGAGGCTATGAAAATCGGTGCCGACGATTATCTCGTTAAAGAAGAAACCGGGATGGATATCCTCTCACGCACAATCATCAACACGCTCCAGCGTGCCCAACTCCGGAATCAAATGGAGAAAATCAACAAACGCCAACTGATGGCCGAAAAACAAACAGATGCAATTAAAGCACTCATTGTTACTATCTGTCACGAGTTCAACAATCCGCTTGCAGCGGTAAAAATTTCTATCGATGTGTTGCAACGACATACACTATCGGACCAGGAAAAAATTCACATTAAGAAGCTTGAGGAACACGTCGAAAAAATCGAGAAAAAAATCAATGAACTCAGGGATATAAATTTTGAGAAATTAAATTATTCAAGCCTGTAATCAGACGCCGATATCCAGTCTTGCCTGCATTACCTGTAATAAATGATCACGACCAATGATTCCTTCGAGCTTCCCGTCACGCAGTACCGGGACCTGATTCACATCTTCAGCATTCATAATGTCCAGCACTTCGGTAATTTCCGTTTCAGGATATACCCAGTGCAGATCACTCATCGGTGTCATAATATCACCAAGTGTAGTTTGATGCCACGAATCCCGCGGAAGTTGTTTTATCTGATGCAATGTAACGAGGCCAGCTAAAGCATCATTCTCTATAACTAAGAATGCACGACGAGCCGTTCGAAAAAGATGTTCATCAATTAATGCAGAAACAGTTGTCCTGGAATCAACCCGGGGGCAGTCTGTTTGCATGACATCACGTGATTTTATGCCCCTGAGCGCGCCTTTGAGCGTTACGTATTGGCTAACCTGTTGTGCAGCAGTTAATAAAAACCAGCCGATAAATGCAATCCACAACCCGTTAATCCAATAGCCGCCGACGATTAGAAAGATACCGCCAAGTATGAACATATAGGCAACCGCCTGTCCGACACCCGAAGCGATCTTGGTTGCCCGTTCATAACTGTCTACATAGAACCAGACAATCGCACGGAATACCCTCCCACCATCAAGCGGAAAGCCCGGTATCATATTGAAAACAACCAGAATAAAATTTATCCGGGCAAGCCATTGGGTAATTGCAACAACTACTTCACTTACTGGTTGAAATACAAGTGCCAGTGCCCAGAAGATACCTGCAAGTGCAATGCTCACAACCGGCCCCATTATCGCGATATAAAATTCCGTCATCGGTCGGTCGGGCTCCCGTGTAATTTGAGCAACACCGCCAAAAATAAACAATGTTATTGCCCTGACGTTTATACCTTTTTGCTTGGCCGCAAAACTATGACCGAGTTCATGCAATAGTACAGACAGAAAAAATAAGAGACTGGTTATAATTCCCGCGATATAATGCACACTTGATGCCCATTCGGGATATACATATGCAAACTGCCCTCCCAGGGTGAGCGTGATGAGGGCAAAAATTACAAACCAGGAATAATTAACTCCGACAGGAATACCGATAATTCTGCCGAGTCGAACCGACTGTGTGAACATGTATGTTTTAGTATCCTATATTCCGGAAGCTAAAAGTGCTCCTAATAAACCAAAATATACGACACTTACCCGTTTATTGCAAAGAAAAACGCATGCATATATATTTCGTCGGTTGAGATAACTGCTGATGGCGAATCCGGTGAGTCCGCCAATGAGCACTCCAAGGAGAATAGCTGTCATATTAAGATTTGTCTTTCTTACTTTTCGATGGAATAAAATTAAAGCCTATAAGTCCGCCAAGCAAAGCGCCATAGCCCATACTTGAATACGGGTTACTTGTAATGGGACAGGTGTTTCCTGCATTACATCCGATAAAATAATAGTATGCATAGCCGCCCAAAGCACCAAGCAAAGCTACACCAAGTATAATTAAAACTGTTCTCATCATAATTAGTTTTTATTTTTGTTGAGGATTACCATATTGTCTGTTCCATTCTACCATACCACCGCGTACAAAAACTACATTTTCAAAACCTGCTTCTTTTAATATCGAGGCAGCGGCCCTGCTTCTGTTATCGGTCCGGCAAATAATTGCAATCTCACGATCACGATATTCTTCAATCTCGGCTACACGATGTTGTAATTCCTGTACGGGGATGAGTATAGAGGAATTAACATGCCCGAGATCCCCCGTGTATTCGCCGGTCGTGCGTACATCCAACACAATTAATTCGGTATCGTTTTCAATTTTATTCTTCAGTTCTTGTACAGAGTATTCCATATGTCCTTCTCCGGTTTGAGAAATCGCCAGAAAATAAATACCGGCAATAAGTATAATTCCACCCACAATGAGCACGTATTGTTTCATATATCCTCCCGGTAATTAGTCAACGGTAAAACTTACCCGTATTGCACCGCGAAAATCACCCGGTGTATATCCTGTCGCACGGTCATCGGGATATTTCTCGCTCAATAATTTTTTAACAGTATCGGCAATCTGCTCTTCTTCACCATGACAGCCAAGACATTGTGCCTGCATGTGAATCGATTGCATATACCAAAACTCCTTTTCACCGTTTAGAGTTCGCACTTCGGTATGAATGAACGGTGGCGTCTCACCTTCTTCTTGCTTCCGGGTGAATTTTTTAAGAACAGATGCTTCATATTCATCAGGTTCATTGTTGCTATTGCGAACTCGGTCACTAACGCGTTTTAGCGAGACATCAAGCTCTTCACCTGCACGATCGGTAAGCACCTGTGCAGTATCGGCACAAACCGCGATTGCTTTAACCGGACCACCGTCACGCAACTCTTCCATAAGGACGTTTTGAAGCTGTCCCATAAATGATTGAGCTGCCGTTTGAGCCCGTTCTTTATGTTCATTATCATTGTTTCCTGCGTATAGAACAATCACCGTGAACAAGACTACCGGAACACCAACCACACGCCACATCTTTTTCAGATCCATAGATTCCTCCGGGATTTAATTGAAACAGCCGCCTCCTATGCCACATGCTCCGGTCGAGCAAGACGGAGCCGGTACCGTTTCATGATTGGATGATGATCCTCTCGATGAATTAAAAACAGATAACAGCTTCTTATAGTTTCGTGAATCGCATTGTGGACAGATAATATCTTCTGCTTTTTCTTTTCCGAGATGTAAAATGTCATAAAGACCGCCACAATCCTGGCAGCGATATTCATAAACAGCCATAGCTTCACTCCGTTAGATGATAATTAATATTACTATATAGTTATTTGGCAATATAATATTTTCAACACTAAAAATCAAGTCGTTATATTCTTGCAATTCGATGATAATAACTGTATATTTAATGTCTAAGAATTTTGAGTGTTCCATTAATGAATTCAAGATTGAGAAAACAACGGCCAAAAAGATATAAGATTTATACCAGCGGCAGGGAACTACTGATCCTGCCCGACAGAGATAAGACAAAAACGTACAATTTTTTCAACAAAAGTGTCCGTCATTATAAAAAATGCGGACACTTTTTTTATGTCTGATATATGCTAAGAATACGAGATATAATCCAAGAAATGGAGATCTGGGCTCCACCCGGTATTGCGTGGGAGCGAGATAATGTCGGCTTGCAGATTGGTGATGCAAACACTGAGGTAACGGGAGTGCTGGCTGCTCTTGAAATCACCCCGGAAATCATCAAAGAAGCACTGCAAAAGAAATGCAACCTCATCATCACCCACCATCCTCTCATCTTTAAACCTTTACAAAATCTGACACCAAAATCTTTTTCCGGTAAACTTGCCCTCGACATCGCACGGAATGGATTACATCTGTACGCAGCACATACCAATCTCGATTTCACCCGGGACGGAGTAAACTTCGTCCTCGGACAGAAACTAAATCTACAGAATACAGCATTCCTTTATCAAGAAGGCGGGACGACAAAAAAGGTAGCCGTATTTGTACCGGTCGATTATGTTGAACAGGTAACGAATGCAATGACGGATGCTGGTGCAGGAATTATCGGCGATTATGAGGGGTGTTCATTTCAAACGCGCGGTACCGGTACATTCAGACCGCTTGAAGGTGCACAACCGTTCAGCGGTGATGTCGGCAAGCTTCAGCATGAAGATGAAGTTCGCATTGAAATGATTGTTCCAAAATGGAAGACACAAGCCGTTGTACAGGCTATGTCAGATGCCCATCCATATGATGAAGTAGCATACGATATATATCCAAACGAAGCAGTCGATCCAAAATACGGAGCTGGAGTGATCGGCACTTTACCTGAGTCTCAACCAATTGATGACTTTATCCAATTTGTTAAAAATACCCTGAAGGTACCAACGATCAGGTGGGCACAAGGTTCAGCGGATACAGTTTCACGGGTTGTAGTTTGCGGCGGCAGTGGATCTGATCTTGTTCCAATTGCTTTACAAAAGAAAGCCGATGCCTTTGTCACCGCCGATATCAAATATCATGCGTTCCACGAAGCGCGTGGAATTATACACCTTATCGATGCCGGGCATTATGAAACGGAGATATGGATCCTCGATGCGATTATGAACCGGCTCAAGAAAAAATTTGCCGACACAAGAACGGAATTTTATAGGACAGAAATTACAACAAACCCGATACACTATAGTTAGGAGGAGGCGATTACATTGGAAAATAAAATCAAATTGCTCTATATGCTGCAAACACTTGACCTTAAACTGATGGACCTTGAAGAAGAAAAGGGTGATCTCCCGGGTATCGTGAGAAATTTAAACGATCAGATACAAGAGACGCAAACGCAAATTGATGCATTACAAAAGCAGATCGACGAACATCTTGCAGCCCGCGAAAAGGCAAACCTGGATGAGGAAACATTAAACCAGCGCGTCGAGGAGTTAAAAAAACAGTTGTACGAAGTTCGTAATAACAAAGAGTACGACGCCATTACAAAAGAGATCACCGAAGCTGAAGATAAAATCATGGCCTGCATGCAGGCAGCAGAAGATAATGATGCAAAACAGAAAGAGTTAAGTACAAGCGTCGACGAGTTGAAACAAAAATTAGAATCGCTCCAATCTGAGCTCAGTGAAAATAAAAAGGATCTTCAGGAAGTTTCGAAAATACACGAAGATGAAGAGCTGCAGTTACAGCACGAGCGGGATAAGATAGCCCGGCAGTTAACGGATGAAGCGTTGTCATCATATGATCGGATCAGATCGGCTAAATACGGTAAAGCAGTTGTTCCGATTACCCGTGGTGCGTGTGGAGGATGTTATAAAACCGTACCCCCACAACTCAATCTTCTGCTCCGAAAGAACGATGAGATTCATCACTGTGAGAATTGCGGACGAATTCTGATCGCCGAAGAAATAGCAGCGGAGGTAAATAAAGTCGCTTGATGATCCACATTTATATTGACGGTGCTTCGCGCGGCAACCCCGGCGAAGCCGGTATCGGAATTGTTATAAAAACCGATAAAGGTGAAACTATATTTTCTGCCGCTGGATATGCAGGTAAAATGACCAACAATCAGGCAGAATATAACGCACTGATAGCTGCCCTTACAAAACTCAAAAAAACTCCATCTCTTATTTCACGCAACGCTTCCGGCTCATCAACTGAAGTTGTCATTCACTCCGACAGCGAACTTGTTGTAAAACAACTTAATGGACAATATAAAGTCAAAGAAAACGAGCTTAAAAAGCTAAACAATAGAGTCCAGGATCTGATCCGCTTAATTTCAGCAAATCAAACAGAAAAGGATAAACCTGGGGTAAATATTTCATTTAAACACGTTCGCAGGGAACAAAATCGCGAAGCCGACCGACTGGCAAATGCCGGTATAGACTCAAAAATCCCTCTTTCATTATAGCACTCCTTGAACTTTATTCCGATAGTTAATATATTGGTATCAATAGTGAATATTAATAATTAATTTGAAGCTTTACAGGATTGGTACAGGATATTTTAGGAACATTTTATCCGAAAATGTCGGGCAATCGCTCCGATTATCTATCTATAAATCGGGGAGGAAAGTCCGAACTCCATAGGGCAGGGTGCTCTGCGCAAGCAGAGGGAATCCGTTTCAAGGCGGATCTACGGAAAGTGCCACAGAAAACAGACCGCCCGACTGCGCTAAAGCTTCGTCGGGTATTCCCCACGAAGTTATCGAGCAAAAGAGGGCTTGCCCTCCGAAGCTCGAAGAGTGCAGGAGGGTCAGGGTGAAAAGGTGAGGTAAGAGCTCACCGCTCCGACAGGTGACTGTCGGGGGCACGGTAAACCCCACCCGGAGCAAGACCAAATAAGAGAGGAACCGACGTTGCCCGCGTCGTTCGTCCCGGGTAATCGGGATATATACTCTCGGGTAGGTCGCGCAGATAAATGGTTGCCTCCCCCGACTCGTCGGGGCAGACAGAATTCGGCTTACAGACAGATTCGGATTTTTTTCTAAAATTCCAAACCGATCCGTTAGGGCTTCGGAAGGGATACCAATGGAACAAACACAAAGGAACTCTGGTGCATCTCTACCGAAAGAATCACAAGCTGAAAACAAATCGAGTCTTACCAGTAATAAACGTTGGACTTTAACAGACCCTGCTCCCGAAGAAATTCTTAAACCCCTCGAAGAAAAACTCGGGATCGGCAGAACACTTACCTCCATTCTCATTAACAGAGGCATAGATACTTTTGAAAAAGCCCGGGAATATTTCCGTCCCGGTGTTGATTATTTGCATGATCCTCATTTGATGGATGGAATGGATATCGCAATCAAACGTATACGTAAAGCACGCGATACCGGCGAAGGCATTATGATCTACGGCGATTACGATGTTGACGGTACCAACGGAACTGCGATGTTATACCGGTATCTCAGTTCTATAGGATGTAAAGTATCCTACTTTATACCCGATAGAATTAAAGATGGATATGGACTATCCATTTCCGGCATAGATAAAGCTATCAATCGTGGTGTCAGCTTACTTATCTCAATCGATTGCGGTGTAACGGCAAACGAACAGGTAGAGTATGCAAATCAAAAAAATGTTGACTGTATTATATGCGATCATCATGAACCGGGTGACGAGCTGCCAAACGCATACGCTATATTGAATCCGTTAAAGCCCGGATGTAATTATCCGTTTAAATATCTGAGTGGATGCGGGGTCGGATTTAAACTCGTCCATGGACTTGCCCTTGAACTCGGGCACGAAGAGAGAGCGTTCGAATATCTCGATTATGTTGCACTTGCAAGCGCAGCCGACATTGTGCCGCTTGAAGGTGAAAATCGGGTAGTTGTCAAAATGGGATTGGACCTTATTAATAAAAACCCGCGGCCTGGTATCAGAGCAATTATTGAAAGCTCGAATTTAAAACCGGGTAAAATTAATACCGGTCAGGTAGTCTTTGTCATAGCACCGCGCATCAACGCAGTCGGCAGACTCGGTGATGCCCGCCGCGCAGTAGAATTGCTCACATGTGAAGATTACTCACAGGCGTGTGAGTTTGCGCAAATTGTCGAATCGGAAAATTATAATCGCCGCAAAATTGACGAGATGACATTCAACGAGGCAATGGAAATTGCAGAAGCATATATCGAAGATACCGGGGACCTTTTTCCGCTCATTTTACATCAGGACGACTGGCATCCGGGAGTCATCGGTATTGTAGCTTCCCGGCTCGTTGAAAAGTACTACCGTCCGACAATATTGATGACAACTATAGACGGTGTGGCAAAAGGATCTGCACGGAGTATTGCCGGGTTTGATATATATCAGGCATTGAAACAAGTTGAAGATTATACTCTACAATTCGGCGGTCATAAGTATGCTGCCGGTTTGTCAGTAGATCTCGACCGGTTGGATGAATTCCGTAAAGCATTCAACAAGGTGGCAAGCGAATATCTTACCGAAGAAATAATGACACCCGAAATAAAAATCGATGCACTGTTGTCATTCGATGAGATAACACCGAAATTTGTGCGGATACTTGAGATGTTTGCTCCTTTTGGCCCCGAAAATCTTAATCCGACATTTTATTCCAATAGTCTGCATGTAGTCGGTTCACCGAAGATAGTCGGTAAAAATCATTTACTGATGCGCGTACGGCAAAAGGATCTTATCCTCGATGCAATAGGTTTTAACCTTGGAGGCCTTTTACCTGTAGTAAGCGAAAAAGGCAAGGAGATTCAGATGGTTTATACAATCCATCAAAATGAATGGAACGGTGTGGTTTCAACACAGCTTAGAATAAAAGATATAAAAGAGCAATCATAAAGGTACAGGATTGTTATGGCAGGTCACTCGAAGTGGTCACAGATCAAGCGAAAGAAAGCCGTGAACGATCAGCGCCGCGGCCAGATTTTTACAAAAATAATTAAGGAAATTTCTGTCGCAGCCCTCGAAGGCGGCGGCGATCCCGAGGCCAATCCCAGATTGCGATTGGCAATTCAAATGGCAAAAGATGCAAATATGCCGCAGGATAATATCAATCGTGCCATCAAACGCGGGACGGGAGAACTGCCCGGTATGCAGTTCGAAGAAATCGTCTACGAGGGGTACGGCCCCGGCGGTGTCGCAATTCTTATGGAATCGGTGACCGATAACCGGAATCGTACCGTTGCCGAGATCCGGCATTTATTAAGTAAAAACAATGGCCGGCTTGGCGAAGCCGGAAGCGTTGCATGGATGTTTACCAGAAAAGGTGCGATTCGGGTTCCAACCAGCAAAATCGAAGAGGACGACCTACTTCATGTTGCGATCGAATCGGGTGCAGATGACATGCAGCCAACCGATGATTATTATGAAATTACAACGACTATGGAAAACTTCGAAAAAGTAAAACAGGCCCTTGCTGATAAAAATATACCGGTTGACTCTGCAGAACTGCAGATGGAGCCGAACAGCACCGTTCCCGTTGAGGGGAAAGATGCTGAACAAGTCCTCAAGCTTATCGAGGTACTGGACGAACACGACGACATTCAAAATGTCTATGCAAACTTTGAGATTGACGACGCAGTATTTGAAAAACTTGCCCAGGAAAGCTAATACAGTTTCCAGTTTACAGTTTTCAGTTTGACACATATTTTTTTCACATTACATGGCAACACTCAACTGGAAGCTCTAAAACGGAAACCCAATACTGATAACTAATAACTGAAAACCGGAAGCTCAATATGATCGTTCTCGGTGTTGATCCGGGTACCCTGACAACCGGCTACGGAGTGATTGGATGGAAAAACGGTAAGCTGTACCGAATTCATCACGGTGTTATTAAAAACAAATCCACCGATTCAATGCCGCTCCGTCTGCAGGCAATACATACTCAATTGGTAAATATCATCAAGCGGTATCATCCGGATGAATTCGCAATTGAATCGGCTTTTTACGGAAAGAATGTTCAATCGGCATTGAAGATCGGCCATGCCCGTGGTGTTTCGATATTAGCCGCCGTCCAGTACGAACTACCAACGACCGAATATTCACCACGTGAAATAAAACGGGCACTCGTTGGTAACGGTGCAGCATCAAAAGACCAGGTAGCATATATGGTTTGCAACATATTGAACATACCAAAGGAAGATATGATGCATGATGTGAGTGATGCACTTGCTGTTGCAATCTGTCATCTGCATAAAACCATCTCGCCATTCAATCAGAAACAATTTAAAAACTGGAAATCATTTATTGAAGCACATCCCGAAAGAGTAATCACGTGATCAAATTTATACTGCTGGCAGCAAGCACTGTAGTATTAGTCGCATCCCCGCTCATTGCACAGGACATCCCCTTTGATAAAAAGGTTGCATCATTTAATGAGATTCCTATAGTTGAACATGACCGTGTTACGATATTATTAAAAGATATGACCCGGGTTACCGGTAATTTTATCGTGTATGAGATGAATACTGTTACCGTGAAAAAAGACGACGGCGATTTACACTCCGTACCCGTCGGCGATATTGCATATTCTCGGCTTGAATATGACCGCAGCGGCCGCGCACTGCGATCGGGTATGTGGGGCGGTATAGTCGGACTTTTCGCCGGAATTCCGCTTGGTGCACACTTTGTCAGCCAGCGTGGTCCGGATGAGTCCGTAAGCGATGCTTTTTTATATATAGGATCAAGTCTTGGTGCCGGAGTCGTCGGTGGACTTGTGGGTATAGGCTACGGACTCGTATCAACTCCAGGTGATGTAGTATATAAGATAGAGCGTTAATTATGATCGGACAATTAACCGGAAAGATTATTCATAAATCCCCCACCGAAACAATCATCGATGTCGGTGGTGTCGGCTATCAGATACACGTTCCTGTTACCACCTTCGACCGGTTACCGGAAGTTGGACAAACAACGACATTATTCACCTATTTGCACGTACGGGAAGATGCCTTACAGTTGTACGGTTTCTCAACAAAACAGGACAAAGAAATATTTCGAAAACTTATCACCATATCCGGTGTGGGTCCTAAACTTGCTCAAACCGTACTGTCGGGATTATCGTATGATGAACTTATCCGGGCAATACAACAGGGTAATATCGCACAACTTAATAAGATCGCCGGTGTCGGCAGAAAAACCGCCGAGCGTCTTATTGTCGAGCTACGCGATAAACTTGACGAGATCCATCTCGCCGAAGAACAGCCGGGCATCAAAACCCTCGACAGCATCCAGACAGAAGCGTTGCTTGCATTAACAACGCTCGGTTATTCACGTAACGCCTCTGAAAATGCACTGCGTAACGTACTTGCCGAACGCACTGGCGATACTATTTCTATCGAAGATTTGATAAAAGCGGCGTTGAGAAAATTAGGAAAATGAATGTAGTTTCTAACTGGCAGTTTACAGTTTCCGGTTTATTGTTTACAGTTATTGTTGCACGAACGGATGTCCCGTCGGAACTGAATACCGACAACCGGAAACCGTAAACTTCGATACGTATGAACTTATCATTTTACTATTGATTGTGAGGGTCTAAATCCCTACTTTGATTGATTATGACACGACACAGCGACTTCACTTCACCTGAACGGTTTGAAACAGACCGGGAATTTGATCAAACATTACGTCCGCTCTCATTTGATGATTTCATCGGACAGGATTCGCTATCATCGAATCTGAAAGTTTTTATCACGGCAGCCAAACAAAGGGGTGAGGCGCTTGATCACGTTCTGTTAACCGGTCCCCCGGGTCTCGGAAAAACCACGCTGGCTTACATTATAGCTAATGAACTTGGTGCTACGATACGTCTTTCCTCGGGTCCTGTGCTCGAACGACCGGGCGACCTTGCCGGATTGTTGACCAATTTAAACGAGGGCGATGTTCTTTTCATAGATGAAATTCATCGGCTCAATCCAACTGTGGAAGAATACCTGTATTCGGCAATGGAGGATTTTCGCATCGATATAATGATCGACCGTGGACCGAATGCACGAAGCATACAACTCAGTCTCCCGCGTTTCACGCTTGTCGGTGCTACCACACGTGCAGGATTATTAACAGCACCGTTACGTGCCCGCTTCGGAATCACAAACCGACTCGATTATTACGATAAAAACGAACTCTTCCAGATCATTAAACGCTCGGCTTCATTATTAGATGTAAATATCCGTGATGATGGTGCATTGGAAATCGCCGGACGATCACGGGGTACACCCCGTATTGCAAACCGCCTCCTGAGGCGTTGCAGGGATTTTGCAGAAGCAGAAGACAGTCTTCGGAAACACAACGGCATTATTACCAAAGAAGTAGCCGATTATTCATTACAAAAACTCGAAGTCGATGAACTCGGTCTCGATGAAATGGATAAGCGTATATTACTCTCTATTATAGATAAATACAAAGGCGGCCCGGTAGGATTGAACACCCTCGCCGTGACGGTGGGTGAGGAATCCGGCACAATCGAGGAGGTATATGAACCATTCCTCATTCGCGAAGGTTTTTTAAAACGAACCGCACGAGGCCGCGAAGTAACCGATATCGTGTATAAACATTTTAATCGCCGGAAACCCGATCCGGGACGAACGAATCAACTCCCGCTCATTGAAGGATTATAGAATGTCACATCAACGGTATAAGTTAAAGCAAACATATATCGGACATTTAAAACGGGGAACCGATTTGTTAAACGGCATAACCGATTATATAGTCAAGCATAAAATTCAAACCGGTGAGATACGCGGTTTGGGTGCGGTCTCCAAAGCAGTGGTCTGGTATTTCAATCAGAATACAAAAGAATATGAAGAAATAACATTTGACGAGCATCTTGAAATATTGTCTCTCTACGGGAATATTTCAATCCGCAACTACGAACCGTTTGCTCATGTTCATGTTATGCTCGGAAATAATAAAGGAGAAGCATTCGGCGGACATCTGGCCACAGGATCTATTGTCTTTGCCGCAGAGATGATAATTCACGAGTTCGACGGTGAAAAGATTGTCCGTGAACGGGATCCGGAAACCGGATTATACCTGTGGGACTACAGGCAAGAATTGTTGGCGTAATAAAAGGTAAAAATATGAACTACGATAAAGATCTCCAATCAATCCAGGAAGTCCGTAACCTTGTTACAAAAGCAAAAGTGGCACAACAGGACTTCAAACAGTTCCCGCAATCGAATGTCGATCGTATTGTTGCTGCCATGGCGAAGGCGGGTGAAGAAGCTGCAGAACGCCTCGGCGTGATGGCGTGTGAAGAGACGGGTTTCGGAAAACCCGAAGATAAAAAATTGAAGAACATTTTCGGCACAAAACATACTTACGAAAGCATTAAAGATCTGAGAACAGTCGGTATTATCCGTGAGGACCACGAGAACCGGATCATCGAGATTGCAGAACCGATGGGAGTTGTTGCAGCACTCATTCCTTCCACCAATCCGACATCGACTGTTATGTTTAAAGCATTGATTTCAGTGAAAGGACGCAATGCGATTGTCGCAAGTCCGCACCCCCGGGCTGTGAAATGTACACACGAAGCTGTACGCATATTGCAGGAAGCCGCCGAACGCGAAGGAGCTCCTCCTAACCTGATATCCTGCATGGAAAACGTTTCTCTCGAGGGCACCGATGAGTTGATGCATCACAAAGCGGTCGATGTAATACTCGCAACCGGCTCAACACCGATGGTTCGCGCCGCGTACAGCGCCGGCAAACCGGCGTACGGTGTCGGATCGGGAAATGTACCGGCGTTCATTGAACGGACCGCCAATGTTCGGAAAGCGGTAGCCGATGTTCTCTCCGGGAAGACATTTGATAACGGTACCCTGTGCTCCACCGAATCTGCTTTGATCTGTGATGCCCCGTTGCGCGATGCTGTCATGACAGAATGTAAGACACGCGGCGGACATTTTGTTACCGGCAATGATAAGCTGAAACTTGAACGTCTGATGTTCGATCCCCGCGGCGCACTTAATCCGGATATGGTCGGGAAGCCTGCTACCTATATCGCACATAACGCCGGTATCGATGTACCTCAGGATACGAAAGTACTCATCGCAGAATGTACATCGGTGGGAAAAGAAGAACCACTCTCCCGGGAGAAACTTTCACCGGTACTCTCATTCTTTGTCGATGACGGCTGGCTTGCAGGGTGTCACCGTTGTATCGATCTGTTAAATTTCGGCGGTATCGGTCACACGATGGTGATCCATTCCGAGGATCAGGATATTATTATGAAATTTGCTCTTGAAAAACCGGCATTCAGAATACTGGTTAACACACAGGCAGCACTCGGCGCAGTCGGTTATACAACAGGACTTGAACCGTCGATGACACTCGGTCCGGGCACGATGGGCGGATCTATCATCTCCGACAATGTCACCGCGCGGCATATGATAAATATCAAACGGCTTGCATATGAAACCCGTCCGTTTCTTGCAGAGTTTGAAAATAAAAAACCGCCATTCCCCGAAAAGAAATCGGTGTCTTCAGATGACACACAAACCGATTGGATTAAGCAAATCGAAGAACGTTTGTTGCAGCGCGCAGGAAATGTTGCAATCCCTGAACGGAAAACAAAGCACAGACCGGATAACGGCGGTAAACAAAAAGAATTCGGAACCGGAATAACCGAAAAAGATATTGCAAAAATTATCGATGAGTTTGCCAGTAAGTACCGGTGAGTAAAAAAACGGAACATATTTACCTCCCGCTCCCGAGATCATTTTACGAAAGAACACCGGTACAACTTGCCCGAAAACTTATCGGTACATTGCTCATACGAATAATCGATAACAGATCATTGATTGCACGCATTGTCGAAGTTGAGGCATACGGCGGTGCGGACGATCCCGCCTCACACGCCTATCGTGGTATAACCGAACGGAATAAGGTAATGTTCAACAGTGGTGGTTATTCCTATGTTTATTTCACGTATGGGATGCATTATTGTTTTAACGTTGTCGCAGGGAAAGGGAAAAGAGCGGGTGCTGTGTTGATACGTGCTGCAGAACCGATCGAAGGTATCGACATTATGCAACGAAACCGAAGCAAAGAAAACCTCCGTGATTTACTCAGCGGTCCGGCCAAATTGTGTCAGGCATTTTCGATCGATAAAAGTTTCAATGGAATCCCCCTCGATACCCCTTCGCTGTATCTATCTAAGAATACTGAGTTGAAGACCCAAAAAATTAAAACTACTTCAAGAATAGGTATAAGAGAAGCACTTGACAAAAAGTGGCGGTTTTTGGATCCGGAGAATGAGTTTGTGTCTGTAGGAGTAAAAAGTTCTTAAATAAACAGGAACAACTCAGCCGATCATCCAAGCACGTTTCCCATCACACATTGAAGCCCATCTCCCTTGATGTTTCCATTACTCAGATAGCTCCATCAACCGCTCATTTCCCCCTCCTTTTCGGTTTCGCGATCTCCGGGATATCGATTCCTTCGCGTGTTAATTCGGCTTTAAGGAACTGGCCGGTATATGACTCCTTTATTGCCGCTACTTCTTCGGGTGTTCCTTCAGCAACGAGATATCCTCCTTCTGCACCGCCTTCAGGGCCCAGATCGATTATATGGTCGGCAACTTTGATAACATCAAGATTATGCTCGATCACAATCACCGTATTTCCCTTATCGGCTAATTTATTTAACACCGATAGCAACATGCGTACGTCCTCAAAATGTAATCCGGTCGTCGGCTCGTCGAGAATATAAAGTGTCTTGCCGGTTCCTACTTTGGATAATTCTGTCGAAAGCTTCACACGCTGTGCTTCACCGCCCGACAAGGTTGTTGCCTGCTGACCGAGTCTGATGTAACCAAGGCCTACATCATAAAGCGTCTGCAGTTTTCGTTTGACACGGGGTAATTCACTAAAAAATTCAAGCGCTTCGGAAACGGTCATCTGCAGAACGTCCGCGATAGTTTTGTTCTTAAACGTCACATCAAGCGTTTCACGGTTATATCGCTTACCGCGGCATGCATCACAGGTTACATACACGTCGGGCAGGAAATTCATCTCGATTTTCCGCACACCGTCACCTTCACACTCCTCACATCGACCTCCCTTCACATTAAAACTGAATCTGCCCGGTTTATAACCGCGAAGTTTAGCCTCCGGAAGTTGAGCATAGAGATCCCGGATAATCGTAAATAAACCTGTATAGGTTGCGGGATTAGATCGCGGTGTACGACCGATGGGAGATTGATCGATCTCAATCACCTTATCGATATTTTCAATACCTTCAATACTTTTATGCGGCAATGATACCGTCACCGAGCGATAAATAGCTTTTGCTAATTCGGGATACAATGTTTCATTTATAAGTGATGATTTGCCCGAACCGCTTACCCCGGTAACGCAAATGAATTTGCCGAGCGGGATCTTTACATCGATCTTCTTCAGATTATTACCCGATGCTCCCACAACGGTGACTGCTTTTCCGTTACCCTCTCTTCGTTGCCGTGGTATTTCAATTTTTTTAATGCCACGAAGGTACTCCATGGTAAGCGATTTACCATTCACGGAGGCCGGGTTCCCGCTGCTCACAAGAAATCCGCCATGTTCTCCCGCACCGGGACCGAGGTCAATAATATGATCGGCACTTTCGATCATCTCGCGGTCATGCTCCACCACGATAATGGTATTACCGAGATCGCGTAATTCTTTTAATGAACCGATCAGTTTTATATTATCCCGCTGATGCAAACCGATACTCGGCTCATCCAGAATATACATAACACCGACAAGTTGTGAACCGATCTGTGTAGCAAGCCGGATACGCTGTGACTCACCACCCGATAAGGTACGTGCTGAGCGGTCAAGGGTCAGGTAGCCCAAACCTACATTCAGAAGAAACGATAACCGATCATTTAACTCTTTCAAAATTTGGTTGGCAATTCTTGCCTGCCGCTCGGTGAGTTCGATATGCCGAAAGAATCTTTGTGCATCGACAATATGCATCTGTACAATATCGGCAATGGTATAATCGAAACCCGTCTTTTGATCTTTTATCAGAACGGCAAGACTTTCTTTTCGTAACCGCCCACCCTTGCACGTTTCGCATATCCTGGTCGACATAAATGATTCAACCCAGTCGCGTATATTACCGGAACTGGTCTCTTCGAAATAATTCCGTAATGTCTCTATAATGCCGGCAAAACGATGGCGGTAGGTAACCGAGCGACCGCTTGAATATTTATACTGCACATCGAACCGCTCATCCCCGGCACCGTACAATAATGTTTGATATTGTTTATTTGTCAATTTATTAATCGGCGTATCAAAGTCGATATTAAGGTCTTTTGCAACAGCCCGCACCTGACTGTACAGCCAGGTAGACCGCGGCTTGCCGAGTGCAGCAATTCCACTTTCATTAATACTCTTCGATGGATCCGGAATGATTAGCGACAGGTCAAATTCCTGTTTGCGTCCCAATCCCTCACACGCTGTGCACCATCCGTATGGAGAGTTAAAGCTAAATGAATTTGGTGCCGGCTCGGGATAGCTCATCCCGCAGGTATCGCACGCAAAGTGCTGACTGAAAATCCGGTCTTCTTTCTCATCGTTCATAATGAGCACACCCCCACCATATTCAAGCGCAACCTCCACCGAATCGGCAAGTCGTGAACGGGATTTCTCCGAAGGTTCCAACCGGTCGATAACAATTTCAATATCATGGATCTGATAGCGGTTTGCCTTCATCCCCGGCTTGATATCTTTGACCTTTCCGTCGATACGTACCCGAAGGAATCCGTCTTTTCTTATCTGCTCGAATAGTTCGCGGTAATGACCTTTGCGACCGCGCACCACCGGCCCGAGTATCATCACCGGCTTCCCCTCTGCTGCCGCAATAATATTATCGATGATCTGGTCAACCGTCTGCTTTTTGACAGGTTTCCGGCACCTATAGCAATGTTGTACACCTGCGCGGGCAAATAACAAGCGGAGATAATCATATATCTCTGTAACCGTTCCAACCGTAGAGCGGGGATTATGAGCAACTGATTTTTGTTCGATAGAAATGGACGGACTGAGTCCCTCAATGTAATCCACATCTGGTTTTTCCATTACTCCCACAAACTGGCGTGCGTATGCGGACATTGTCTCCACATACCGGCGCTGTCCCTCGGCATACACCGTATCAAATGCCAGCGACGATTTCCCGGAACCCGATAACCCCGTGATAACTATCAGATTTTCGCGGGGTATATCGAGGTCGATATTTTTCAAATTATGTTCGCGGGCACCGCGGATGATGACTGCGTTATTTTGTCCATCCATATTTGGTTCTCTTAACTGCAGAATTAATAACCTATCAAATTAGATAATTTTTAGGTTAATTTCAATTTACATTTCTTATTGAGGATTGAAGGGCATATCGGGATAGCCGGGATGTCGTCTATACATACGACGAATACCTACTACATTTAAAAAACCAATAAATAAGATCGCAGATAATAGAGGAATTTGAAATTGAGACACAGGAGATATTTGCAGAATAGAGAAACGCACGGACGTTCTCCTGAACGCCCGTACGTCCCAAGGTATGGTTGTAAGCGTTTACTTACTCAGCTTCAAGTGTAATATCGCCAAGATCAGTTACCTGTCCCACAACCACGGTCACCTTATTGTCAAGTCGTTTGGTTTGATATCCTTCTTTTTCAACTTCGACAAAATAATCACCGGGAGCAAGATGGACCATCGTAAATCCACCTTCCTCATTTGTTCCGGCAGTGGCTACGGTATCTTCTGATTCATCAAGAACGCTGACAGTTGCATTCTCAACCGGATTTTCCCCGGTATCGACAACTCGACCGGTGAGATCCCCGGATTCTGCAATAGACTGTACACGAATAACCGGATTGAGGATCCAGAGCCCTGACTCCCCTGCTTCATGAATCGAGCGTCTCGCATCAAAATCCAGCAAAATTTCATATGTTTCATCAGCTTCGATTGTAAAGTCATAGTGTAACTTTAAACCCGTCTGCTGGCCGCTCGGTACTTTCAAATGATGTTCGTCACCATCCTTCAATACAACGTAGTTATTATCGGTAAGAATCAACCTGATCTGTGTATAATTCCCGGCACTCAGCACTTCATCTCCGATAGCAACCATCACACCATTAGTCAATTCGAGGAGATCGAATTTGCCCTCCTCTTCATCGACATCGAAGGTATTTACAACCTTCCACGCATCCTCATCGGCTGAGTGAACCTCCACACGCTCGATCTGAATATTCACTTTACTAAAATCACCGGGTGCATCGGTGAGATAAATTAAAAGCGTTCCGGTTCCGTTTGAAGGTCCGAACACATCGGTATCACAGCCGAGATACACCAAACCAAAAGCAATGAAAAAAATAAATGGTACAAACAGACGTTTCATCGAACAATCCTCCTGTATTTATTCTGGAAATTTTCCATCCTTGCATGCAACTCCACATTTTTTATTAACACACTTATACAAATATCAAGAATCATACCAATGTAAGCTAAAGGTAATAGCATCTATAAACTACAAATAAACAATGTGTTACAATGATTATATGTGATCTTGCAATACTATTTCATTCCCATACAGTGAAGTATTGTAGAAATTACAACAATCCTGCCATATTTTTAATTGTAGTGTTTTCTTAGTACCTTAATTTCACAAACCATAAGCTGATATATCACTGACACCAAACCTGAAACAATAAAATATGAACGCTAATAAATACCCTGAGTTCTTACAAGGAAAGAAAATTTATCTGAGAGCGTATGTACCCGGCGACGAAAATATGATAGCACGTATCGAGAACCATCCCGATCCCCGGGAAACATTGTTTTATGCAATACCGACAACACTGGAGCAGCAGCGTGAAAAGATGAACAAATTAGTTGCAGACCATACATCAATTCATTTTACAATATGCCGTAATGAAGACGATGAACCGGTCGGGCAAACGGCATTCGTCCGGATTGATTGGGTAGGGAGAATGGCGATATACTATATCGGCATTGCCGATAAAATTAACTGGAACAAAGGATATGGAAAAGAGACCACCGCTTTGATGCTTGACTATGCCTTCAACACATTGAATTTAAACAGAATTCAATTGCATGTTGCGGCAGAAAATGAAGCGGCGGTAAAGATATATCAAAAATCGGGATATACAATTGAAGGGACATTGCGTGAGGCAATGTACCATAACGGGAAATACTGTGATTTTCATGTAATGGGGATACTTCGTAGAGATTGGGAGAAATTACAATAACGCGAAATATTTCAGGATATTTTCTTTCTCGCCACAGCTATATTTTGTGTATTTTGTTGTAATATTCCCAATGCCCGACTGTATGCATCGTCTGTGCCGAAGCCATATTGATATGTTGTTTTCACGATTCGATCATGCGGGATGCCTGCAAGAAGGTTGTATTCACAATCATCTATCACAACATAATTCTCAACAGACGGATTTTTTGAAAGCCAGGTTAGTATCTCCCGGCCACGATGTCCGCGCATAGTTCTATTATCTGTTACAAACGGAGTGACATCAATAACCGGCGGATCATTAACTCCACCACATTTTAAAATCGTCATGAGCTGCCGGATCGAATTGTTGAGCCGTAATGAAGAGATAACAACAATACGTCCATTGGTCTCCTCAAGCAATCGATTCAGGTTTCGTACTGCAGCGTGATCGAAACCATTCTGGCTTTCTGATATATCGTGCAGTTCATTATATACATTATTGGCCGTTCTTAAAACTCCGTCTATATCGAGAAAAATCACTTTCATCACAATCCCTCATTACCCAATAATTACACTGGTTAAAATTATATTGTAATAGATAAGGCAAAAAGTAGGCCAATATTTGATGACAATAATGGACTAAATTATGATTCCTCAGGTACGCGTGCGGGGTTAGAAATGTGATTTTTTTAACTTTTTATTTTTTAAATACTTTTAACCTCTGTAAAAAATACATACACAGGTAATATTTTCTATATAAATTCACACTGAGATAGTAAATCCGGAACCCAAAAAATCGAGGTTTTTTATGATTATAGAAAAGACGGAGGGATTTTCTTGGCCTGAAATGATGATAATCGCCACGAAAACCCATACTTTTTAAACTACAAAACCGGAACTAATTAAATCATCTCGGCAATGAAAACAAGATCATACTGTTCTTCCTTTACTATTGTAATTGCATTCTCGCCATTTGCAGCCGTATCGACATTATATCCCTTATCGGCCCGGAATTTAATGTGTGTTTTCAACAGATCGATCTCGTCATCAACTCAGAGCAGTTTTTCCATTCTCCTATTTTTACTATTTCCCTGCAATTCGTTCAAAATGAGCAAACTTTAACATTTTCGCAATAACTGGACCAGAGTCAAACAGTCAAATTGTCATCAAGGTGACAGCAAAAAACCTTTGATTGTCTTATATTAGAAAATAATCTAGGATCTCGCTTTGAGGAACTACTGATCATGCAAGCCGGGCTAATTACTTTTTTTGCTGCGTCATTTTTTTTGTTATTTGGTTGCTCACAGCAAGTTACACGTGAGGAACCACCTGTGGACCCTCTTGAACAATGGGACACAGATATATCCATCCGCTCGGTTCCTCTCCGTGAATTTAAAGCAATACTTCCGAGAGACGTCATTCCTCCTATTGATGATCCGGTGTACTGGAATGTTGAACAAGCGTCAGGCACATATTTTGAACATGAACCGGTCATGGCCATAGATATAAACGGTGATGTTCGCGCCTATCCGCTTAGCGTCTTAATGTATCATGAAATTGTCAATGATGTCGTCGGCAACGTACCGGTATCGGTTACCTACTGTCCGCTCTGTAATGCTGCCATTGTATTTGACCGCCGACTTGAATTCAATGATGAAGAATATCTTCTCAATTATGGTACCTCGGGAATGTTACGAAAAAGTGACCTTGTGATGTGGGACAGGCAAACCGAAACCTGGTGGCAGCAACTGACCGGTGAGGCACTCGTGGGTGAATTAACGGGTGCGACCTTGACGATGATCCCCTCAGTTCTTATATCATTTAATGAATTTATTCGTAACTATCCCGACGGCCAGGTTCTCTCCACCGATACAGGCTACGACCGGGAGTACGGAAAAAATGTATATGTCGGCTATGATGATCCGAACAATCGTCCTGATTTTTTTGATGGAAGGATTGATGAGCGGTTACCTGCTATGGAACGGGTAATTAATATCACTGTTGATGGTAATCACCGGGTATATCCGCTGACCGTAATAAAAAAAGAGAAAGTTATTAATGACTCCCCGTTTGGCAAGCCAATAGTAATTTTTCACCAGAGCGGAACGGTATCCGTAATGGACGATGAAATGATCCAAAATTCTCGGGACGTCGGGGCCGTTGGCGTATTTGATCCGCATATTAACGGTCAGAGGCTGACCTTTCAAAAGACTGAACAGGGTTTTATTGACAACGAGACAAATACAGTATGGACCATTGCTGGCAAAGCTATTGAAGGTGAATTACAGGGCAAACAATTGAGCTGGATATTCCACGGGAATCATTTCGCATTTGCATGGCTGGCTTTCTATCCGAACACCGAGATATACGGTCAATGATATATTTCCCTGCTTCTATTTATAAACTTATCATAACAGAGGTTGTGAACATATGATCGGTTGGCCGTGCACGAATCCGGTTTCCCGTCTGCTGTCCCGATTGGTCAACTTCACGAATTAACCTGGGCTTATTATAATGACTTATGGAATATGCCATACGCAGTGAAAATGCTTTGGTGACCATAACATCAATAATGTTCTCTGAATCGATACGATAATCTTCCTCATTGCCCAGATCCATAAACAAATTGCTTTTTTGTCTGTACCGTACATGTGAATTAAATGTAACAGTCAATTCCGGTTTTAACACTGCAGAAAAATTTTCAGGTTTTTGACCGTTATCGACCACAAGCATCTCCCTCGCATAATCAATCCCAAGCGGTAAGCTTAAATCGATTAGATCGCTGCTACTGAACAATTTGACGCCATACCCGCCCTGCACACTGTTTTTTAACCAGTATCCTCTGTACTGATTACTTTGCATTGCACCTTCAGTAAACAGAAAACTGTGGAGTTGCGATGTTGTAAACCAATCGACACGGCTGCTGATTAACCAGTTATTAGTTGATTCAATCCAGGGGCCGTCTGAATAACTTGCTTCCCCGTAGGCACCTTTTCCGTTCACCCGGATTCTGAATCGAGTGTATCTCTTTTGCAGTTCACTATCCAGCATAGCAGTCCGGGCGCTGTTATTGCCGCCGGATATACTCCCTCCAATCGCAAAATTAACCTCAAGCGGATACCTTTTCTTCTCCGTAATCTTTTTCACATCGGTACTGTCCTTTGCTACAGTTATACCGGAAAGGCTTATACATACAATTATTAAAACGCAGATTCTAATAAACTTCAATCTTTAACGCTCCACATATCATTACTGAATTACACTGAAATAATTAATACCGGAATTCCTTTATCGACTGAACCATTGCAAGCAAATTTTCAACCGGCGTCTTAGCCTGAATATTGTGTATTGCAGCGAAGACGAACCCTCCTCCTTTACCGAAAACCTCAAGTCGCTCGGTGACTTCCCGCCGGACATCGTCCGGTTTTCCAAACGGTAACGTATACTGTGTATCCACGCCGCCTCCCCAGAATGTTATACGATCACCGAATCGTTTCTTGAGAAATGACGGATCCATATGAGCGGCAGAACATTGTACGGGATTCAGTATATCGAAACCTGCTTCAATAAAATCATCGATCATCGATGACACAGATCCGCATGAATGGATGAACGTCCTCCACTCTGTATGATTATGAATCCAATCGTTGACGATCTTATGAAAAGGTTTAAAAAGCTGCCGGTATCTTCCGGGCGATATAAAGGGGCCGGTCTGCATTCCGAAATCGGTACCGGTGACAACTACTACCTGTATTTTGTTTCCGACCGCCCGATACATCCTGTCAAGGTTTTGCAAAACGATTTCACATTGACGATCGAATATCTTATAAATGAGATCCTGACGTGATGATAAACTAACATACCACTCTTCAATATCGCGGATACCCTTCGGATGTTTTAATGCAGGAGCAGGTACATGGGCAATATCGCCGAAAGAAGCTCCCGGTACACCCCCGATGATGGCACGATCGGTATCCCGGAATAATTTTTCGGCTTTTTTCTGCATCGTTGCAAGATCGTTCTCCGTCAGCAAGCCAAATTCTTCGATATTGTCCTCGACCTGTATGTTCATTTCATCGACCGGATCCTGTCTGATAATTGCATCGAAGTACCAGCCGCCTTTCGGCATTCGGCCGCTTGGCGAAACGGTTGTATCTCCCTGAGGGTATAAAAGAATATCGCCTTTTTCATCGGGAGACGTCGTGAAGGCTCCCGGAACAAGGACCGGTGTTCCGTCAAATGTCTCCCATTCTTTCCAGTTTTCATTTTTAAACCCGAACATTGTCGTATCTCCCGATAACTCAATGGTATCGGTACCGAGGACATCGGCCAGGTCGCTTTGTATTTCACCCAGCATTTGATACGGCTCCACGACTTTAACCGGCGTGCCGGGTTCATCCAGCTCAAGTACCTGCCGGAGTTGATAAACGGTGCTGACGTGCATGCTCGTCAAACCACACCCACCGATGTCTACCGGGATCCTGTCCGGTTCACGGTGAGAAAGACTGCACATAATCCGTTCACGTGATTTCATAATACTCATAGATCCTTATTGTGCGCTATATATTAAGATTTTGCAAATGAAATACCCCGGATTTCTTTCATTTCTGTCGTTCCTGTATTTCTTCCTTCCGACGGCGATACCGCACAATAAAAATGATAGAGGGTAGTATTCTTTGCAATCAAAGAGGGTTTGTGTGCATACTTTGAATCAATGCTACCGGGCGGACCAACATCAAGTAAGACAATATTCGTTTTGTTCCACGTTATAAAATCAGTTGAATAAGCCGCACTGTCCCGGGCGTGCCCGTCGGAACTTGCACCGAAATAAAAGAGCACCCAAATATCATTGTACTGAAAAACACAGGGATCCGATACAAATCTGTCATCGAATGATCCGGGCGATCCCGTTGAAAGAACCGGATTGCCATGATATTTTTTCCAGGTAAGCAGATCGTCTGAATACGCAAATCCGATCCTTTCTTTCCAATCTCCCGTCGTTATATTCTTGGCATTGTAGAACAGGTAGAATGTTCCATCCTTTTCCATCAACCACGATTTATACATTCCACCGGACTCCCACCTATACCTATCTTCCGGCAAAAGGACCGGATCGCCGATTTTCCATCTCATAAGATCATCACTGTAACATAATCCAATCACGCCTGCACCCACCTCATAACCTTCACCGGGATATGCGTGATACGTGCCCACATATTTTCCATCAACTTTTCGCAGCTCACCGGACCCGAAAAGCTCATTATCCCGCAATATAGAGGTTAGTGCAACATTGAACTCGGTTATTGAACCTTCCGGTCCGCGGTCGATTATCATACCGATCTTTTTCCAGGAAACAAGATCATCGGATTCAGCCATACCCGCACGGTATCCAATGGAATCCCAGCCGACAAAGGTCATCAGGAAACGCCCTTCGTAACGGAACACAAAGGGGCAATCGACGGCGTGACTATCAAATGTGCCGTACACGTATGAAGGTTTTACGATAAGTTTTCCGTATTTATGATCCGTCCGGACTTTCCGGATAACCGAGGATAATACATCCATTGCAATTCAACTCATCATCCGCCAAGAAGCGTACGTTTTTTATCCATATAATAACAGAAGTTATCGAAGCTCACATCCGGCGGCACAAGATGATCCACCTGCGGTATATATCCACCCTCTTCAATTACCGGTCTGAGCAATTCAAGATGTTCGTCTATGGATTGCTTATTTGTTGCAAGTACCCTTTTATCGACACCGCCTGCAAGCCGGAGAGATTTACCGAATTTTTTCCGCAAATATAGCGGATCCATTCCCGATGCGCGTTCAAGCGGCCATAGTAAATCGATACCAATATCAAGGAAATCGGGAATTAAGGTCTCCGGATTCCCGTCGGTATCGAGGGTTACATACCGCACTCCGTTTGATTTCATAAACGATACCAGACGCTCCATGTGCGGTTTGATAAAAGTGCGAAAAGTGTTTGGACTTAAAAGCGGGCCGTTTTTCATCGATAGATCTTCGCTTAAATTAAAATATTCAACATCGACCTGCTCGAGAATCGGGCGTGACACTTCGATAGTAAAGTCTGCATAGAACTCCATCATTTCATGCATCAAATCGGGATGATCATACCAGGCGAGCGACAGATTTTCCGTTCCCATCCATTCGCGTGCACGCCAGTAAAACCCCCCCGCGGCAACATTTTTACCGAGGACCAAAATATGATCGCGCTCGGTCCAGTGCTTTTTATACAAAGTTTCCCATTGGGCCGGATAACGGGCAGTCAGTTTAGCTTCATACCGTTTTCGTAGTTCTTTAAAATCTTCGGGTGTTTCAACGGGAAATTTCAGATACTGATCCATCGATAACCGCTGACCGCGTACCGTTCCTTCAAGGAGGGCTTTTCGAATTATGCCGTTTGCATCCTGAAATATCTCATACCGCTCTGTTGATTCAAGTACCTTTCTTTCATAGGGCGGCATCATATCGTAATTGACGGGAATAAACTCTCTTGCATCCATTTCGAAGCGTTCTTCTCCGGTAAACCAATCCCAGTGCATGCCGTATGGACACACCCCTTCACTACTCCACCGTTCGATAGTTTGCTGCCAAACACCCACTTCATGATTGGGCACTTTATCGACAGAAGTATATTCCATTGTGTTGATGAACCGTTCTCGATTTGTCATAGCATTTAGACGTTTTACATATGGAATAGTGTTTATCATATGATACTACAATGTACTGAGAGATCTTCGATTATTCAATAAAAAAACCGCAACCATGCGGGGCATTTCACCTATGGAAACATTATATTTTTCATTGAACTTTGGGCTTCTAATGAGTATATTTAAGTATAAAATGATGTTTTATATGTGAAACAAAGAGCGATGTACGCTTTGCGCTCATAAAAACCATTATTACGAATTAACACTTATCTTCACATCATACTATCAGATACAGGACCTGCATATGGAAAATCTCAAAATGTTATCTGAAGCGATCATCAACGGTGATGCAAAAAAAGCCCGCGAGCTGACCCAGCAAGCACTCAATCACAGAGTCGATCCACAACAAATTGTAAAGGAATATCTCATTCCGGCAATGGATGAGGTTGGCAGACGTTTCGAATGCAATGAATACTTCGTTCCGGAATTATTAATCGCTGCACGGGCGATGAAAGGATCCCTTGAATTGATTAACCCGATCCTTGCTTCCCGTGGCGACAAACCTGCCGGACGCGTTATTATCGGTACCGTCAAAGGCGACCTTCATGATATCGGTAAAAATCTTGTCGCATCGATGCTCGAAGGAGCCGGATTTGAAGTCATCGATCTCGGCGTCGATGTGGCACCTGAAGTATTTGTTTCCTCGGTCAAAGAAAGAGAGCCGAACTTCGTCGCCCTGTCAGCATTGCTCACGACGACAATGCCTTCAATGAAACAGACTATCGATGCATTACAAGAATCAGGACTTCGTGAAAAAGTAAAGATTCTTGTCGGAGGCGCACCGGTATCGCAGCGATATGCGGATGAGATCGGTGCTGACGGTTACAGTGACAGCGCAAGCGGTGCAGTCGGTATAGCACGTCGATTGATTTTATAACTGTAATAACAACAAAACAAAGAAAATACAATGCATGCTACCATAATAAAGCTCCTGAAAACTCACCCGGTTATCACCGACGGAGCGTGGGGTACACAACTACAGAACCACGGATTACCGCAAGGCGCATGTCCCGATGAATGGAATCTCACGCATCCGGATCGTGTCGAGATAGTTGCCCGGGAATATATCGATGCCGGGAGCGAAGTAATCCTCACAAATACGTTTGGGGCTAATAAACTGATTCTGGAAAAACATGGTCTTCAGGATAAAGTTTACGAGATCAATAAAGCCGGCGGCACTATTTCCAAAAAAGCCGCGGCAAACGATGTGGTTGTATTCGGGTCCATCGGCCCGAGCGGAAAAATGCTGATGATGGGTGAAGTAACCGCCGAAGAACTCCACAATGCTTTTGCCAAACAGGCAAAGGGATTAGCTGACGGCGGTGTTGATGCAATAATTGTTGAAACTATGGCAGATCTTGAAGAGGCAAAAATCGCACTTGCTGCCGCAAAAGAAACCAAACTGCCGGTGTTTGTATCAATGGTGTTTGATTCGGGCAAAGACAAAGACCGGACCCTTATGGGTATCTCCGTGGAAGATGCAGCTGTTGCTTTGGACAAAGCAGGTGCCGACGGCATAGGGGCCAATTGCGGATTGGGAATTGAATCCTACATTTCAGTGGCAAAAAGACTTTGCAAGGCTACGGAATTACCAGTCTGGATAAAACCAAATGCCGGCATGCCTGAAATTGTTGACGGTAAAATCCACTATGATATCTTACCCGAGACATTCGCAAAGCATGCCCGGACGATTATAGAAGCAGGGGTGAATTTTATAGGCGGATGCTGCGGTACCAATCCTGAATTCATCCGTGCTATCGCTGCACTGAAAAAATAATTCTCATTACTATACAGATCGATGCGTTTTAAATTAATCAGTTGTGAAGTATTTTACCGCGAGATGTGTTACACGATATCGCAATCGCCGAATCAGGTCGATCTTGAATTTCTGCCAAAGGGATTGCACGATATCAAGGCATCGTTAATGTTGGAACGGATACAGGATCGCATCGATGCCACTGATGAATCGTTGTACGATGCAATTTTATTCGGCTACGGGTTATGTAATAACGGCATCGAGGGTTTGACTGCACGAAAGATCCCGCTGGTCATCCCGCGGGCGCACGATTGTATAACGATTTTTCTCGGAAACAAAGAACGGTACCTTTCATATTTCAACAACAATCCGGGAGTATACTTTAAAACGTCCGGATGGATTGAACGGGGGACGCCCGGAAAGGAATTCGATCAATTATCGATTCAAAGAAAAACAGGTCTTGAACTGAGCTATGCAGAGTTGGTGAAAAAATACGGTGAAGATAACGCTAAGTATCTGTATGAAGAGTTGGAAAAATATAAGGATCGTTACAACACATTTACCTTTATTGAAATGGGTATCGAACCCGATGACCGGTTCGAAAAACAAACCCGTGAAGATGCCGAAAAAGCGGGATGGGGATTTGAGAAAGTCCGTGGCGATATTTCACTTATACAGCGGTTAATCGACGGTCAATGGAACGACGACGAATTTCTCGTCGTTAAGCCGGGATACCGTGTTATCGCCAACTTTAAAGACAATGTAATCGAAGCAGAACCGTGTAAGTCTGCAGAACAAAAAGATAATAAGTAACAACGTACTCATGGCCAACCGCCACACAATAACACTGAAACCTCTCAATATATCTATCGAGGTAACCCACGGCACATCATTACAGGATGTGCTGTTCCCGCATGGCGTTGAATTTCCCTGCGGAGGGAGACAGCGTTGCACCGGCTGCAGGGTAAAAGTACTGGACGGCCCGTTCCCGGTTACCCCGGAACAGGAAGCACTACTCTCAAAGAAAGAGTTAGATAACGGATGGCGGCTCGCCTGCAGTGGTATAGTAACCGGTGACATTGAAATCGAACTCGCACAATGGGAAGCATCAGTTCTCACCGATAACTCATCATTTGCATTTAAACCAAAAGAGGGATTCGGTGTAGCCGTCGATATCGGCACTACTACCATTGTCGGCCAGCTATTAAATTTATCAAATGGCAATGTACTTGCGGTAAAAACAGCTTTGAATAATCAAGCACAATACGGTGCCGACATTATGGAGCGCATAAACTATGCGATCTCAACAGATGCAAAAGTAGATCTAGGTATTATTTTACGATCACAAATCGAAACACTTCTGATTGAGATGGTCGATGCAGCCGGTATCCCACGCGATGATATCCGTACCGTTTTGCTCGTCGGCAACACGGTGATGCAGCACTTTTTCTGCGGCTTCGATATTATACCGTTGTCTCGGGTACCGTTCGAACCAGAGGCGGAGTCTTATCGGACAGCAAAACGAACACCTGCCGAACTCGGCTGGAAATTCAACGATTCAACTTCCGTTGTTTTTCTACCGTCGCTCGGCGGATTTGTGGGAAGCGATATACTCGCAGGTATATTTGCAACAGAAATCTACAAAAGAAACAAATACTCATGCATGATCGATCTCGGAACGAACGGAGAAATCGTTATCGGAAATAAGGAGCGAATGCTCTGTGCTTCAACCGCAGCCGGTCCTGCATTCGAAGGCGCCAGAATATCAATGGGAATGCGTGCATCAACCGGTGCGATTTCCGCAGTACAACAAACGAATGGAATGTACACCTGCTCGGTGATCGGCGGCGGAGAACCAAGAGGTATATGCGGCAGCGGTCTTGTCGATGCGGTATCGGTCGGACTCCGGCAGCGTCGCATACTCTCAAGCGGTCGTTTCTCCGATACCGCAAAGAACTGGAAGTTAGTATCTCCCGTAATCTTAACACAATCCGATATACGTGAACTACAGTTAGCGAAAGGTGCAATCGCCGCGGGAATTACAATATTGCTCAAGCGTATGAATAGTAGCATTGAAAACATTGCAAATGTTTATATGGCAGGTGCGTTCGGAAATTATATTAACCGGGATAGTGCCAGGGATATAGGGCTTCTGCCCTTCCCCACCCGGCGAATCAGTCCGCGGGGTAATACCGCATTGCTCGGTGCAAAACGCGCCCTCTTTTTGGATGATATTGAGGAGTTGCAACATATTCAGCACCGTACCGAGCATATATCGTTAAACAGCCATCCTGAATTTATGGACATCTTTGCACAAAAAATGACATTTCCTGAGTTCTGAGATGTCTATTTTTTTATAAACATATGTTGAAACATTTTCTACAACTCGAACCGTTAACGCATAGTCCTGTACTTCGCCGAAATTTCGTTCTCAATATTATCGACGGAGGTTTATTTGCCCTTGGCATGAGTTTGATATCGCATCAAACTATATTGCCGGTGTTTGTTAAAAATATTGGAGGTACGAACATAGCTGTCGGGATGATACCGGTACTCTGGATGCTCGGATTTCATTTCCCGCAGATATTTTTTGCCCATCTCGCACAGCGGGTATCGTTTAAGAAGAAATTAATGCTTGAGACAGGATTCATCCAACGTATTCCTTACTTCATTCTCGCGCTATTTACTTTTTTTATTATTGCCGATATACCTGCTGCGTATGCCCTTCTCGTCTTTTTTGTTATGTTTACTATAACAGCAATCGGCGGGAGCCTTCATCTACCGGTCTGGTTCGATCTCGTTTCAAAAATAACTCCCGTTACCACGAGAGGGAGGTTATTCGGTTATAGGGCAATAGTAGGAGGAATTCTCGGTATTGGTGGAGGTTGGCTTGCAATGATGATATTAGATGCCGTCACCTATCCGGTAAACTTTGCGTTACTATTTTTACTGGCATTTATTATTATGATGATATCATTTTATGTGTTAACCAAGCTTAAAGAAGAACAACCGACGGCACCGTCGGCACATCAAAACCTTAAGCAGAATATTCGCAACATTCCTTCTATACTCTTACACGCCCATAATTTCAGGAATTTTCTAATTGCCGATGCCTGTATTATCATCGGATCGACAGCAAACGCTTTCTATACCGTGCACGCATTTGAAAAATTCTCTCTTGCGGATTCATATGCAGGAATATTTACGATGGTAATGATGGTCAGCACCATTATCAGCAGTTTTATAATTGGTTTACTCGCTGATAATTTCGGCCACCGGATCAATCTGATTATAGCTTCGGTTGCAACCGTTATTGCCTGCATCTTCGCATTAACTGCAACCAGCGTCTATATCTATCTTGTTGTTTTCTTCATTTCGGCATTTACCATAAACGTCACAATAATCTCCCGGCTTACCCTGGTAGTTGAAATGTGCAACGACAGCGAACGACCGACATTTATTGCATTGGCGAATATGCTCACCTCACCGTTCGTATTAAGTGGTATTCTTGCCGGCTGGTTTGCAAACCGGATCGGCTACGATATAATTTTTTACGGTGCCGGTCTCAGTGCTGCAATCGCTGCACTGTGGTTGCTATTGAAAGTACATGAACCTCGTACTATCGATACGTAGTATTTTAAAATCCATAACAATGAAATAAACGAAGGAATAGAAAATGAATATGCTGGCAAACCATATACTATCATCGCCCCGGAAACTGGCGATGCCGATTGCCGTTTATCCCGGCGCCGATATCATCGGTGCTACAGTGGAGGATATCGTAACAAGTTCGGAAAAACAATTCAAAGCACAATATGAAATTCATAAACGCTACAGCACATGGATCGTGCAATCGGCAATGGATCTCAGCGTCGAAGCTGAGGCATTTGGCAGTGAAATAGAAATCTTGCCGGATGACATTCCTGTTGTCCGGGGACGATTGCTTACGAACAATGATGAAATCGATAAATTGGTAGTCCCCGATCCGGGAACAAAAAGAACGCAAATTTATCTCGATACAATCGCGAGGTTAAGCAATCTCGATACGAAGCCGTTCGTTCTTGCCGGTATGATCGGACCGTTTTCCCTTGCAGGCCGCCTGTTCGGCGTAAGCGAATCCCTTGAAATGACCATGACCGATCCGGATGTTATGCATACATTGCTCGGTAAAAGTTGTGAATTTTTAACGGCGTACGCAAAAGCTTTTAAAGACGCAGGTGCCGATGGTATTCTCATAGCAGAACCGACTGCCGGTCTCCTCTCACCGCGGGCACTTGACACTTTCTCATCTGCATATGTCAAAAAGGTCAATGATGCATTGAGCGAAGATTCGTTCTCCATTGTATTGCACAACTGTGCTGCCCGGATCAATCATATTCCTGCTGTTCTCGAATCAGGAGTATCAATACTCCATTTCGGTGAACCAATGGATATTTCAAAAGCCCTGATGTCGGTACCGGAAACAACCGTACTATGCGGTAATCTTGATCCGGCAGAAGTATTTCTAAATGCAACGGAACAGGAGATTACCAATCAGACTGAATATCTTTTACAGTCGACGAGCAACCATAAAAACTTTGTCATCTCATCAGGTTGCGACATTCCACCCGGTGTAACAATGAATAAGCTGGATGCATTTTATAAAGCAGTACAAAACTATACGAACGAATACGGGGAAATTTACAAATGATACACCATATCCCGCTGCAAAATCCCCAGCCGGATATTGAGGAGTGGCTTGCTATTCTGCTCGGAAAAAAATCTCAAACCCGTACTCCACTTATCGAATACGTTATTGATGATGCGGTTCTGAAACCAATAGTTACCGGAGGTCTGAACCGGCAATGGCAGGAACCGGCAGCCAACCGGGCCGCTTATTTGAATAATTTCATACAGGTCTGGTATCGCTTAGGTTATGATGTGGTAAAATACGAGAAAGATGCCGGCTTCCGGCAGCACCGGATTTCCACTGTCGATCCCTCTCACAAAAACAGGGAATGGATGGATGAACACCGCGGTGAGATTACAAACTGGGAAGAGTTTGAATCCTATCCCTGGCCCGATATTCAGAATATCGATTTCTCCGATTACGAGTATATCAATGACAATCTCCCGCAAGGTATGGGCTTTTTGACAAGTCATGGCGGCGGTATTTTAGAACACGTATCGTGGATAATGTCCTATGAAGGTTTATGCCTTGCCTTGTACGATGATCCCGGCCTGGTTCAAGCAGTAACCGACAGAGTGGGAGAAATTATTGAGGATTTCTACCGGCAAATACTTGACCTTGAAAGAGTTGTCGGTATTTTGCAGGGAGATGATATGGGATTCAGAACCGGGACATTAATCGCACCCGATGCATTGCGAAAATATTTTATACCTTGGCATAAGAAGTTTTCAAAAATTACCCATGCAAAAGGAAAACCGTACTTTCTTCATTCGTGCGGAAAGATCGATGTCCTGCTGCCCGATTTCATAGATGATGTTGGTATTGACGGAAAGCATTCGTTCGAGGATCTTATCCTCCCCGTCGATGTTTTCCAGGAAATGTATGGTAAGAATATAGCAACACTTGGCGGACTCGATGTCAATATTCTCTCGGCGGGAACACCGGAGGATGTTCGCAAACGCACCCGTTATTTAATAGAAACATGCGGCAGCCGCGGCCGTTACGCAATCGGTTCCGGAAATTCCATACCAAGTTATATTCCGGTTGAGAATTATCTGGCAATGATAGACGAAGCTATCGATATGGGAGCCGCGACCCAGAGACATATTTCATAATTCAATACGATACAAGAGTACAGGAAAACAAAATGATGTTTTTAAAAAATGATGCAGATAAGTTACTAAAGATACAACGATACACAGCTATTATTCTCCTTTTTTTCGGTTTCGGTATTTCCCAACTCAATGCAGACGAAATCTCCGATAAGCGTGAACTCACAATAGCTGACTTTGATATGTGGAATTCCATCAATGATCAAGTTCTATCAGATGACGGTGCCTGGTTGGCATATTATCTGAAACCGCAGCTAGGTGATGGTGAACTCGTGATCAAGGGAACGGAAGATAAAACCGTGTATCGTTTACCGCGCGGCACAGAACCCGGGTTTGGATATAACGATAAAACAGTCATATATACAATAGTACCACCGGAAGATGAATTTGGAAATCCCGAAAAAGATGTTAAGAAAAAGTTGGGAATTTTCAATATTGCAGGACAGGATACGACAATATATGACCGGCTAAATCGCTATTTGTTGTCCGAGAATAAAACCTGGCTTGCCATTATTATAAGCGATACGACTGAAATGAAAGAAGAGTCGGATACTATCAACGCCGGCAATGAGAATTTAGAGAACCGGGAAAACGGATCGACCCTAATTCTCAAAAACCTGAAAACCAATGAGGAAATCCGGTTTGAAAACGTTAAGGAATTCAGTTTTGATAAAAATGAACGTTACCTGATCTACGTTATCTCCTCCGATGATGAATCGGTTAACGGGATTTATTCTAGGGAACTTGCAAATGACGCCTCGGACAAAATAGTAACGGGTATCGGATCATATAAAGACATCACGTGGGATGAACCGGGGGATCAAATTGCTTTCCTTGTAAACCGGGATACTTCGGAAACCAAGAACAAGCCCTGGAAAATTTATACCTGGGAAGCAGGTGAAGAAAAAGCACAACTGCTTATGGATCCCGGGATTACTGAGGGATTTCCGGAAACTATGAAAATAGCAAATAATCCGGAACTTATGTGGTCAAAAAGTACCAATTCACTTTTCTTTAAAATACAGGAAACGGAAGATGAAGAAGAAAACGATACTTCCGTATCGCCGGAGGAAATACCCGATGTTAACATATGGCACTGGCAGGATGTTCTCATACATCCCCAACGTGAGACACGAAAAGATGAACTTGCAAATATAGGATACCTCAGTATCTTTCATCTTCAGGAAAATAAATTCATACAACTGGCAAATGATACGATCGCCACGATCTCTTTTTCTCCCGATCATACTCGTGCTATTGGTATCGACCGCAACCGGTACGAACTGAAACAACCCTGGAATCCCGAGTTCCACGATGTATATCTGGTTGATCTTGATTACGGATCACACAATATGATACGTGAGCGTCAGCGGTTCGGCATGCGGTGGTCAAACGGAAGCGGGTTTCTTTTCTGGTTTGAAGATAGAGACTGGTACTCGTTTGATATTCAAACGAGAAAAACGCATACCTTAAGTAAAAATATACCGACAGAGCTGCGGAACCTTGTATTCGACCGGGCAGGCGTTCCGGGTGCCTGGGGATCGCCCGGATGGATAGAGGATGATGCAGGCGTTTTGATCTACGACAGATACGATATCTGGCTTGTCTCACCCGACGGTACCACTGCAAGTAACATCACCGGACAAAAAAACAAAGACGGAAATGCAACGTTCCGTTACGTCCGGCTCGACCGGGAAGAGGAGTTTATTCATTTTGAAGATCCAGTATTATTCAGTTATTTTGACAATGCCACAAAAGCATCCGGATACTACCGTTATTATCACAGCAGCAACCGGCTTGACCGGTTAATTAAGAAAGATAAATCTATCGCCGCACCAACCGTCACCGAAGACAACAGTACGTTTATTTTTACGATGGAAACGTTCGATATATTTCCCGACCTGTATATTAGCGATACGGATTTTCAGGATATACAGCAAATGACCGATGTTAACCCGCAGCAGGTTGAATTTGCCTGGGGAAGTGCTGAGTTATTTGAATGGAAAAATTCAGATGGAGTGCCGCTTCAGGGTATCCTCTACCTTCCCGCTAATTATGAGGCCGGGAATCAATACCCGCTCATCGTCTATATATACGAACGCTTATCTGATCTGCTTCACCGGTATTCAGTCCCGCGGGCAACGAGCAGAATAAACCCCGCTTTTTATACGAGCAACGGCTATGCAGTTTTGGACGCAGATGTTGTATACAC
>PWXV01000074.1 GCA_003568415.1 Ignavibacteriales bacterium
GGCGCATGCCGGAGAGGATAATCCGTTTCGATTGCATCGCTTGAGTTGTCATAATGTCCTGCGATAATGAAAGAATCTGTGTACGGCTTTGTCTTTACATATAGAGATACGGTTTCCATCTATCATCCACCTTTCCGACAAAGTGCCGGATAAACGTCACGTGATTCGGACGAACCGGTCGACTCCGGAGCTGCATGTTCGATTCTTCGGGAGTTCGGTCACCTTTTTTGTTATTGCATTTAACGCATGCCGTCACAAGATTTTCCCACGTATCTTGTCCGCCGCGTGCTTTCGGGATAACGTGATCCACGGTCAATGGCACTCCATTCTTTCCGCAATACTGACACGCATTCCGGTCTCGCCGGATAATGTTTTTCCGTGAAAGGATTATTTTCTTTATCGGAACACGTACGTACAACGACAACCGTACAATACTTGGAAACGGCATTGATGTCGATACCGAGCGAACGACTTTTGAATCATGTGATTCGATGAGTTCAGCCTTACCCAGAAAGAGCAAAATGACTGCTTTCTTCACCGTGCAGATGCTCATTGGTTGATAATCGTGATTTAAAATGAGCACCTTGCCGTTCAACTTCCCATTTACACGTTGTTTGCTATCTGGTCTATTGAAGACAAATCTCCTCCTCTAAATAAGTGAAAAAGACCGGGTCTCGTTGTTCAAAGACAAAACACCTTTAAATATAGAAATATAGCATAAATTGGCGGTTTTGTCAATAAAACCACATAATCATATGTAAATTTGTTTTATAGTGTCTAATTTCAACCTGAATGAGAACCGGCGCTCCCAACTTCTTTTGTTTGATACCGCTCCCTGATTTCTTCAATAGAATCTCCACCGAATTTCTCAAGGAACGCATTTGCGAGCCCCGGTGTGACAACCGCCTCGCCGATCACCGAACAGGCCGGAACTGCACAAAAATCCGACCGCTCACGCCGGGCTTCAACGGCATTGCCACTTTTAATATCGACCGTCTTCAGCGGCTGCATCAAGGTAGCTATTGGTTTCATAAATCCGCGTATTATAAGGTTCTCACCCACAGTTATACCGCCTTCGGTACCTCCGGCCCGGTTCGTTTTTCGCCTGACCTTTCCATCCTCACCCGGATACATTTCATCATGCACTTGCGAGCCCGGTTTTGAGGAATTTTCAATTCCGTCACCAATTTCCACGGCTTTCACAGCCGGAATCGACATTATAGCCTGTGAAATCTGCGCTTCGATTTTGCGATCGTAATGAACGTGGCTTCCCAGCCCGGCTGGAGCCCCGGTCACCAGCACTTCAAATACTCCGCCGAGTGTATCCCCTTCTTTTTTTACTTTTTTAATTGCATTAATTGCACGTTCGCTCACTGCTTCCGACAGTATCCGCACCTCCGATTTATCTGCTTCCTCTGTAACTTTATATGCACCGCAGCTTGCACGTGTCCATTCCTGTATTTTTCGGTCAATTTCATCTCTCGTATCGTATTGTGCGGAACCGATTCGAAGTACATGGCTGCCGATAAAAATCCCCATATCTTCTAAAAACTTTCTGACAATCGTACATAAAGCGACCCGCATAGCTGTTTCGCGTGCACTTGCACGTTCGATTGAATCCCGGACATCATCATACCGATATTTCATCGAGGCACTGTAATCTGCATGCCCCGGTCTGACAACCCCGATGTGTTCAACAGTATCCGGCCTGTCTCCCTCGGCCGCCATTATCCCGCGCCAGTTTTTCCAGTCTCTGTTTTCTATCATTAAGGCAATCGGGCTGCCGGTAGTCGTTCCGAAGCGAACGCCCGAGAGTATCTTCACCTCGTCTTTTTCGATCTTCATTCTTCCGCCCCGCCCGTATCCCTGCTGCCGACGCTTCAATTGATGATTAATATATGATGCATCAATCTCCATACCCGCCGGCATTCCCTCGAGGATACCGACAAGTGCCTGGCCGTGAGATTCACCGGCTGTAAGAAATCTGATCACGTTAACTCCGTAATATATAAAAACGTCCCGCCCGGAATTTCAAGTCCGAGCGAGACGTTTGTATGACTTTAATGATGTATTAATGGTTCGTTAGCATACTTTAACTTGGATCTGATGGAATACTGAGCGCTACAAAACGATAGTTACCATCCTGCCCTTTCACCCGTATCATCAATGCATCGCCTGCTTGTTTTCCATCTACTATTGATTTGAATTCTTCAATATCATTTACCGGTCTGCGGTCTGCCTCAACGATAATATCACCCGGCATAATATTTCGTTCGTGAGCAACACTGTACCGCACGACATCGTCAATTAAGATCCCCGATGCTACATCGCGTTCCTGTTTTGTATCTGCATCAAGCGGTCGTAAGGTAATACCGATATCATCCATAGACACCGTTTCGGGCTCAGCAGGTTCCGGAGCAGGTTGCTCACGGTTTGAGCGCTCCTCTGCAATCGGTTCATCCTCACCGAGTGTTCTCAAGGTAACTTCAATATCTATTTCATCGCCGTTGCGAAGTATTTTGAGTGTAACATCGGTATCGGGTTGACGACGGGCTATCTCCATCTGCAGTTCATTCGGACGATTGACTTCTTTCTCGTCCACCTTCAGGATAACATCGCCTGCTTGAATACCGGCCAGTTCTGCCGGACCGCCGTCAATGAGACCCTGCACCAGTACACCTGACACTCTATCCATACCGAGCGCCCGGGCAGTTGTCTCGTCGATTTCATCAATCTGTACGCCAAGATATGCCCTGCGTACATATCCGTGATGAATAATATCTTCAACGACGACACGAGCGAGATTAACGGGGATAGCAAAACCATATCCTTCAAACCGTGCGCTTCGCGTTGCAATAGCGACATTGATTCCGATAACTTCGCCACGCAAGTTTACCAGCGGGCCGCCGCTGTTACCGGGATTAATGGCAGCGTCGGTCTGGATGAAATTCTCTATACCATACTCACGACCGATAACATTCAAACCGCCCCGACCGAGTGCACTGACAATACCATGCGTCACGGTTGAGGTAAGCTGTAAGGGGTTACCAACGGCAAGCACCCACTCACCGACACGCAACCCATCAGAATCACCGAAGTCTGCAGCAGGGAGATCGTCCGCATCGATTTTCAAAACGGCAAGGTCGGTATTTTCATCTGAACCGACAATCTTCGCCGAATACTCACGTCGATCGCTGAGCATTACTTTAATGCCGTCATCATCCGCACCAGCGACAACGTGATTATTCGTGATAATATAGCCGTCGGATGTTGCGATGACTCCTGAACCGGAACCTTGTTGCGGCCGCCTTCTTCGCTCATCTTCCGGCGGATCAAAATCGGGTCCGAAGAAGCGATGGAAATCTTCAAACCATCTCGGCACCCGTCCGGATTCTCTTGTGGATGTCACGGTTATATTAACTACGGTTGGTACTACTCGTTCGGCTGCATGAATGAACGCATCGCTTACTGCATGCGGATCCATTTCGGGATTGTTATCACTCCTGTCCTGTACGCCGATAACAACATTCGGATTTGTCAGTGCATACCCGTCATCCATCGAGCCAAAGTTCGAAACGAGAATGACACCGAAAACAATTCCCAAACCTAATAACAGTACCGCGGCTATCACGGCCTTTGCATTCATATGCCCCTCCTTTTACAAGATACAATGTGTCTTACTAATTCTAAAATAGTGTGTCTTTTAAACAATAGCAACTTTTATTTTATTAATCCGGGCGTATAGATTCAAACATCTGTTTCGCCCGCAGGGTTCGTATCTCGGGCTGGTGATGTTCAATATAGCGGGATATGATCCTGTCAAGATCGCCTTGTATTTCGCGATTCCAGAACATAGCCGCTGCCTTTTTGACGTACAGACGGCTTAATTGTTCCCACAATTTCACCGCTCCCAAATCTGTACTCATACCGGTATCAAGGACAGGAATACATTTCTCACATTGAAATGTGCCGCGGTCTATCTCAAACAACACACGCCGGATTCCGCGTTCTTCCAACTCATTGATCGGTTTTTTACAGGAGGAGCAGCTTTCGATTGATGGCTGGAAACCAAGCAATCTTATTATCTGGGTCTCAAAATAGTAAAACAGTAATAGAGACGATTTAGTTGCATGTTCTATCTCCTCCAATACTTCAATGATCAGGTTGAAGAGAGCATCATTCTGCTCTGCATACCGGGTGGCCATATAGGTAAGTTCGAGAATAGAAAGGGATAAAAATAGTTTCTCAAAGTCTTGTTGAATTTTCGGGAAAGATGAGATCAGTTCCGCATCGGTTAGAAGTTGAAGCTCCCGTGTATCTTTTTTATATATCACGGCGTTTATATGTGCCAGCGGTTCAAGCGATGCACCAAATTTATTCTTTGCCCGGCGTGCGCCTTTCACTATAACACCGATAGCTCCGTATTCACGGGAATAGAGCGTTACGATCTTGCTGCTCTCAAGGTAATTCATCGAGCGAAGCACAATTGCTTCAATTTTATGGATCATACCGTTGTTCCGGTATCGAATATCTTCTTTAAATTTTTCTCATACGGTGCCTTCACGACACCCGTCTCGGTTATTATTGCCGTAATAAGGTGATTCGGCGTTACATCGAAAGCCGGTGAATATACGTCTATAGTATCAGGAGCTATTTGCATACCGAACGGATGCGTCACTTCCTTCGCATCACGTTCTTCTATCGGAATAGCAGTACCATCGGGACATTCGATATCAACAGTACTTGAAGGTGCGGCAACATAAAACGGAATACCGTGATGTTTTGCAAGAACAGCGAGACCGTATGTCCCGATCTTGTTGGCAGTATCCCCGTTTGCTGCGATCCGGTCTGCACCGGTTACCACCGCATGTGCCTTACCCTGTTGCATAACAAATGCAGCGGTATTATCGGTAATGAGTGTTGCATCGATGCCCCGTGCCTGGAGTTCGAACATGGTCAGACGCGCACCCTGTAACAATGGCCGTGTTTCATCTGCATAGACACGTAATTGCTTACCCTGTTCTATAGCCGTTATAATTACACTCTGAGCGGTACCATGATCACCTGTCGCAAGTGCACCGGTATTGCAATGAGTGATCACACCGCCGCTATCCGGAAGCAGACCGGCACCGTTGATGCCGATCTGCCTGCACATCCGTATATCTTCCTCACGAATGAGTTCGGCTTCCGTGAGTAGTATTTCGGGAACCGATGTATCATCTTCACCTTCGCGTGCACGTTTCAACAAACGTTGAATCGACCATCGAAGATTTACCGCAGTGGGACGGGCTGCTTCGATTTCGTGTGCAATCTTTTCCAGTTCTTCCATATAACGGGAACGATCGGATGTCTTTATTTCCGCAGATGCAAACGCAAGAGCAAATGCAGCCGCTATTCCGATCGCCGGTGCACCGCGAACAGCAAGCCGTTTTATTGCACCGATGATCTCACGGTAATCATCGGTGCGTATATACTCGAGCTGTTGCGGTAATTTGGTTTGATCGAGCAGTTTGAATTCTTTGCCGTCCCACTCTATTGCACGCATTACTATTAATCCGGTAAACTGAATTGAGACAGTTCGTGAATTGTTTTAAAACGATCATCAATCACATTACTATTGAGTGTTTTAATTGCGTCGACACTGAACTTTTCTATGCAGAACGATGCCATCACATTGCCGTAAACAACCGCGCGTTTCAGGTTCTCAAACGAATGATCGCGCGATTTGGCAATCCATCCGAGAAATCCGCCGGCAAAAGCATCGCCGGCACCGGTCGGATCGTATACCGATTTCATAGGAAATGCAGGTGCGGTGAACATATCATCCTTTGTCATCAGCAGTGCTCCATGCGCACCTTTTTTAATTATAACCACCGGCGGTCCCATATCGATAATCTTCGATCCCGCTTTCACCAAATTCTTTGTTTCTGCAAGCATCTGCGCTTCGGAATCACTGAGGACGAAGACATCGAGACGCTTGATAGTCTTAAGCAAATCATCTTTCATACCTTCGATCCAGAAATTCATGGTATCGCCGAGAACCATCCGGGGATCCCTGATCTGATCGAGGACTCTTAATTGTAAACTGGGAAGGATATTACCAAGGCAAACATAATCGCTTTGCTTATATGCATCCGGAATAATGGGATCGAATGTTTCGAATGCATTCAATTCGGTGAATGTGGTTTCCCGGCCGGCAAGATGTTCATCGTATTTTCCTCCCCAGCGAAACGTCTTCTCACCTTCACGGATTTGTAATCCCGTTGTATCGATATTACTCTCTTTTAAAAATTCCAAATATTTATCCGGAAAATCATTACCAACAATACCGACCAATCGAACCGGTTCAACAAAATATCGTGCACACGATGCAATATAGGTCGCTGAACCACCGAGGATTTCTTGACCTTTTCCATAGGGTGTCTCAACGGTATCAAGTGCGATCGAACCTACTACAAGTAAGCTCACGGTAAGTCTCCTTCCTATTACAATTCAACGTACGTTATGATTTATCATTATTCGGCACCTCATCCTTCACAATTACTTTATCGGTTATTTCAAGCAGGCGCCCTGCTTCTTTCTCCGCTGAAATATAATTGTGTACAATCCTAAGTCCTTCCTTTTGAGCAGGCCATACAAGCAATTCACTCGCTTCCTCGAATGAACACCACCGCCAGGTTATGTGCTCATCAGACAATTCCGGCGCACCGTTGTCATTAACTTCCGCTGCAAAAACCGGCGATAGATTTACGGTATCATATCCGCCATCGTAAAATATACTGACGTGCGGTACCGTATAAAAACGTTTCGGGTTTAACCCCGTTTCCTCGCGAAGTTCACGAAATGCAGCCTCATATGCCTTCTCATTGTCGTGAATGCCGCCGGTAACTAATTGCCAGATACCGGGATATATATCCTCATTATCGGCGCGCTTTAACAACAGATATTGTGGATTGGCTGTATTTTTCGTAAAAACACACACTTCAACAATTTTACATTTTATTTCGGTCATAATTATCCGTCTTGAAGAAATTTACTTACAACAAAAAGCGGACAGCCACAAATCCTGCGATGAGAAGAACCATAAAGGCAATAGCGAATATATCAAAATATTTATCAATATACACTTTTATCTGAGGACCAAGAAAATAGAAAAATGTTGCAACAAGGAAAAACCGCAACGACCGCCCGATCAACGAGGCGATTGCCAGCGTGCTGAGCGGAATTGTCAGATTAAATCCCGCAGCTATGGTAAATACTTTAAACGGAATCGGTGTGAATCCGGCAAAGACAATTGCCAGAAAACCATGTTCCCGGTATTTTATGAGTACCGTTTCAAAATGATCCATCGCACCGTAAAATTCAAGAATTCTCGAACCGATTAATTCAAAAAATGCATAACCGATATAATATCCTAAAAACGCTCCGCTTACCGACCCCGCCGCACATACTAATGCAAAGAGATATGATCGCTTCGGATACATAACTGCAAGTGCGAGCAATAACGCATCGGGTGGTATGGGAAAGAACGATGCTTCGACAAATGCAATAATAAATAATGCCCATAATGCATACGGTTTTGCCGCAAAGGATTCAACCCACTCCTTCAGGTGCCGCAAACCGCCGATCATTTTTCTCAACGAATACTAAACCTTTCAAGTTTGTTGCAAACAAAAACAAAGTAATATAGGCAATTTTGATACATATCTCAAATGCAGGAAGGAAGAAAACACAAATCCCCGCCTCGGGCGGGGATTTGAAAATAGGTGTGATCAGCTTGCAGTAATCATCGTGACAATCGATATTGTATTGGAATTGTCACACGAACACCAACCGGTTCATCGTCTTTCATACCGGGTATAAATTCGATCTGCCGCACGGCTTCTACAGCAGCAAAGTCAAGGTCATCCCGTACTCCCTCTATTACTTCGGTATGTGCAACCTTTCCGTCGGTATCGACATATACAAACAGAAAGACTGTTCCCTCAATCTCATCGTCTTTTGCAGTCTCCGGATATTTTATTTTATCGGATAGAGCTTCTAATCCGCCGAGTATTTCAGGCATTTCATCCACCTCTTCCTTAAAATTATCGGTTACAAATTCTTCAAGATTAAGATCGGGCTCCATCATGCTGTCGGTTGCGGAATCCCGGTCGCATGCAATTAAAACGGCGAGTGAAATAATGAAAGACACGAAAACGATCTTACTAAATTTCATAACACACCTCCTGTTGTTTGGTAAGGATTGCGAGTTACTTTTTCATAAACGATACTCTGATTGGCATCGATTTCTCTTCTGTTGCAGCACGGTATTTTTCTTTTTCATAAAATGGATACTGTAAGACAGCTTCCACCACCGCCTCATCATATCCCCGGCCGAGACTTTTAACAAGCCGTATTCCGGTGACGTAGTATCGCTTCATAGTACACTTCCCGTAATTGATGTTTAAAAAAGGTATTGGTGAAATATTTTTTGATACCATCAATCAAGCACAGGTGTAATTACTCCTGAAACAATCCCGTCAATGTTTTTTTAAGTTCTTCACCGTGCAACCCCTGTCTTTGCAAAACGTTCCCATCCTTGTCAATTAAAAACGGATTGGGCCAGAACCGGATATTGTAAAGCTTGTGGATTGAAGTTTCACTATCATCAAGGACCTGCATCCACTCCATCCCTCTTTCGTTCGTATATTCGGCAAGTTTTTGTTCATCCCAATTATTGACTGCAGCATCGTTACTTATGCTGATCATCACTAAATCTTGTTTGCGGAACGATTCATACACATCAACAAGATTTGGAATTTCCTGCACACACGGTCCGCACCAGCTTCCCCAGAATTCAAGGAGCACATACTGACCGCGAAAATCAGAGAGGTGGTGTTTCTCACCGGTGACGGTCTCGAATTCGAAATCAGGTGCAGGTTCACCGACAAATTCTGCAATCATTTCCATAAATCGTTTCCTGCTCTCCTCTGCAAGCTCTTCCCGTTCTTCGGGAGTTAATAGCATATGCTTTGCAAAGGATTCATATTGCGGTAGTCGTTGATGTCTTTGATCCGGAGGAATAGCTTCGACCGTTTGCAGGATGGTGGTATTCACTCGCTCTCTCAGTTCGGTGACCGCCGGCGTATCATACTCTTCACGGAGGGAAAGCTGAATTATCCGGTTGATATCGGAAAGACTTTGTACCTTGTAATTTAAAACCGTATCACCGAACTCATTATGGAGTTCCGAATAGTGATCTTCGGATTCATTGACCAACGCCATAAGCGTATCGGGAGAAACCGTATCGAAGAAACGAAACCGCCAGTATACGACGTGCGCGATAAAATGATCGGGATAGTCGGTGATCTCATTTCGAATCTCTTCAATAAGATCGGCGTGGTCTTTATCGGCCATGATCAGAAAATCAATGTTCCGGAATCTTGCCCCCTTCACAGGTTTTCCATCTTCACCGTACACATAAGAGACATATGTTTTGCGTTCGTTGTAATCGTGTCTCACACCATCGGTGAAGTAGTATGAAATGAGCGATGCATCGGCAGGGATCGGGATATCCGCCACCCAGAGGTTTCCCTCTCTGACCATCGCCATCTCGTATGTCCTGCCCTCATCCGGATTAAGTACATTCTGGAACATATCCTCCTGTACTCCCTCACCGCTCAACCTTTGCACAACCGTTGTGCCCCAGTAGTCGAAGGCATACACGACGCGGATTTGATCAGCATCTGTGAGAATTCCGGTGCGTTCGGGATCGTATTGTAATACATAGGTCTTGCCGGCAACCGGTTTATCAGTTGCAGATGCGGAAAAGACAATGACAAAAAGAAGAATGAAAACGAATGCGGGGGTTTTCATGACGATTCTCCCTGGATTATTTTGAATAGACTATTGTATGGAAAACCGAACTATTATTGTTATCGTTTGTTCTTCCTGAAACTCACGATATGTCTCATGATCCGTAAACGGATATTGCAGGATCCCTTCCATCGTCGCCTGTGCAAACTTTTCATCACTGGCAGATTCTATCCATATACCGATAATGTGGGCATTCTCATCGAGTGTTACTGTTGTGTGAACCTCACCTTCAATTTCATTTTTAATAGCATCTTCCGGGTACGTTATATAATCGCCCAGATCGGCGGGACCCTCTACGATCGTTATTGCCGTTTCTTTTGCATCAATTTCAGGTTCTGCAAGACGGAAATGTATCGGAATGGAAACACGTACAGGTACTGGTTCTCCCCGCTGGCGTCCGGGTTTAAATTGTGTCAACTTAACCGCTTTTACAGCCGCACCGGCTAATCCTCCACCGGGATCACGTACAACTTCGGTTTTCGCTACATTACCTTCAGTATCAATAAATGCGTGCACATAGACCGTTCCTTCAATCCCTGCATCTTTTGCCTCCTCGGGATAGCGTATTCGTTGTTGAATAGAACCTATTCCGCCGATTATCTCCGGCATTTCATCGACAGCGAGATAGAAAACATCTTGTCCGGCTGCCGGTTCAGCCAATTCCTGCAGTTGCACCTTGCTTTTCTCAATTCTATCAGCTAATCTTTCCATCAGCTTTTCCATGCTTTCGATTTCCCGTTCCACTCGCTGTGAAGGTGTTTGCAGCATCATTTGTGCAATGGCTTCAATGTGACGAAGTTGTTCCAATCTTCGTTCCTGAGGAAGTTCATTGATCGTTCGGAGAATAGTGGAATTTACCACCTCTCTCAATTCAGTTACCGCCGGATCATCGAACTTTTCGCGGAGTGAAAGCCGCATTATCCGGTTAAAATCATTGAGACTGAGTACTTTATAGTTGAGAACCGTATCTCCATACTCATTGTGAAGATTCGAAAAATGGTGCCCTGATTTTTCCATCAACATCATAAGAGTATCGGGTGAAACTGTTTCAAAGAACTGAAATCTCCAGTAAACGACGTGTGCAATGAAGTGATCGGGATAATCGGTTATCTCTTTACGGATCTCATCCAGAACTGCCTGATGCTCTTTGCCGGCCATGATAAGAAAATCGATGTTCCGGAATCGTGCACCCTTCACGGGTTTTCCATCTTCACCGTACACATAAGAAACGTATGTTTTGCGGTCGTTGTAATCGTTCCTCGCGCCGTCGGTGAAGTAGTATGAAATGAGTGACGCATCGTCAGGGATCGGAATATTCGCCTCCCAGTGGTCTCCCCGTCTGTCCATTTTTCTTACAATTGATCTCCCCTCATCAGGATTGAGAACATTATGAAACAAATCCTCCTGTTCTCCTTCACCCCTTAACCTTTGTACTACTCTTGTTCCCCAGTAATCGAATGCGTACACTACGCTGATTTGATCTGCATCTGTGAGGATACCCGAATGTTCGGGATTATAACGTAACACATATGTTTTGCCGGCTACCGGTATCTCCGTTTCCTGTGATGAACATCCAATCAAAAGGAGGCACAATAGAACCGATACAGGAAATTTCAAATTATTTCTTGTCTTCACAATAATAGCATATCCTTTCACCATATGGTCTGGTCCTCGTCATTGGTCAACAAACGTACTTCTATTTCCGGGTGTTCTGAAATATAAATTATTTGACGGTGTTCTACATCAACCGGTTCGCGATCCTGAAAAAAGTTGAGCGATGTTCCGAACAATCCTGTTATCATTACTACAATAAATACGGCGGCGGCCGGCAGCGGCACCCGCAGATATCTTTTAAACCAACTTGCTTGTTCGTGAGCTGACTCGTGTAAACCGTCATGCGGCATTGTCTGTATGGAGTCTTTTATCTTCAAACACGATCGAAAAAATACACGGCAGGTTTCACATTCACTCAGATGGCCGTAGACGTTCACACCATCCTTATCGCTTAACTCGTTATCGATCAATTCGCTTATGTGCTTTTGGCATGATTCGCAGTTCATTCTATCATCTCCCGTCGAAATAATTTGATAATTTTTTAAATAAACTCTTTCGTGCCCTGAACAATCTGGTTTTTACCGCACTTACGGTTATACCTGTTACCAATGCAATTTCATCATAGGAAAGATGGTGGTATTCTCTCAGAAAAATTATCTCCCGGTACTCGGATTTCATCGTATCTATTTCCTTTTGTACGATTTGTGCTATGTCATCGGATTCCATACGCGCTTCAGATGCTTGCCCGTCCGCCAGTTCCAGCTTGTTCAGGGGAACGTTCGGGCGTCTTTTCCGGATAAGCTGCAACGCTTCGTTTCTGGCTATCGTATACATCCACGTCCTGAATGCAGCGGTAGACTGCAAATTATTAATACCGTTAAATATTTTGATGA
>PWXV01000083.1 GCA_003568415.1 Ignavibacteriales bacterium
GTATGACCTGTTTACTGATGTCTTCAGTCTACTTTCGTTATAATTTGCTTCTGCGTCTCGAAGGAATTCGGCTGCTTTTTGCATTCTTGAATTACTGAGATTGATTTTGTCTTCTTTGGAGAGGGTCATAGCGGTATTGCTTCATTTGTAATGTTTTGATAGAACGGAGAGTTATGGTTTTTTTCTTTTTCAAACGATTCGGTAGTTTTTATAACCGGTGAAAATGACAGACCGTGTTCGGTTTCAATATCAACGATAATACTGATTATCATTTCATCGAGTTTAACATCTTTTCGATGTACCAGGATCAAGACATCAAAATCCGAGGAGTCTGTATGATCACCGCGTACACGCGAACCGAACGCATACACACCGGCAATGTCATCGCCGAGATTTCTGCGTAATTCATTTGCTATATGTTCGAGTGCTTTCCGCTCGTGTGCAAACATCGAAGGATGAATGTATTGTAAATAACGGAATTATTTATCCTAATTCTATAATATAATCAAAATTAACTTCAATTTAAATTACAGCCGGAACTGAATTTTTGTCAGTACCCGCTGCATGGATGTATTTAGAAAAATAGTGAGAATTCAGCCATTCTTGACTTAATGGCAGACTTTGGATATATTACAAAGTTAAAAGACTATTAAAACGGGAGGATGGTTTTTGTTGATGAAGAACAAGAAAGTATATATAGAAACATACGGTTGTCAGATGAACCTTGCCGACAGCGAGGTTGTGGGAAGTCTGCTTCACGACGACGGTTACGAATTTACCAAATCACTCGGTGACGCAGATATTGCGCTTGTAAATACATGTAGTATTCGTGATCACGCAGAGCAGCGTGTTATCAGCCGGCTCGGGGAGTTCAAACGCTATAAATCGGGCAATCCTGAAATGGTCATCGGTGTGCTTGGCTGTATGGCCGAGCGATTGCGGACAAAGCTGCTCGATCAACTCAAGCTTGTTGATATTGTTGTCGGTCCCGATGAATACCGTAAATTGCCCGGTCTCATTGAGTCAGCATTCGAAGGTGAGAAAGGTATTGCCGTCAAATTATCGAAAGTTGAAAATTACGATGATATTATACCGCTGCGTACCGATGGTGTCAGTGCATGGGTCTCGGTAATGCGCGGGTGCGATAAGTTTTGTACTTTCTGTGTGGTGCCGTATACCCGCGGACGTGAACGAAGCAGAACATTACACGGCGTTGTACAGGAAGTTGAACAACTGGTGCAACGGGGCTTTCGTGAAGTTACATTACTCGGGCAGAATGTAAACTCGTATCGTGACGATGAACTTGACTTTGCCGACCTGCTGATGTCGGTGGCACATATCGATCCGAAATTGCGTGTACGGTTCACCACCTCCCATCCGCAGGATATGTCAGATAAGCTTATTGAAGCAATAGCCGGACACGAAAACATATGTGCGTATATACATCTTCCGGTGCAGTCGGGTTCGGATCGTATTCTTGACCTGATGAACCGCACCTACACAATCGATCATTATATGAAGCTGGTGGAAAAGATTACATCCACCATTCCCGGTGTCGCGTTATCAACTGATATCATAGCCGGTTTTCCGACCGAGACCGATGAAGACCATCAGGCGACGCTCGATGTGATCAGGGAAGTCAGATATGACGGCGCATTTATGTTTAAGTATTCACCTCGTGAAAATACAAAAGCATGGAATATGGGAGATGATGTACCGGATGAGGTGAAATCACAACGTCTTACCGAGATCATTAATCTGCAGCGTTCGATATCGCTTGAGATTAACAAAGAAATGATCGGTACGACCGTCGAGGTTCTCGTCGAGGGTACAAGTAAAAAATCCGATACAGAGTTTATGGGAAGAACCGATACGAATAAAACGGTTGTCTTCCCCGAAGGTGATTATAAAATCGGTGATTATATTACGGTAAAAATACACGAAGCAAATGCGGCAACCCTCTTCGGGCATGTAGTTACACCACAGGGATGGGTTGATGTGCGTATTGCGGTGGAAGCGTAATTTGATATATAGAAATGGTACGTGGTTAATAGTACATATACCCGATAACAAGTAACTATTAACCGTTGACTGTAAAATATAATGTGGAGATAGAGCTATGAAGAGAGCAATTTGTTTTATAATTGTGGTTGTTATATCAACCGGTGCATATGCCCAGACCGAACCGGACATACACTCGCGGCTTGAAAAAATTTATAAGGGCGAGATTGAGAGCGTCAGAGAAGAGCTTCCTTCACTGCTCAGCAGGCATCAGAATCATCCGGGTGTATTGTATTTGCAGGGAATGCTCACAACCGACGGACCGGAGGCGGTAAAGATCTTTCAAAGTATCGTGGATAATTTTCCGGAGAGCGAGTGGGCAGACGATGCACTCTACCGCGTATATCAATATTATTATTCTGTAGGATTGTATCGCACTGCTGAACAGAAACTCAGCCAGTTAAAACGCGATTATCCGCAGTCGCGGTATGCGTTCGGACAGCAGCCACGTTTCGACCGGCAGGATGAGATTACCGAAGCTGAACTCGAGGAGCCGGTACCTACTGCAACCCGGGAACGGGAACAACCGGATCGGCGCGAAATATCGGCATCTCAATATCCATTTGCACTGCAGGTAGGTGCATTCAGTACCTATGAAAATGCAATGCGCCAGCGGGATATGTTACAGGATATCGATCAACCGGTTGAGATTACCACCCGAATGCAGGGAGGCCAGACATTATATCTGGTGTGGGTAGGGGCATTTCAATCACGTGATCAGGCTACCGATTTTGGTCAGAAATTACGGCAGGAATATAACATCGAAACGATGATTGTCAGCAGATAATCATAAAAAATATAAAATGCAGCAGTACAGTATAGATGAAATAAGCGAGCGATTCGGGATCGTTGCCGAATCTATGGAGATGCGCGAAGTTTTACACGTCGTGCAGCAGGTTGCCACATCCGATATTACAGTATTGATAACCGGTGAAAGCGGGTCGGGGAAAGATTTAATTGCAAAAACAATTCACCAGCTCAGCCACCGGGCCGATAAAGAGATGATATCGGTAAATTGCGGTGCAATACCGGAAGGTATCATCGAAAGCGAGTTATTCGGCCATGAGAAAGGTGCCTTTACGAGTGCAAGCGATCAGCGGAAAGGATATTTTGAACTTGCTGATAACGGGACCATTTTCCTGGATGAAATAGGTGAATTACCGCAACAGACACAGGTGAAATTTCTGCGGGTGCTGGAGAATGGTGAATTTATGCGTGTTGGATCGGGGCAACCACGACGGGTAAATGTACGGGTAATCGCGGCAACGAACAAAGATATCGAGGAGGAGGTTTCTGCTAAACGGTTTCGGGCAGATCTGTATTACCGGTTACGATCGATAAATATTCGTATTCCTCCGCTTCGTGAACGACAGGATGATATAGTTCCGCTTGTTAAAAGGTTTGCAAATGAGTTTGCGCAATCCTCCAAGATGAGTTTTGGTGGTTTTTCATCGCAGGCTATTGACGCACTGATTGGCTATGAATGGCCCGGCAATGTGAGAGAATTGAAAAACGTTGTTGAAAGTTTGATAGTGCTTGAGCCCGGACGTGAAATACAGGCTGAAGATGTTCGCCGGTTTTTATCGAAGATGCATCGTTCGAATGTATCGTATGGGTATAGCGATAATGTGCACCTCCCGGTCCATCTGCACAAGTCGAGTGAACAAGCCGAGCGTGAACTTATTTATCGTGCATTACTTGAAATGAGGAATGATATTCTTGAACTGAAAGAATTTTTAATGAATCAACATCATGAGCCGCAACGGGTTCATCTGCTTCCTCCGTCGGAACACAATATAAGCAACCGGAATGTAAAAAATGAGTTGATCGAAGAGCTTCCGTCGATAGAGGAGATGGAAAAATCATTGATCAACGAAGCGCTCAGGCGAACGGGCGGGCGAAGACGTGAAGCGGCAAAAGCATTACAAATAAGTGAACGAACATTATATAGAAAAATTAAGGAGTACGGGTTATGAACTGGTTGAAGGGTTTGATAGCGCTGCTGCTGGTAGCCGGCTTGACCGGCTGTGCCGGATGTCCGTATTCATTTACCGGGGCATCGGTACCGGCGCATATTGAAACAGTTGCAATACCGATGTTCGATGATCAAAGCGGTTTCGGTGACCCGCAACTGCGTGAGGTGTTAACCTCCCAGGTAACACAGCGATTCGAAAGTGATGGAAACCTGCGGATTGCCGAACGAGGCGATGCGGATTCCATTCTTGAAGGCATTATCACCCGGGTAACGGATGAAATCTCGGTCGTCGAAGGTCAGGCGGACCGGGCTTCGGTACGCCGTGTGACGATTGCTGTACAGATAACGTGGCAGGATGTCGTGAAACGTGAGATCGTATTTGAAAATACGGTGAGTAACTGGGGTGAATACGATACAGGTGCCGGTGGAGCGGCACAACGGGATGAGGGTATAGCCGAGGCAGTGCGCAAGCTTTCTGAGGATATTTTGCTTGCTACCGTTGCACGATGGTAATACGTATGAAGAAAATAGTATAGTTTATGGAGAACAACAACTCAGAAATCCAAAAGTTGGAGGAGCAACTGCGTGAAAATCCCGATTCACCGGTGTTTGCACGTCTTGCTTCATTGTATATCGATTCGGGTGAATATGTCCATGCACTTGCCTTAAGTGATCGCGGTACGGCATTATATCCGGAGTATGCAACCGGTTTTTTACTTCGTGCTCATGCATTGTATCATCTGGAAAAATATAATGAAGCGATCGAAAATTATAATAAGGTATTGGATATAGTACCACGCTGTCCGGTTGTGGTAAAACGGTTGGAAGAATTGTATTCAAAAACGAAACAGGATGAACAGATTGTTACGACCGGTGTGGATGAGGAACTATCTGCAGATACTGATGAACAACAATCAATAGAAAATCTTGCAGAGCGCTTGAAGGATTACAAACCCACTCGACCGGAGAAATCTGAATTACGGGAAGCACCGGGAGAGGATGATTCCATAGCTGAGGATGATGACCTGCCGATCATCTCCGAAACGCTCGCATCAATTTTCTTTAAACAAAAACAGTATGACAAAGCGATTGAAGCATATCGGCAGCTTATAAAACGTACTCCCGAAAAGGCGGATATTTACCTCTCCAAAATGAAGGAAGTTGAAGAGGCAAAGAAAAACGATGCGTGATCGTTATTCAGATTTTTGAGTTTGTTCCTGAAGCGAGTTTGTATAGAGTGTAAGTTTGCGCTTCTTGTTTGATGCATTATTTTTATGAATTAACCCTTTGGCAGCGTATCTATCTAACAGCGCTGTTGTCTGTCTCAAGATTGGCTCCGCTTCCTGTTTGGTCTTCGACGCACGAACTTTTTTTACCATAGTCTTGAGTCTCGATAATTGCGCTTTATTGCGTTCGTTTCGCTTTCGGGACTGCCTGATCCGTTTGACTGCTGACTTGTGATGTGCCATGCATTACCTTTTACAAAAGATTATGAAATTACCTGTTTTTTCAGAAACTATCAATTTAGTATATTTTATTCATATAATCAAGACTTTTTATGCAGGAAGCAACTATGAAAAAACGCGGGGTCATTGTTGGCGTGGAATGTGGGTATACAGAGACAAAATCCCATATTGTAAACTTGGATAATCTCGGGCTTGCCGAAAAAACAGAGACCGCCGGTCACTGGCCTGATGCAGATAGCAGTACAATAGCAAAGCATATAAATCAAGTAATAACAACAACGTGTAAAGAATCTGGTGTTGGATTTGAACGTATTGTGGCGGTCGTTATATCCTTTCCCGGAATATTGCGCTATACGGGAGAAAATCCTGTGATACAATCGCTGATGAAACAATGGAGCCGCCGTAAACATAAACCGAAAATAATCAAGATTATCAATTCCGCTGAATTGGCGCTTCGATCATTGTATCGGGATGAACCTGCTGCGGTACTGTCGGGTGATAACGAATCATATATTGTCGCGAAGGATCAGCAGGGCAGTATTTTCCATACCGGTGGGTGGGGAGGACAGGTTGCTGACCCCGGCAGCGGTGCTGCAATTCGACAAAAGGTTTTGAAATATATCACGTCTGTCTTCGATCATCGAGTACCGGCTGAACCGTTCTTCGATAAAATTGCAGAAGAGTGCTCGATAAAGTCCCCGGTCGATTTACAAAATATGATGCGTGCGAATTCTCTGGATGCCCTGCAACTCACACAGGTAACGTTTGATGCTGCGCGTGATCGGGATCCCGTCGCCGCATCGATTCTCAGTTCTTCGGCACTTGAGTTGGTGGATATGCTTCGTGGTGCACTCACCCGCCTGCCGATGAGTAAACGAATTCCGGTCCTGGTGACCGGCCGGTTGTTCGACAAAGATACACACTATCTTTCTATTATCGAAAAGAAAATTATGGCAACACTTCCGCATGTTACTATAATTACAAGTGAGATGAGACCTGTTGAGTATGCGGTACAATACGGTATCGATCTCACACGGAAACGATAAAACATGAGAAAAGTGCATTATATTCTTCCGTTCCTTTTTTTGTTCACAGTTCAAATGCCCGTTAAAGCCGACTCAACTTCTAAAATCGAGACATTCATCCATGAGGCAATTGATGCAGGTGCATTTCCGGGTGCTGTTGTAGTTGTCGGAGATCGTGAATCTGTCTTATATCAACAAGCCTTCGGAACCCTGACCTACGATGCTACTGCTCAACATGTTGAAGTACATACAATCTATGATCTCGCTTCGTTAACAAAAGTAATAGCTGCGACCCCGGCTGTAATGCATCTGTATGATCGTGGAAAAATTGATTTGCAGGATCCTGTGTCATCATATATCGATGAATTTGTAAACGGTCAAAAGGCGGACGTAACGGTACGACATCTGTTGCTGCATACATCAGGACTTCCATCCTGGAGAGATTATTATAAAGAAGCTGAGAACAGGAAGCAGATGATACAGCGTGTTATTGAGACACCGCTTGAGACCGTACCGGGCACCCATTACCTCTATAGTGATCTCGGAATGATACTGCTCGGTGAAATTGTGGAACGGATCAGCGGATACCGGCTCGATGAATATGTTGAACGCTATATATATAAACCGCTTGGTATGGACAAGACACAATTTAATCCGGCTCCGGAAAAACGTGACCGGATTGCACCGACCGAGGTTGATACATTGTGGCGGCTCGAGCTTGTGCACGGTGTGGTACACGACGAAAATGCTTATATGCTTGACGGCGTAGCCGGCCATGCAGGGTTGTTTTCAACTTCATCGGATCTTGCAGCGTTTGCACAGATGATGCTCAATGACGGCTCGCTGGAGGGAGTAAAAATATTTGAACCTGAGACGGTTCGTTTATTTACCAGGCGCAGTAGTGATGTGGTTGACAGAGCGTATGGATGGGGTGTCAGATCCTTGGACAGCTACTCGTCAGCAGGCAGTAAATTTTCGGAGGATTCGTACGGACATACCGGATTTACGGGTACTTCAATATGGATAGACCCCGTACAGGATATTTATGTGATCTTTCTCAGCAACAGAGTTCATCCTGACCGGGCAAACACCAGAATTGTAACTATACGGCCTGATTTACATGATCTTGTCATGGTAGTATTCCGGAATTCAGATTCCTGACACCTAAATTTTTGATTATATTATAAAATTTCGGTATTTTTAGATGATTTTTCTCCTAAAAACAATAACCAACAGTAACCCATCAGTACAAAGACAAGGAATGTCGTAATGAAGATACACGAATACCAGGCCAAGGACATATTGCGGAAATACAAAGTTCCTGTACCGGAAGGCGGCGTTGCATTTTCGATAGAGGAAGCTGTAGAAGTTGCACAACGAATTGGCGGCTCTGTATGGGTCGTAAAAGCTCAAATTCACGCAGGTGGACGCGGCAAGGGAGGCGGAGTGAAAATTGCGAAAAGCATTGAGGATGTTGAGCTTTATGCCCGTGAAATGATCGGTATGCGGCTCGTTACCCACCAGACCGGTCCGGAAGGACGGATTGTGAAACGGCTGCTTATCGAGCAGGGGATCAATATTGCAAAAGAATTATATTTTGGCATAACGCTCGACCGGGCAACTTCACAGAATGTTGTTATGGCATCAACTGAGGGTGGTGTTGAGATCGAACAGGTGGCTGCCGATACACCGGAGCTGATATTAAAGGAATTTGTCGACCCCCGTACCGGTTTCCAGGGATATCAGGCTCGAAAGCTTGCATTCGGACTCGGTCTAACCGGTGCACAATTTAAAAATGCGGTGAAATTTTTCACAGCACTCTATACTGCATATGAAGAAACCGACGCTTCACTTGCCGAAATAAATCCCCTGGTCGTAACCGAAGAAGGTGAAGTGCTTGCACTCGATGCGAAAATGAATTTTGACGACAATGCATTATACCGCCATCCGGAAATTCTCGAGATGCGCGATCTTGATGAGGAAGAACCGCTCGAGATAGAAGCGTCGAAGTATAATTTAAATTATATCAAACTCGACGGGAATGTCGGATGTATGGTGAACGGAGCGGGCCTGGCAATGTCGACGATGGATATTATCAAGCTTGCAGGCGGCGAGCCGGCAAACTTTCTCGATGTGGGCGGCGGTGCAAGTTCTGAAACTGTAGAGAACGGCTTCCGCATCATCCTGTCCGATGAAAATGTGAAAGCGGTACTGATCAATATATTTGGCGGTATCGTCAGGTGTGACCGCGTTGCAACCGGTGTTGTTCAGGCAGCGCGAAATGTTCAGGTCGATTTACCGGTTGTGGTTCGCCTTGCAGGTACAAACGCTGAAGAAGCAGGGGTGATACTGCGTGAATCTGGCTTGAAGTTCCTGGTGGCCGATACACTCGAAGATGCGGCAAAAAAAGTGACGGAAACAATTGTTTTTTAATCATTTGAGCGAAGCGAAAGTAATAGCTGCATAGTGTATAAAAACTTTGGTTAATTGTTAATCGAGAATAGTTAATCGTCGTTATTAACGCGATCGAACCCCGGTTAACCAGCAACAGATAACTAATAACTTATCCATTTTGTTTTTAATTACTGACGATAGATGACGACCGTAGCTGAAGGGATACAATATGAGCCGGTAATCGGACTTGAAGTGCATGCACAAATGCTGACCGAGTCAAAAGCATTTTGCGCGTGCTCGACACAATTCGGCCGGAAAGCTAATCATAATGTGTGTCCGGTATGTCTCGGTATGCCCGGCGTGTTACCGGTTCTTAATAAGAAATTGGTAGAGTTTATTGTGTTGATGGGATTGGCAACAAACTGTTCCATTACCTCCCGGTCAATATTCGCCCGGAAGAATTATTTCTATCCCGATCTTCCGAAAGGATATCAAATATCACAATACGAAGAACCTATCTGCCGGAATGGATTTGTCGAGATCGATCTGCCTGACGGTAACCGGAAAAAAATCGGCATAACACGTATCCATATGGAAGAGGATGCCGGGAAGTCGATCCACGACCAGGATGAAGATACGCTCATTGATATCAACAGATGCGGTGTTCCCCTCATTGAGATTGTCAGTGAACCGGATATCAGATCAGCCCGGGAAGCATATCTTTATTTATCAAAAATAAAACAGATCGTTACCTACCTCGGCATCTGTGACGGGAACATGGAAGAGGGAAGTTTACGGTGCGATGCCAACGTCTCGGTACGAAAGACGGGTGACGAACAATTCGGCACAAAAACCGAAGTGAAAAATCTGAATTCGTTTCGCTATGTGGAGAAGGCATTGGAGTACGAGATACACCGGCAGATAGACCTGCTTGAATCGGCTGACCATGTGGTGCAGGAGACATTACTCTGGGATGCCGATAACGGCATTGTGGTTCCGATGAGATCGAAGGAAGAGGCGCACGATTATCGGTACTTTCCGGACCCGGACCTTGTACCGGTTGTTGTCGATGAACCGTGGATAGCCGGTATACGTGAACGGCTGCCCGAACTTCCGACCGAACGTCGGGATCGCTTCATTGAAGAATATGAATTACCACGGTACGATGCCGATGTCTTAACGGTAACGCGCGACCTTGCCGATTATTATGAAGCTGCATTGCAACCGGTAAAGGATGGTAAAGAGAAAAGTTATAAAGCAGTCAGCAACTGGGTGATGGGAGATGTTTTGCGGGTTGCTAATGAGCGTGCAATAGAGATGGATCAATTCCCCATTTCACCTGAATATATCGGAGAACTCGTTACCTTGATTGAAGACGGAACAATCAGCGGTAAGATAGCAAAAGATGTTTTTGAAATAATGCTCGAGGAGCAAAAATCACCTGCAGTTATTATACAGGAAAAAGGTATGAAGCAGGTTTCCGATACATCGGAAATTGAACCTGTTGTGCAAGAGATACTGGGCAAATATCCCGATCAAGTTGCGGAATACAGAGGCGGTAAAACCAAAGTGCTCGGTTTCTTTGTCGGACAGGTGATGCGTGCAACAAAAGGTAAAGCAAATCCCCAGATCGTAAACGATCTGATTAAAAAATCATTAGATGCTGAATGAAAGAGAGGAGGAGTTGTGTATACAATTCAAAGGATTTTATGCCCAACCGATTTTTCTATCTATTCAAAAAACGCTCTGCAATATGCGGTTAATGTTGCCGAGCGCCACGATGCAACAATAACATTGCTGCACGTGGATGAGTTTGATGTATCGCCCCTTGGATATTTTCACCTGCATGATGAGGAGGTACAGCGATATCGTGATTTAAAAACACGGTTCCTGAAAGAGCAGATGGATGTCTTCGTACAGGAAACCGTGCCCGAAGGCTGGAATATAGAAAAGAAAATTCTTCCGGGACGTGCATATAAAGTAATCGTGGAGGAAGCTGAGGCACAGAATTACGATCTTATTGTTACTGCCCGGCGCGGTACCACAAACCTTTCGGATCACCTTGTCGGGAGTACTGCCGAGCGGGTTGTCCGTCTTGCCAGGTGCCCGGTATTCAGTGTTCGAGGTCACGATGCTCCGTCAACCGGTGAGATTAAAACTATTCTTTGTCCGACCGATTATTCTCAATCTTCAAACGCGGCATTATCATACGCAATATCTATTGCAAAAAGATACGGGAGTAAATTATACATCCAGCATATCAGCGAACTTGACGATGAACATACGATAGAAGATATCAAAAAGAAAGCACCAAAGGTCTCGGAGATAAACGGGGAGGCGGAAGATCTCGATATCGAATTTATTTTCGACCGCGATATCGAACCCAATAATTCGATCATCAGGTTTGCCGAGGACCGCGATATCAATCTCATTGTGATGTCAACACACGGACAGAAGGGGTTGCGGCGTGTATTCATCGGAAATAACACGGCTGAAGTCGTTAGAAAAGCAGAATGCCCGGTATTGACCGTTACCCATCCGGTTCATAAAATTGTATTTTCAAAACTTGTTACGAAAGGTGAAGAACAGCCGACGGAAACGGAATAAACACGGGCAACCTGCCTTTTACGAGGCAGCTCATATATGAATATGACAATTGAAACACTACCATATTTGACGGATGAGGAGAAAAAGATACTGCTCGATCTTGGCAGCCGGATAAGGGTATTTCTCGGCGACCGGCTTGTTCGCATGGTTCTCTTCGGTTCGAAAGCACGCGGTGATTTTCAAAAAGATTCGGATATCGATGTGGCAATTATCGTGAAAGATCTCGACCGCAAACTTCAGGATGAAATATATACCATAGTTGCAAAGGTTGAGTATAAGTATTTACGTTCGATTGCGTCTATTGCTTTTTCTGAAGAACACTTTAACGACTTGTTGGAGCGGGAACGGCGAATAGCGCGGGACATACAAGACGAGGGAATACCGATTAAGTATAATAAATTCTAAATCCGAATCTCTAAATTCTAAACAAATCCTCCCGCTCAAATTTATTATATATATTATTGATGCGGGATCACGAAAAGAGGGAAAATGGCCAAAATCTAAATCCTAGAAACATTTCAGTTTCTCATTGTTTTGAAAATTTTTTAATTTGAATTTTGGTATTGTTTAGGATTTCGTATTTAATGTTTAGGATTTTCCATCGATAAAAGTAAATAATTTTCTATCTTGTGTAATATCATTTACTTCAATAGAGAAAGGTACCTCTGAAATATGTCAACCAGAAAACAAATCATAGCCGGTAACTGGAAAATGAACGGAACGCTGTCAGAGACAGCAAATCTTATAAACGGATTAAAACAAAAGA
>PWXV01000261.1 GCA_003568415.1 Ignavibacteriales bacterium
GGTCTACATCGTGATGTCGGAGGACGGGGATATGACATTGATACCCTTTTTCTTCAAAGAAATTTTTAAAATTATCCCAACACCACGAACCTCCCCACATACCGTGAATCATTACAATTGTTTTTGACATTCTCATACTCTATGTATATTTGATGCTTAATTAAATATATGCCATCGTCTGCGCCAACCCAAACTACGTTGGATTTATAGACTGCAATTTCCAACGTGGCATAGCCCCCGCAAAATGCACGGGGTAGGCGCAACTAAAAATGGCAAAATAATTTATTTTTTATTAGTGAAGAGTAGTAAAGATTTGTGGGTGATATTTATGCTTTTTGTATACAGATTAACCTGTTAAGTTACTAACAAACATGCCCGTCACTATTATCCTCAACTATTTGAAAAATGAAAGCTTTTGCATTCCAACTCTTACGGTAAGTGACGGGCATGTTTCTTGTGTACTTAAATATGATTATCGCGCACCCATCGCACACGTGCAAACTTCACTCCGTCAGAAAAGCTGTAGTGAAGCTCACCTGAGTATGCACGGTGTACTGCTTTGCCGAGTCGCTGCGCGAGGCGTTCGGTTGTCGTCGTGATTTCAATTCCTCCTTTTGTTTTTTTAACATGCACAATCCGGTCAAGTGGATTATGGTTCATTACTTTTGATTCTTCGTTACGGATAAGATTAAATATTTCATCGCTGTGTTCGCGGAGGAACGAGCCGCCGAGGGTGACGAGTCCCATCGGAACGTTATCGGCCCGCTTTCTGCATGCAGGACACTTTACCTCACCTTGAATATCTCTATTGCCGTATAATCGTTTTGCTTCCTTTTCCTGATACCATCGTTTGTTCCAGTAAATCAGTCCACAGTCTTTGCATCGGAGCGGTTCTTTCATGCCCTTACCTTTCGGGGGCAGATACGGATCATTTTCATTACGTAAATTATTTCGAATTCCCTGGGACGATTTTACGCGTTGTGACATAGTGAACCCCGCATGTAATAGTGATTAAAAATGGACTAAATATATTTTTATTGGTTTATTTTGTGTTTGGTAGGCATCCCTCCTTTCTCTAAATTTAGGATTTCCGAGGGAGTGTAAAAAAGGTACTCACTATTATTAATTGCAAATATTTTGCTTAAAGTCAATAGGGAATAGGTTTATTTTGATAATAAAATTTACTGTAAAACCAGGTAAACTGGGACATTTCAACCTTTTACTCCGATTCTCTCAATTTCAATCCCTTCTTCAATTCTTTAACGAATTCTTTTACAGGTGCAATATAATTTTTGTTCCGGTTATTGTTTATAATTTTTATTAATGCGCTGCCAACGATAATACCGTCTGCATATGGTGCGAGCATGTGTGCGTTTTTTCCCGATGATATTCCAAAGCCAACCAGGACCGGATTTTTTGTAATATTATTCCTGCATCGCTGTAAATATTCTTTTACCGTATCGGGTATTCCGTTGCTCTGCCCTGTTACACCGGTTATTGATACACAGTACACAAATCCTTCGGAAGCCATATCGATTTGACGGAGGCGATCATCTGACGTGGTAGGTGCTGAAAGAAAGATCGGTGCAAGGTTATGATCGTGTGCAAGTGCACGGTATGCAGTAGATTCCTCGACCGGAATATCCGGAATGATCAAACCATCAACACCGCATGCAGAAGCGGTTTGCATAAACCTTTCCAGACCAAATGCTATGAGGGGATTAACATACCCCATCAGAATAATTGGTATCTGAGATATTTTACGGATCTCCATAACGATGTCGAAGACGGTTGTAACGTTGACACCATTTTTAATTGCCCGGTCTGATGCAAGCTGAATCGTCGGTCCATCTGCAAGCGGATCTGAGAAGGGAATCCCGAGCTCAATAATATCGGCACCCGCTTCTTCAACTGCACCGATGATTTCAGGTGTTGCGGTGACAGACGGATATCCTGCAGTAATAAAGATCGAAAGCGCTTTACGGTTCTGTGAACGGAGTTTGCTTAATGTTTGATGTATACGGGTATTCATATGATATTTCTAATCATTCTATCTCTAATTCTTTAAATATTGTGCCAAGATCTTTTTCACCGCGCCCTGAAAGATTTATAACGATAGTTTGGTCACTGTTCGTATCGGGAAGTAATCTTTCCAGATAGGCGAGTGCGTGGGCTGTTTCAAGTGCGGGGATGATTCCTTCCAGTTGTGACAACATTTGAACAGCGTCAAGCGCTTCGCTGTCGGTCACCGATTCATACCGTACCCGTCCTGAATCTTTTAAAAAGCTATGTTCCGGTCCCACACCGGGATAATCCAGACCGGCGGAGATTGAATGTGCAGGAAGTACCTGTCCGTATTCATCCTGTAAAAGATAGCTTAAGTTGCCGTGTAAAACTCCCGGTTTACCCAGGGTCAGTGTCGCAGCATGTTGGTCGGTTGTTATACCGTAACCGGCGGCTTCAACACCGATCATCTTTACGTGTTCATCGGTGATGAACGGATAAAACATTCCGATGGAATTACTACCGCCGCCGACGCATGCAAGGAGATAATCAGGTGAAGCAATAGATCGTTCCTGTAATTGAGTCTGTGTTTCTCTTCCGATAACACTCTGAAAATCCCGTACCATCATCGGGTACGGATGCGGTCCGACGACCGAACCGATAACATAAAATGTATTTCGTACATTGGTGACCCAATCGCGTATTGCCTCGTTGGTCGCGTCTTTCAGTGTTTGCGTTCCCGAGTCCACCGGTATTACTTGTGCACCGAGAAGTTTCATCCGGTTGACATTCGATTCCTGACGCCGGGTATCTTCACGTCCCATATAAACCACACAATCGAGTCCGAGTTTCGCTGCAACGGTTGCCGTCGCGACACCATGCTGACCGGCACCGGTCTCTGCAATGATTCGCTTCTTACCGATTTTTTTCGCCAGCAGCATCTGACCGATTACATTGTTGATCTTATGAGCGCCGGTATGACAGAGATCTTCGCGTTTTAAAAATATTTGTGCTCCGCCATAATGACCGGTAAGTCGTGAAGCAAAATAGAGTGGGGTAGGGCGGCCGGCAAAATCAGCAAGCATGTTTTGGAATTCTTTCTGAAATATGGAATCATTTTTTGCTGCGGTGTATGTATCTTCCAATTCCTGAAGAGCGAACATAAGTGTTTCAGGGACATATTTCCCGCCATAGGTACCGTAATATCCTTTTGCGTCCGGTTGAGTATATGGTTTCATAATTATTCTGCTTTTATTAATTCGATTTTTTCAGGTGGATGTGATCTTATTTTTCGATCCATTATATCGGCCAGGTGACCGAGCTTATTCAGGAGTAATTTCAACCGATCGGGTTTGATCGATTGATAACCGTCTGATAGAGCATGTTCAGGATCGTTATGTACTTCGATCATCAGACCATCGGCTCCTGCTGCTATGGATGCCATCGACATAGCATGCACGCCGTCCCATCTGCCGATACCGTGACTCGGGTCGACGATGATCGGTAGATGGGAGAGCTTTTTAATAACGGGTATGGCATTCAGATCAAGTGTATTGCGTGTGTAGGTTTCGAATGTCCGGATCCCGCGCTCGCATAAAATGATATTGGGATTTCCCTGATGTGCAATGTATTCTGCAGCCATGAGCAATTCTTCAATCGTTGCCGATATACCCCGTTTTAACAGGATCGGTTTGCCGGTGCTTCCGGCTGCTTCGAGGAGGGCAAAGTTCTGCATATTCCGTGCACCGATCTGGATAATATCGGTTACCTCTGCCACCATTGCTAGTGTTTCTTCGCTGCGGACTTCGGTTACGATATTTATTCCTGTCCTGCTGCGCGCTTCATCGAGAATGGCAAGTCCTTTTTCCTTTAAACCCTGAAATGAGTAAGGCGATGTTCGCGGTTTAAATGCACCGCCGCGGAGAAACTGTATTCCCATAGAAGCAAGAATATCAGCGATATCAATGATTTGCTCACGGCTCTCAACCGAGCAGGGCCCGGCGATAATGGTTAATTCATTCCCTCCGATGATGTTTCCGTTTATTCTAATTTCTGTATTTTCTGGTTTGAACTCACGTCCGACAAGTTTAAAGGGTTTTGAAACAGATATTGCATCGGCAACACCGCCCATCGTTAAGAAATTCGACGGATCGATTTTTCCCTGATTGCCGGTAATACCGATAGCAATTCGCTGGGCACCGCCGATCGCGTGCGGTTTATATCCCATTGAGCGAATTTTTTCTTTTACTGCATCGATCTGTTCATCGGTTGCTGTGGATTTCATTGCGATGAGCATGCGCTGATCCCTTTCTTTGAATCGTTTCGAATAATTGCAATAATTTTTGTTTATCTTTTTTACCCGGCGCAGATTCGATCCCGCTATTGATATCTACACCGAATGGATTGACAATTGAAATAGCGCGGGTGATATTACCGGGATGCAACCCGCCGGATACGATCACATTATATTTTTCAGATGCCTTCCGTGCAATATCCCAGTTGCCGGTTTGCCCGGTACCGCCATAAAGGGTTTTGTGGAACGTATCAAATAAAAACGCATCGACGTTAAAGGCCTCGAGACCGGGTAATTCACGCATGGTTACTAAACGAACGGCTTTCCAAACTTTCACCGAATCATAGTCACACTCATCAGGTGTTTCATTGCCGTGTAACTGAATTACTTTGATCCCCGTCAGATCGATTGTTCGTCTGATCTCATCCCGGTGGTGGTTTACGAAGACTCCAACCGGATTAATGTGTTCAGGCAATTGCTTAATTATTTCAGCTGCACGTTTAGGCGAAATGTATCTCGGACTTTCCTTATAGAAGATAAATCCAATTGCATCTGAACCGCAATCTGCAACTGCGAGTGCATCTTCCGCATTTGTTATGCCGCATATTTTTATGAGGGGATGCATGTACTTACCGTTATTTTCCGATTGTTTGTTGTTTATTGACAAATTCAAATAGTCTGCCTCTGTTTCGCATGAGCGATTCACCGATTAAAGCGCCTTTTGCACCGAAACTTTTCACCAGGTTGAGATCGTCGCTGTTTTGTATTCCGCTCTCACTGATAACGATTACATCAGCGGGAAGTTTTTTTATTACTTCTTTTGTATGATTCAGGTCGACAGTGAATGTCCGAAGATCGCGGTTGTTTATTCCGATAAGTTTCATCACACTGAAGTCGAGATTATCGATCACTGATTCGTCGTATATTTCGACCAGGCATTCCAGATTGAGTCCGGATGCCCGTGTAAAGAGTGCATGCAGTTTTTGCTTTGATACTATATCAGCAATCAGCAGCACCGCATCGGCGCCGAATGCCTTCGCTTCATGTAACTGGTATTCATCGATAATAAAATCTTTCCGGAGGACCGGAATATGAACCGCTTTGCTGACTTGTTCAATATCGTGCAGTGAACCCCCAAAATATTTTTCATCGGTAAGTACCGATATACCGACAGCGCCGGAGTTGATATAATCAAATGCCGTTTCGACCGGATCGGCATTCTGCTGTATTGTTCCCGCGGATGGTGATCTGCGTTTGAATTCCGCAATAATACCGAAGTCTTTTTTAAATTGATCAATCAATGAACGGGTTTTACTTTCGTAAAGTGATCGTTCTTGAAGCTGTTCGACCGGGTGATTCTTTTTCCAGAATTCTATTTCGGTCCTTGTATGGTTTACTATTTCTTGGAGCTTGTTCATTATTTTATTTACTATTTGATGTATCGACCAGTTCTTTTAATTTTCGCATCGCATTCCCTGAATCGATTGATTCTTTTGCCAACTCGATCCCTTCCTGCGGAGTTGTTGCTTTTTCTCCTGCGTATAATCCGAAACCCGCGTTTAAGAGAACAATATCCCGGTACGGACCGTTTTTCCCCTGAAGTATATTCATACATATCTCAGCATTTGTTTCAACGGTGTCTCCTAAGAGGTTCTCTAACGGTACAGTCGGAAAACCAAAGTCAGTCGGTGTTACCGTGTATTGTTGTATAGGTTGCCCGTGTGTAACTTCAAAAATATGTGTTCTGCCGGATAGTGAAATTTCATCGATCCCGTCTTCGGAATGAACTACGAGTACCCGTTGTGCTCCTAATTCTGAAAATACATTTGCAATTTTTCGTGCTGCATCAATATTGAATACGCCGACAAGTTGATTTTTCACACCCGCGGGGTTGGTCATCGGTCCCATCATATTGAACATTGTTTTCACACCGAGTTCACGTCGCGGCGTAGCGGCAAATTTCATCGCAGGATGGTATGTCGGTGCAAAAAGAAAACCGATACCGGTATCGATAATGCATCGTGTCGTAAGTTCCGGCGGCGTGGAAATATTAATGCCGAGATACTGTAAAAGATCTGCGCTGCCGCACTTACTGGAGATAGAACGGTTTCCGTGCTTTGCAACAGTCGCTCCGGCTCCTGCAACGACAAATGATGCAACGGTCGAAATATTAAACGTTCCCGAATTATCGCCGCCCGTACCGCACATATCGAGTGCAACCGCACCGTTAAGATTGATCTTTAACGACTTATCGCGCATTACTTTCACAAACGCTGCAAGTTCGTCGATTTCCTCGCCTTTCATTTTCATCGCAGTAAGAAAGGCGCCGATCTGTGCATCGGTTGCATTCCCTTCCATTATCGTAAGCATAGCGTTTGTTGCATCCTCTGTCGAAAGATGCTCACCCTCGATTAATTGTTGTATATATTGTTTCATGCTCTGCTCCATAACAAGTTTGGTTACGAATTATTTTTCAACCAGTTGGTAATGAGTTTCGGTCCCTCGGTAGTCAGGATCGATTCCGGGTGGAATTGGATTCCTTCCAGCGGATACCGGTTATGCTTCACGCCCATAATAACACCGTCATCAGTCTCGGAGGTAACGTCCAGTTCGGGGGCGAGAGTTTTCCGGTCGATCACAAGCGAATGGTATCGTGTGGCGGTAAATGGATTCTGCAGACCTGCGTATGAATCCGAATTACGATGTTTTATCATCGATGTTTTGCCATGCATCAATGAATCTGCTCTGACGATCCCGCAGCCGAATGCATAGCCGATCGCCTGATGTCCGAGGCACACACCGAGCGTCGGAATTTTTTGCCCCAGCTTCTGTATGAGTTCAACCGTGATACCGGCGTTCTCCGGTCTGCCGGGCCCCGGTGAGATAACAATATGCGACGGTTTTCGTTGTTCTATCTCGTCAACCGTAACGGTGTCGTTCCGCTCCACCTGCACTTCGTCGTGCTGTGCAAGGAGTTGAACAAGATTGTAGGTGAATGAATCGTAGTTATCGAGTACGAAAATCATTATGTCTTATGTTTTTAGTTTCGGGGTTGTGGTTGCTTCCGAATAATTTGTCCGCAGTGCGAATAGCTTCACGCATTGCGTTTGATTTGTTAATCGTTTCCTGATATTCTTTTGACGGATCTGAATCGGCAACAATTCCGGCGCCGGTTTGAAAATACAACGTTTCATTCTTTGTATATAACGTACGTATTGCAATGCACATGTCCATATTACCGGCAAAGTCGAAATAACCCACGCCGCCTGCATAGATACCGCGGCGGGATGTTTCGAGTTCATCGATAATTTCCATTGCCCGCACTTTTGGAGAACCGGATACCGTTCCGGCAGGAAATGCTGCCTTGAATACATCGACAGCGTCGATACCGTCCCGTACTATTCCCGATACATCAGTTGCAATATGAATTACGTGGGAATATCGTACGATGTGCATGAGTTCGTTCACCTCGACGGTACCTGGTTTGCATACACGACCGATATCGTTGCGGCCCAGATCGACCAGCATTATATGTTCCGCCCGTTCTTTTTCATCGGCAAGCAGTTCCTGTTCGAGCTGTATGTCTTCCACTTCGTTCGATCCTCTGTGCCGGGTGCCGGCGATGGGAAATGTTTGTGCACGGTCTCCTTCCTTCCGCACAAGTATTTCCGGCGATGAGCCGATTATCTGTGAATCACCGTTATCGAGAAAATATAAGTACGGCGATGGATTGACCAACCGCAGTGCACGATACACGTTAAATACATCACCCTGATACGGAGCACCGAAACGCTGCGACAGAACAACCTGGAAAATATCACCGGCATTGATATATTCCTTTGCAACAGAAACGTTTTGTTCAAATTCAGTACGTGATGTATTGGAAGAAATCCCGGTTATATCGGATGTGAATGATGTCGGGGTAGTTTTATCCGAAATAAGAAGCTCTTTCAATACATTTATTTCATTGACAGCATTCTCGTATTGTTCTTTGAGTTCTTTGTTATGATCGATGAGCACATTCGCGATAAATAGTATTTGTTGTTTGAAATGATCGAATGCAAGGGTAGTGGGGTAGAAACCAAGTATCGCATCATCGACATCGTTGTCATTCACTATTGTTTGCGGTATAGTTTCAATATGACGGATCAGATCATAACCGATGAACCCGACAAGTCCGCCGGTGAAACGGGGTAAATCATGAATATGGGGAAGAGAATGACCGTTAATAAGCGAGGATATATAATTGAAGTAATTTGAATCGATAGATTTCGTACCGTCTGCCCTCTGTCCGTTGGATTGTTTATTTGTTTTTGATTGCAGAATGGACTGCAGGTCCTTTGTCCGGATGGTGAATAGCGGATTTCTTCCGATAAACGAGTATCTCCCGAACCGTTCACCTCCTTCAACACTTTCAAACAAAAACGATGCTTCTGCACCGCGCCGAAGCCGCATATACGCCGATACCGGTGTCAGTGTGTCGGCAAGCATCGTATCGGTTACCGGTACGATGGTATGGTGTTCGGCTAATTTTTTAAACGATGAAAAATCCATTTTTAATGAGCTGTTAATAGTTAATGGTTATTTGTTATTTGTTCTCATTATACCGATTAACCATTAACAAATAACTAATAACCGTAATATAAAAAAAGCCCTTCCCGATTTGGTATTCCGGGAAGGGCTTTTATGATAAACTTATATAGTATTGTATTATACGGTACTTATGTTTCTTCTCCCAGAACACCAATGTGCGTATATATATACCACCACCAAGCCCAGTTGAACCGGTTCTTGATTGCAGGACGATATGCTTTGTAATTGGTGTTCATAGTAAAAATGTTGTATTTGCTTTACGAGAGTAAAGTATAGTGATTTTAATGCTTGATGTCAATAGTGAAGGAATTTATTTTTGAAAATTTGGTAGAATAATTTCATTTGATATTTCAGGAAGATTTGGGTATCTTCATTGTATATACACGAGGAGGAAGCTATGAAAGTTCGAATTCAGAAATGGGGTAATAGTCTTGCATTACGAATCCCGAAAGCTTTTGCAGATGAGTCGAAGGTAAAACAGGGAACTTTGGTAGAAGTTACCACCGAAAAAGGAAAAATAATCGTTAAACCGGTGAAGGCCCCGGAATATACACTGGACGATCTATTATCCAAAGTTACAAAAAGTAATATACACAAAGAAACTGAAACCGGTGATGCAAGCGGTAAGGAGGTTTGGTGATGGCATACGTACCAGACCGGGGAGATGTAGTCTGGCTCTCATTTCAGCCACAAGCTGGTCACGAGCAAACCGGCAGACGACCTGCGATTGTATTATCACCTGCTTCGTATAATCGCAAAGTCGGATTGGCTGTTTTTTGTCCGGTGACAAGTAAAGCTAAAGGTTATCCGTTTGAGGTTATTATCCCGGATACTACGAAAATTTCGGGTGCGATCTTATCCGATCAGGTGAAAAGTCTTGACTGGAAAATAAGAAAGGCCGAGTTGATAGAACATATGCCTGAATCAGTAACGAATGAAGTATTGATGAAGCTCAAAACATTATTGTGATTCTTTATCAGAGTGTATCTTACGTTGTGTGAAAAATTCATCGTGTAATGCAAGCAAAGCTCTTTTAACCTGTTCCTCCTTAATTACAAATGTCAGGTTAATTTCCGATCCTCCGTGAGAGATTAATTCAACATTTATACCGGCAGTTCCGAGCGCGGTAAATACGCGGCCCGCTACACCGTGAGCTTTTTTCATATTCTCACCCACAATTGAAAAAACCGCTTTATCAGGATCGACGTGTACATCGGCAATCTCATCGAGCTCTTTAACAATGTTATCAAGTCCGGTACGGTCGTCTATCGTAAGTGAAATCCCGACCTCAGAAGTTGCAATAACATCGACACTTTTTTTATACTTGGCAAATATCTCGAATACCTTCGCCAGAAAACCGTGTGCCATCAGCATTCGTGTACTCTGGATGCGGATAATTGTTATACCGGATCTGTGAGCTATAGATTTTACCACATTATCGCCGTTCGGCAGTATACCGGTAGTCGGCTGTGTGTTGTTTGCTGTGATCAACGTACCATCGTCATCCGGTTGATGTGAATTCAATACACGAACGGGAATTTTCTTTTTAATTGCTGGTAGTATCGTACTCGGATGTAAAACCTTAGCACCGAAATATGCAAGCTCGGCTGCTTCGTTAAATGTCATCTCTCGCACCGGACGGGCATCGGGCACGATGGTCGGGTTTGCGGTGAGCACACCCGATACATCCGTCCATATTTGAATTTCTTCCGCATCTAAAAACGAGCCCAGTATTGCAGCAGTATAGTCCGAACCTCCGCGGCCGAGAGTCGTTGTTATTCCTTGCTGTGTCGATCCGATAAAACCCTGTGTTACGACGATATGATTTTTCTGGATGATGGGGAAGATGTACTGACGCGAACGGTTTTCAGTAATGTCGAATTGCGGAGTCGATTTAGTATAATCATCATCGGTAATCATCACTTCTCGGGAATCCACCCACTCAGCATTGTGGCCCTCTTGCAATAATTTTTGTTCGAAGAGCAGGCAAGACCATTGCTCCCCGAATGACATAAAGTGATCGAGTACACGCGGCGTCAGTTCCTGTAAAATGGAAACACCTTTAATAAGCATTTCAAGTTCTTCAAATTGCTGTGTGAACGCCTGAAGTACATTGTGACGGTATTCATCCTCCAGCAACGTTTTCGCGGTAGTGAATTGACGCTCGCGGAGATGCGATAGGTATTCGAGAGCTGATTTTGTATCGGTCTCGGCAGCCCTTCTTGCAATGCTGATCAATGTATCGGTGACACCGGCTCCTGCTGAAAGCACAACCAGTGGTTTCTTGCCGCCACGTGCCATGACGATCGATGCAACGTTCTGTAATGCACCGGCATCTTTTACCGATGTGCCGCCAAACTTCATTACGATCATACTGTTTTCCTGCAGATAGATATGTTTGAAAAGTCTTTACAATTTTTTATACAAGCACTCCACCGCCGTTCACATTAATTGTTGCGCCGGTTACGTGATTTGCCAGATCCGAAGCGAGAAATAAAACTGATCCGGCTACATCCTCTGCTGTTGCAACTTTTTTAAGCGGGATCGATTCGACTGCCCGGTCAAAGAAAGCTTTATCAGAAAAGACTTCTTTGTTCAGTTCGGTATCGACCCAGCCGGGTGCGACGGCATTAACGAGTATATTGTACTCGCCCAGCTCTGCCGCGAGCGATTTTGTCAGGCCGAGTATACCGGCTTTTGATGCGGCATAATGCGAGTGAAACGCCTCACCGCGTTGTCCGGCAGTCGATGAAATATTAATAATCTTTCCGCCGTCGTTTTCCTTAAAATAAGGAATTACTGCATTACATACATTAAAAACGCCCGTTAAATTTGTATCTATTGTGTCTTTCCATATCGTACCGTTCATCTCGCCCGCTCTGCCGAATGTCCATATCCCCGCATTGTTGACGACAATATCTATACGATTATATTCTTTTAACGCTGCATCGACCAGCCGGTGTGCAGTTTCTTGCCGCGCAATGTCACCGCGAAAGAGCAGCGCATTTCTTCCATAGTGTTGCACCGAATCAGCAACTGCATTCGCCTTCTCTTCATTCTCTTTATAATTGATCACAACATCGGCACCTGCCTGGGCAAACAACGTTGCCGTTGCTGCACCGATGCCCCGTGATCCGCCGGTTATTACCGCTATGGTATCCTTCAATGATATCATTTTATTTTCACCTCTTCAAGAAAATGTGACATTATTTTATTTAATTGATCAAACTCTATGAGGAATGCATCATGTCCGTGTATTGAATCGATTCCCTTGTAATCACCATTCGGAATAAGCGATGCGAGTTCCTGCTGTTCATGAACGGGGTAGAGGACATCGGAATTTATCCCGATCGAAAGTACCGGTATATCTATACTTCCGAGTACATCCCGAAGCGAACCGCGGCCGCGTGTTACATCGTGTGCATCCATCGCTTCGGTGATATAAAGATAGGTGTTCGCGTCGAAGCGGTCGACCAGTTTGTTACCCTGATACCGCAGATAGTTTTCGACCTGAAAAAGCGGATTCTTATCGCCGAATAACAATTGCTGCTCATCCGATTCACTCACAACAATATCCCGGCCGAATTTTTTTTCAAACGACCGCTGACTCCGGTAACTGATCATCGCGATCATACGTGCAAGTGCCAATCCTTTTTGCGGTTGTTGTGTATACTTACCTTCTTGCCATTCCGGATCTGTTTTGATTGCGTTGCGTGCCGTTTCATTCAATCCGATAGCCCACGCAGAGTGTTTCGCGGACGTGGCGATAGGTATGATGGATTCCACGTACCCGGGATACATGAGTGCCCACTCAAGAACCTGCATCCCGCCGAGCGAACCGCCCGTGATGGAGGCAAGCCGGTTTACACCAAGACGGTTGAGCAATGTGTATTGAACCTCAACGATATCCCGGACGGTAACGGAGGGGAAGTCCGTACCGTAGCGGGTTCCGGTTTTCGGATTACTGCTTGCCGGACCGGTCGTGCCGTAACAGCTTCCGAGAAAATTCGCACAGATGATGAAATACTTCGATGTGTCCAGTGCTTTCCCGTCACCGATAACACCATCCCACCAGCCGGAGAGACGGACAGGTTTATTATGATTACTATTTTCCCTGTGGTGTAAATCACCGGTGTAGCTGATATCGTTGGAGAACGATATGCCGCCGGCGTGTGCATTTCCGGTGAGCGCGTGGCATATCAAAATCGCGTTGGTACCATCTGCGTTCAGGGTGCCATATGTTTGATATGCCACATGTACCGGTGCCAGCCTTTTACCGCTTTCAAGCTGCAAGGGATTTTCCCGGGTGTGTAGGGTTATAGTTTTTGTTTCTGCGATCATAGCCGGCTATGTTGTAACCTCTTTTTCAATTGCGTTCAATGCCTGATCGAAATCGTCGATTATATCATCGATGTGTTCGATACCGACCGATACACGAACCATATCCGGTGTTACTCCCGAATCGCGCTGCTCTTTTTCAGCAAGCTGTTGATGGGTCGTCGATGACGGATGGATGATGAGTGTCTTTGCATCGCCGACGTTTGCAAGCAGGCTTGCAAGCTCGGCTTTGTCTATGAACTTCCGTCCGGCCTCATAACCGCCTTTGATACCGAAAACAATGATGCTTCCGAATCGATTCTGCTTCAGGTATTGTTTGGCAAGTTCGTGTGACGGATGTTCTTCCAGACCGGGATACCATACCCAATCAATTTGCGGATGATCCTTTAACCATTTTGCAAGTTTTAGCGCGTTTTCACAATGGCGGTCGACGCGAAGTGAAAGTGTTTCAAGACCTTGCAAAAAGAGAAATGAGTTAAACGGACTCAAACACGGACCGAGATCTCGTAATTGTTCGACACGTGCACGAATGATGAACGCGATGTTGCCGAACGGCCCGTCATCTCCGAACACTTCCCAGAATTTTAAGCCGTGATACCCCGGACTTGGTTCGGTGAATACAGGAAATTTACCATTTCCCCAGTTAAATTTTCCCGAATCGACCACTACACCGCCGATCGATGTTCCGTGTCCGCCGATCCACTTGGTTGCCGAGTGTACGACTATATCAGCGCCAAGGTCAATAGGTCTGCAAAGATATCCGGCAGCGCCGAATGTATTATCAACGATAAGCGGTATGTTATGTCGGTGTGCAACTTCTGCTATCGCTTTGATGTCGGGGATGTTTAATTTCGGGTTACCGATCGTTTCAATGTATAACGCTTTTGTTTTATCGTCAATGAGTTTTTCAAAATCTTCCGGTTTATCTCCGTCGACGAATTTCACGTTAATACCTAACCGCGGAAAGGTGACTTTGAATTGGTTATAGGTCCCGCCATAAAGTAAACTTGTCGAGACGATATTCTCACCGGCCTGAACGATCGTTGAGATAGCGACGAGTTGCGCTGCCTGCCCCGACGACGTCGCAAGCGCTGCAATCCCGCCTTCAAGCGCAGCGATACGTTTTTCGAACACATCATTCGTGGGGTTCATAATGCGCGTGTAGATGTTGCCGAATTCTTTCAATGCAAACAAATCGCCTGCATGCTCGGCGTTGTTGAAATTATACGATGTTGTCTGGTAAATCGGCACTGCGCGTGCGTTCGTAGCCGGATCGGGTTCCTGACCGGCGTGCACCTGCAGTGTTTCGTAGCGGTAATTCCGCGGCTTTCCGTTTGTAGACATACTTCCTCCCATTATTAGTGTATTGTGTTTTTGCAGCAGTTAAAAATTCAATCATCATTATACAATCATCAATAGTCAATAAAAAAACCCTCTCCGGGAAAGCATACCGAAGAGGGTTTATGTAGTAAACCGCCTTCTCATCTTTCCCTTTTCCCGTTGCGTGAAATCGAAACGGGTCGGGCAGGATGTAGCACCTTGTCATCCCGAAACCCGATAGTGATCGGGACCGGAACCGGTTGCTAAGGCATCATAGGGCCTGTTCCCTCCGCCTTTCTCGATGAGAGATTTTATATATGTAAGATGACGACGTGTGTCGCCAATAAATATAAAAAAAGCCCTCACGAGAATTCTCCCGGAGGGCTTTGCAAGTAGTGATTAGGTTTTGTTAGTTAGTGGATTAATCAGACTGTACCCTCCGTGTGAATATGCATTCGCATACACATAATACAGGGGCACATGCCTTTTTTGTTTCCGCTATGTAATTTCGCTGGTATCATAATCAGTTTCACTTTACTTAGGTAAAGGTAATATATTTATCAGTTGATGTCAAGGGGTGGGTGAAAAAAATATGAATTTAATTGTTTTTTAATCAATGAGCGAAGCGAATTAATTCAGATAATAAAAAGATATAGTGCCCATTAATCTTCACGAATCTACACGAAAAATAATCTGTCAGAACATCGCTCTATTTCATTGTCCTCACCGCGACTCCGATACACTGATCCTGCACTAATTCTTTTCCTGCATCCCTTACTTTTTTTGCAACTCCGTCATCGACTGTGATTCCCGTTTGCAGCCATATTGTATGAGCGTTAGTTTGGAGCGCTTCTTCGATGATCGGCGGAACGTCATCAGGATTTCTGAATACATTGACAATGTCGATATCCTCTGGTATACTTTTTAGATCGGAATAACTTTTCTCTCCCAACGATTCATCGATTGTCGGGTTGACGGGTATAATTTTATATCCGGACTTTTGTAATACACCTGCTATGCCATAGCTGTCGCGTTCTGGCTTATCGGATAAACCGACAACGGCAATTGTTTTCGATTTTTCAAGTATGGATTTGATATCGTTCATATTATTTTCCTATTCTGCTCTCTGTGCTGTTATATTTACGTGCAACCGCAACTCATCCGGTGCTCTGCCCACAAATCCTGCAACCCGGGGCGGATCGATTCCGAAGTCGGTATATTTCGCTACGGTTGATCCTTTTACAGTAAGCATTCCGCCGGTATAATGCAAGGAAACCGGGACACTTATTTCTTTTGTAGTCCCGTGTACACTGAGCGAACCTGTTGCAACAAAATCGCCGCTGATCTCCTCAAGCGGTTTTGCTTCTATACCGAGCAGTGATATCAATTCGAATGTAATTTCAGGATATTCTTCCACATTTAGAATATCGCGCACATCACTGTCACGTGAGGTATTTCCGGAATCAAATTGTGATGCATTTATAGTTATATCCGCTTTTATTATCGGACGGGATTCAGTTTCAACCCACTTAATTATGCCGTTGACATTGGTATTGATACCTTTAACTGTCGATGTCGAAACGAGCGCGATGCGGACATCGGCAGTATAATAGACCTCTGAATCTTCGGAAATGGTAAATATGACAGTGTCACGGTCGGCCGAAAGAAGAGTGAAATTTAAAGTAAGTATAAGAAATATTACTACTATAGAGTAAACCGGTAATGTATGCATATTATGCCTTATGAGTTATTTTGAGCATGTTTTCATCTATAATAACAGATTTTTGAAAGAATTAGTGCATAGGTAAGGGAATCCAGCAATATTTTTTTATGTTATACATATTTCAGAGCTTTTTGACCATTTTAACGAAAGGCCCACGATTTTGCAACGAGTTTCTCCTCTTCTGATACTATTTTTACTAATCATACTCTATGGATGCGGTGACGGCGCAGCCGATCAATCAGCAAACAATCCGGAGCGTGAGCGCTATACAGCGGTTGCCGGATATGAACTGAAACAACGCGACCTTTCCCGGGTCGTTCGGGTATCAGGAAATGTCGAGCCACTCCGCTATGTTACCATTGCATCCCGGATGTCAGGATCTATCCGGCAATTACATGTTGAAGAAGGTGATCGGGTACGTGAAGGTGATGTTGTTGCCATGCTCGATGTATCCGAACAACGTGCTGAGTTGGAACGTGCAACGGCACTGCGTATCCGTGCACGGGCAGAATATGAACGCACGAAAGAACTATATGAACGTGATCTTGCCAGTCGAGCGGAATACGATAATGCCCGTGCTGATCTGCAGGTCGCAGAAAGCGATGAAAAACTCTGGCAAACTCGTGTCGACTTCGGACAAATCCGTGCCCCGAAGGATGCGGTAATTACCCGCCGCTATGTTGAGGAGGGTGATGCGGTATCGGCCAATGAAGCCGTGTTCCAGATAACCGACATGACAATGCTCGTTATAAAAGTCGGGATATCCGAACTTGATGCTGTTCATCTCAATCAGGGAGATGAAGTGGATATTCGTATTGATGCATATTCTGACACGGAGTTTACCGGAACGATCCGCCGGATATTTCCGAGTGTTGATGAAGACAGCCGTCTGGTAACTGTAGAAGTATTACTGGATAATATACCCGAAGGAATATCAGTCAGACCGGGCAATCTTGCACGTCTTGAGTTTACCGTTGACCGAAGAGAAGATATATTAGCTGTCCCGAGTGAATCGCTGCTTGCTTCGACCCGGGAGCGCTCGTTTGTTTACGTCATCGAAGATGAACGACTGAAGCAGCGTGATGTCGTGCCCGGTGTGCAGCGCCGTAACTGGACCGAGATACGGGACGGTTTGCAGCCAGGTGATATTATCGTCGCGACGAATCCGACAAATCTGGCCGAGGGTACCAAGGTAAGAGTGACGCAGTGGAGAGACTAATTATAAATTACGATTTACGAATTGCGAGTTACGAATCGGCCCGTGTTGTGAGGTACCCTTAATACTATACAGGTTTTTACTATAATATTACTCATAATACTTTTTAGTGTTTTAGAGTTGTAGTGGCGAATAAGGAGGATAACTTGAAGAAAGGTTTAAAACACCGCAAAAACGGTCACCGCTACCGGGGTATATCGAGCGCTTCAATAAAACGACCGGTCGGAACGATGGCCATTGCATCGGTTGTTATCGTCATCGGGTTTTTTCTTTTTGACCGTTTACCAATCGACTTACTTCCCGAAATTAATTATCCTCAGATCCGTGTAACGGTAAACTATCCGGGGACTGCCCCTGAAGTGATGGAGGAACAGGTAACCCGGGTGCTTGAAACCAATCTTGCATCGACCGAAAATCTTGTCAGCATACAAAGCCGTGCATCCGAGGGACGAACAAACGTTAACCTCATTTTCGAATACGGTACAAACATCGATCTCGCGATTCAGGATGCCTCCCGGAATATGGAGCTTGCACGAACACAGCTCCCGCCGGATATCGAACCGCCAAGATTATATAAATTCGATCCGGCGCAGGATCCGGTTTATCAGGCGGGATTTACCTCGAGCATCCGCTCGCCGATGGAAGTGCGCGACTGGCTTGAAAATAATCTCGTACCACAACTGATCTCGATTCATGGTGTTGGTGGTGTGGAAGTCGCAGGCGGAATGGTGCGGGAGATACAGGTGGTTGTCGATCAGGACCGGTTGCATTATTACAGACTTTCAATGCAGGAAGTGATCGATGCGGTGGCATCGGAAAATATCGATATCGCTGCAGGACAGGTGACATCCGAAACATTCGATGTCATGGCAAAAACCGACGGCAGATTTACTGCAGTCGAAGATATCGAACTGGTGATGATATCGCTGCCGAACTCGAACAGGCGAATTCAGCTTTCTGAAGTTGCTTCCGTTTCCGATACACACCGCGATCAACGGATGTTCGTACGTTTGAATGGTGAACCGGCAACACAGGTTTCCGTTACGAAATTACCCGATGCAAACACCGTAGCTGTTGTTGATCAGGTTGCGGCCCGGATGCAGGAGTTAAACGAGAGCGGGTTTATACCTCCCGATATGGAATTCCAGGCGACACGCGATTCTTCATTTTTCATACGTGCTTCAATTCGCGCGGTCAGCACCGCAGCTATTCTCGGCGGTGTGCTTGCGATGCTTATTGTTATGATGTTTCTCGGTAGTTTGCGTAAAAGTTTTGTCATCGGTGTTTCTATTCCCATCGCAATTACCGCAACCTTTGCAATGATGGGAGCCGGTAATCTCACGCTTAATATTATGAGTCTCGGCGGGCTTGCACTTGGCGTCGGGTTGTTGCTCGATAACTCGATCGTCATGCTTGAAAATATATTCCGCCACCGCGATCAGTTAAAGAAAAACGTGGACGATGCGGCACACAGCGGTTCAAAAGAAGTATCGTCGGCTATCGTTGCGGCAACAATGACGAATCTTGCTGCGGTCCTTCCGTTCCTGCTCATCGTGGGAATTGCCGCTATGTTATTCCGTGAACTCATTCTCACTATTTCGTTTGCAATTGTTGCCTCACTTGCTGCGGCACTAACACTCGTGCCGATGTTATCGACACTGTTATCGCGCATAAAATTCAGCAGCGGGTTTGCTAATACTCGATTCATAAAAGGTTTCAACCGCGGACTTGCGGGATTAACGTCGATATACCGTTCAATGATAGAGCGAGCGGTGCGATGGCGGTATGCAGTTATTGGTTCAGCCGTTGCATTACTGGCAATTGTGTTCTTCCTTATCAGTGATCTCGGCAGTGAATTCCTTCCGCAGGTCGATGACGGCGGTGTATCGGTCGGTGTGTTTTTACCGCCGGGTACGACTCCCGATGAGACGAACCGTGTGTCTTTGATTGTCGAAGAAACATTTAGTGAGATGCCCTACATCGAGAGCACTTTCGCATTGATTGGCGGACACCTCGGCGGTGGTATCATCAATGAACGGCCTGCTACTGCACGATGGAGTATTCAACTGGTACCGGCGAACCAGCGTCGTGATATGCCGGCAGGTGAGTGGGTTGATATACTTCAACGGAAGCTCGAAGATCTCGAATTAGCAGGTGCACGGATCAATGTTAGGCCGCCGCGATTACAGGGGATCCGTACCAACATTGCCGGTACCGATATATCGCTCGGTATTGTGGGCGATGATATTGCAACGCTCGATTATATCGGGCGCGATCTGCTCGAACATCTCGATGGTATCGAAGGACTGGCGCGGCTTGAATTGAGCAGGCAGGATCGCAGTCCGCTGCTTTCGGTAAACGTCGACCGCGAACGTGCGGCAGCGCTCGGATTGAAAGTAGGAGAGATTGGGTCGGCAGTGCGTAATGCCGTTCACGGTGCGGTACCGACACGCTTCAGTACCGGGCGCACTGATTACGATATTCGCGTGATGCTTCCGAAAGAACAAACAGCCGATCCCGGTGAACTCGGCAACATTATAGTACATCGAAACAACAACGGTGCACCGGTGTACCTCCGCGACGTTGCCGGTTTCTCGCTCGGTGACGGACCCGCACACATTGAACGTGAGAATCAGGTGCGTGTGATCAGATTAAGCGGCGATGTAAATACAAGCATTTCAGATGTCGGTACAGTGAATCAAAATATACGTGAACGAATGGCACAGTACGACATGCCCGATGGGTACAGTGTAATCTATGGGGGTGAAGAGGAAGCGATCCGCGAAGCCAATCAGAGCTTGTTCACGGCAGCGTTGCTTGCAATTTTTCTGGTATTCGTCGTGCTTGCGGTTCAGTATGAACGGCTTGCGAATCCTATCGTTATACTTTCGGCGGTGCCGTTTGCGGTTGTCGGCGCGGGATTGATGCTTCTTATAACCGGAACAAATTTAAGTGCACCGGTGCTCCTCGGCGTAATATTGCTAATCGGTATCGTCGTGAATAACGCGATTCTATTGGTGGAGTATATCGAGATCGGCAGACGGAAGCATAATTTATCTCCGATGAATGCAGCGGTCGAAGCGGGAACGATACGCTTCCGTCCGATTATGATGACCACGATGACGACGGTATTCGGTATGATGCCGCTCGCGATCGGACTCGGTCAGGGTGCAGAGATGATGCGGCCACTCGCGCTATCGGTTGTGGGTGGATTGCTGACATCGACGTTCCTGACGTTATTTGTTGTACCGTGTTTATACATTGTTATTTCAGGTATAGCAGAGAGGATCAAGTATTTCCTGACGGGTAAGATCTCGGATGAGGAGATGCTGAAAGGATGGTACGAGGGTGAGAAAGAGAAGAAACCTGAGGAGGAGGAAGGGGTGACCGTTTGATGACAACCGGCGGGAGATATGCAACCTGAAGAATTATAGTATCAAGTGAGGGTAGGATATATGATTGCGGGGATGAATTGTTTTATAAACAAATAGCTTTTGAAGTAGTTCTCACTGAAAAACTAACAATCATCCCTTCCCGACAATTCGGGGAAGCCTGACTATCTATTATTATAAACCTCCGATGAATAATTTATCATTCGTCTGGATTTACGGATAATTCCGTAATTTCTAAACGTCATGGTAAATATGTAGTCCACCTGAGAGGTCGACTGCATATGATTATCATCTTGCAGGATATTCCGGTTCAATGCGCCAATCAACCCGCTCAGCCGGTGCCTCTTTCATCCACATTTTCTCATCAAAGACAGTCCGGAATGTATACGACGGATCGGCGGCTTTTTTATATGCTTCGTCATATTGGATCATATCGATTGTTTCCCACGGACAATATTTTGAACACAGTTTACATCCGATACAAATATCAAGGTCGATCTCGACAAGTTTTTTGCGATGCGGTTCCTCGGGACCGGGTACAATATAAATACAATCGACCGGACAAAACTCTATACAAACCTCGCATCCCGTACAGCCGTATTGATTAATAACTGCAAGCTCTTTCGGTTTCTTTTTCATCGGGCGCAGGTCTGCGCTTTCGTGGTCAACCGGCAGCGTTGATTGATCTGACATTATTCCTCCCTAATTATAGATTATATGCAATAAAGTCAAAAGGGTTTATTATAAATTCTCCTCGTGTAAGCACTCGTCGACGCAAGCAATCAATGTATTGATATCTTCGATTGTATTGTAAAAATGCGGCGATACGCGAACGAAGTCGCCGCGAACGGCAGTGTGCACTTTTCTCTCATGCATAAGCTGCAGTAGTGCATTGGTATCTGCCGGTTTAAATGACACGATACCACTTCGTTCAGAACGATCAGCGGGAGTTATGTATTCAATACCACGTTCGTCTAATTGAGCGATAAAATAACCGGTCAGGTCGAGTATGTGTTCCTGGATATCTTCAATCCCGACCTCAAGCAAAATATCCAGTGATGCGCCTAATCCGATAATGCCCGCGGTATTGAGCACCCCATTTTCATAACGTCTTGCGGTTGGGTCGAGTTCAAGTTTAAAATCGCGCATTCGTTCAAAATAGTTGCTCACGCTCGTCCAACCTACATATGCCTGGTGTATTTGTTCTTGCAATTCCCCGGTGACAAACACGAATCCAATTCCTTCGGGCGCCATGAGCCACTTATGACCGCCACTTGCAAGAAAATCTATTTTCATAGCTTCGACATCTATCGGTACAGCTCCGGCGGATTGAATCACATCGGCTGAAAGTATTATCCCGTTCTCCCTGCAGAATGTTCCGAGCGCTTCAAGATCAGTCAAAAATCCGTTTAAATATTGAACATGACTGATAGAAATCACTCTGGTGCGCGCCGTAACTGCGGCAATTATTTTTTCAAGGGGTATTGTATGATTGTGAGGTTCTATAAAATCAACCTCGACACCATATCTTTTCAGGTTCAGGAAAGGGTACACATTCGATGGGAATTCCATCGTATTGAGCAAAATCCGGTCGCCGGTTTTCCACTGCAATCCATTTGCCAGGATATTGAGTCCATTGGAAGTGTTATCCACAAAGGCAATACGTTCAGTTGGTGCACCCAGCAACCGGGCAAGTTTCTGCTTTGTATTGAAAAAGTGTTCTTCAAGATATTTAAAGTTATCTATTGAATCTGAAGCCCTGTTTTTCAGATATTTCTGGATTTTCTCGGACACATTGAGCGATAAAGGACTGATCGCGGCATGATTTAAATAGGTACGCTTATCTTTAATATGGGGGAATAGTGGTCTGTACGTTTCAGCGCTGATCATAATTATGTATCATATTGTTATTATTCATTATGCGTAATGGCTTTCAATATAGTGAGAATGATCTGTATTGGCAAGAAATTAAAATGTTGTACATCGGTATATAATTGACTTTGGTAAGTATTTTGACTATCTTTTTATCTATTTGAACAAAAAATTAGCAAAATACCCACAAATTTACAAGAATTTAGGAGTTCATAGGTTACATGGCTGAACGGCGGGATCGGAGCAAAAAACCTCCCCGGAAATATAATATTTTGCTTGTTCCTGAGGGAGAATCGGGACGATCGCACTCATTCCGCGTAACCAAACTTGGAGTTATACTCTCACTTTTAGGTACACTAATTCTTATTGTATCTATTATATTGGTTGTTTTGCTATATACACCTGTGGGGGCAGTTATTACCATTCCGAATCCTCATCTTGAAGAACGTTATATAAATGAATTGATGTACGTTCAGGATCGTTTAAACCGTGTAACAGAAGATGTTATTTTTATGCGGGAATATAATCTGCAAATGAGGCGTGCTCTTGGTGAAGAAGTTCCGGAGGCAGATTCTATTGATATGGCATCGCTTACTGAGCGTCGAGAAGTTAGACGACAGGATATATCTCCGGATGATCGGCGTTTGCCCGACGAGGATTTCTCCGAGACGTACGATCCTATGACCGATTACGGTATTATGGGAGCCGGACGCGGTCCGATCCGCATATCACCTACAACGGAATTAACTTTTCGCCCGACTTTGCCGATCACCCTTCCGGCAGACGGTTATGTAACACGTAGTTTTGATGCGACCGGCGGGCATGTTGGAATCGATATAGCAGGTAAAGTTAACACACCGATTGCAAGTGTTGCCCCTGGCACGGTGATATTTTCAGGATGGACCTATTACGACGGTAATATGCTCATTATCTCGCATGGAAACGGGTATTTTTCAGTTTATAAACACAATCAATCTAATTTAGTAAGGCAGGGTGCGGTTGTTCGCAGAGGGGAAACCATCGCGTTGCTCGGTGATACCGGGAAACAAAGTTATGGCCCCCATCTTCATTTTGAACTATGGAAAGACGGTGTGCCGCTCGATCCTGCCCGGTACTTATTCGATTTTAAAGATACATTATAGGAGTTGCTCAGTTGGCAAAAGGTGAGAATGTTAAAGACCTTAACCTTGTCGGAAGCGGCACTACGGTTGAGGGAAAAATCAAAAGCAAAGGCAGTGTCCGTATAGACGGACGTTTAATCGGTGAAGTTTATGCTAATGAAAATTTGTTCGTTGGTGAGGGCGGTGAAGTTGAGGGTACCTTGAGCGGACAAAATATCACCGTTGGCGGGAAAGTTAAAGGAAGTGTTAACGCCGGTGAGAAATTAGTGTTTGAATCAAAATCTCAGGTGCGGGGGGAGATTAAAGCAAAAAAACTGGTCATCGATGAAGGTGCTTTATTTGATGGCAAGTGCACGATGGCAGATGAAAAGCCGAAACAAGCGCCAGAACAAAAATCCTAACTATGGGTTCTCAAAAGAGCGATAAAGAACGGGAATCGTCTCATTCTTCATTTGCTCGCCTCATAACAACATCCCGGGATATAAGCCCTTATCTTGGTCTTGGATTACAATTGGCGGCTTCAATCCTGGTATTTCTCTTTCTTGGCAGGTGGGTTGACAGTAAACTTGGCACCGAACCTGTTTTTATGATTATCGGTGCGTTTATCGGAGCAGCCGGTGGAATGATCAGTTTTATTCGGACAGTATTGAAACACGATGAAAGAATCAAGCGTCAGAAGCAACAGCATAAAGATTGACTGGAGTTTTCCGAAGCGTATACTTCTCACGCTTGGCATTATCACAGCTTTGGGACTATACCCGCTCATAGTATACGGTACTCCGGAAATTCGTGCAGGCATTATCGTCGGCTGTATTATAAGTGTACTGAATGTTTTGTTTGGCTATTTTTCAATAGAATACGCATTTGATAAATCAAATAAAACATTTATGAAAGCGGTTCTTGGCGGAATGGGGATTCGGTTGGTCGTATCGTTGACTGCAGTTCTGGTCCTTATCGAGGTATTTGATTTTCATATAGTCAGTCTTGTTTCATCGCTGCTTCTGTTTTATTTTATTTTTATGTTGTACGAGATACTGTTTTATAATAAGAAATTATCGTTAAGGAAATGACCACATCAGAAGAACATACTGCTGCCGCCGGTGAAGCGGAAGCAGCCGGTCAGGCGGATGAGGCCGGCTGGATTCTCGATTATGTTACCGATAAAAGCTATCTTGAATTTAAAGGGTTAGATAAGATCGGATTAGGAAAGATCGATCTTCCGCAGTTTGAACCGATCGAATTGTTCGGCTTGTCGATAAATTTATCACCTACAAAGTATGTCGTGTATCTGTGGGTCGCAGCACTCATCGTATTTGTGATGATGACGCTCGTAGCACGAACATATCGGAACGGACCTGTTCCTCATGGATTCAGCAATTTTATTGAAGTGTTTGTGGTATTCGTCCGTGACGAGATCGTTCGTCCGAACATCGGTGAAAAAGCCGACCGGTATATTCCGTTCCTCGCTACAATATTCTTTTTTATTGCGACGTGTAATTTACTCGGACTTGTGCCGTATGGTGTCAGTTCAACGGAAAATATAAGCGTTACGGCCGGGCTCGCAATTATGTCGTTTGTTATGATACAGGCCGCAGGTATGAGCAATAACGGTGTGATCGGGTATCTGAAAGGATTAGTCCCCCATGGCTTACCGGTGTTCATCCTCCCGGTTATGATTATTGTGGAATTTCTGGGTCTGTTAACAAAACCATTCGCACTCACCGTCCGACTTTTTGCAAACATGACCTCGGGGAAAATAGTGATTTTGTCGCTGATCGGTTTGATATTCTTTTTCCAGACGGTGTGGGTTGCGCCGGTTTCGATATTGTTTACCCTGTTTATCATTTTGCTGAAAATGTTTATATCGCTGTTACAGGCATATATCTTTACAATGCTTAGCGCATTGTTTATCGGTATGGCAGTGCATCAGGAACATTAAAACTCTGTAAATCACATTCATATACTACAAAGAATACTTTAAATATATAACAGGAGGTACATAATGGACGCATTAGGATTCGCATATTTAGCAGGTGGATTTGGCGCCGCTTTAACAATTATCGGTGCTGCATTTGGTATTTCAAAGATTGCTGCGGCGACAATGGAAGCAAGCGGTCGTCAACCTGAAATTGCAGGCGATGTCCGAACGTCAATGATTATTGCAGCAGCGCTTATCGAAGGTGTTGCGCTGTTCGCACTCGTTATCTGTATCTTACTTGCATTGAAATAAATCGTTATTTCAAAATCAGGATGAGGCGATATTATGCTTAATGTTGATCCGGGTTTAATAATCTGGACTATTGTTACATTTCTTATTCTTCTGTTTCTGCTTCGGTTGACCGCATGGAAACCGATTCTCCGTGCATTGGATCAACGCGAAGAACGAATACGAACATCCCTCGACGAAGCGGAGAAAGCCCGCGAAGAGGCAAACCGTATCCTCCAGGAGAATAAGAAGAATCTTGAACAGGCGGAAGAGCAGGTTCAGAAAATCTTAAAGGAAGGCAGAGCACTCGCCGAGAAGATGCGCCAGGATACGATCAATAAAGCGAATGAAGAATCGCGCAGGATGATCGAGCACGCCAAAGAACAAATCGAGCGTGAGAAGCAGGAGGCGTTAAAAGAACTGCGTGCTGAAGTTGCTCATCTTGCAATTCAGGCGGCAAGCAAAATTCTCGACGAGAAACTCGATGAGAAAAAACATAAAGAAATTGTCGATAAATTTATAAAAGATTTACCCAGTAACTAAAAGGGCTTTGTGCATGACCAGCTTTCGTGTTGCACGGCGCTATGCGCGTGCAATCATTACCCTTGCTGAAGAAAAGAATAAACTTGAAACGGTTGCAGCCGATTTCGAGCGTCTCCGGTCGCTTGTGAAATCGTCAAACGACCTGGAGTTATTTATTCTGAATCCGACAATCGGTAAAGCAAAGAAGCGTGAGATATTCAGTGAACTCTTTTCATCACTTGTTGACGAGCTGACAATGCGGTTTATTTTACTGCTTGTGTCCAAGGGACGAGAACCAATTCTTTTGGAAATTATCGATCAGTATAATGCTATGGTCGATGAAAAGGCAGGTATTGTTCGTGCTGAGGTGTATTCATTCATCGAAATGAACAAAAAGCAGGCACAACAACTGCAGAAGCAACTTGAAGGATATACGGGGAAGACAGTATCGATTACCTATAGTCTGGATCGCAATCTCAAAGGCGGATTTCTTGCCCGTCTTGGCGATACCGTATTCGATGCAAGTGTGCGCAGGCAACTTGAAATGCTGGAAGAAAAATTTATGTCCGATGGTTCTATAACCAATTGAAACATGTGTTAAATTAATAAGGGATGCAATATGGCAGAAGTAAGACCTGATGAAGTATCTGCAATTCTGCGGAAACAAATTGATGGTTTTGAAAAAGAAGTTGACGTGTACGATGTCGGTACGGTTCTCCAGGTCGGTGACGGTATCGCGCGTGCATTTGGACTGTCGAAAGTGATGGCCACCGAGCTTGTTGAATTCCCCAACGGGACGTTTGGTATGGTGCTGAACCTTGAAGAGGATAACGTTGGTATGATTCTCTTCGGTGATGATACCGGGATTCGTGAAGGTGATACGGTGAAACGAACGGGACGTGTCGCTTCCATGCCGGTTGGTGATAATATGCTGGGACGAGTAATCAATCCTATCGGCCAGCCCCTTGACGGTCGCGGTCCGATCGAAACGGAGGAATTTTATCCGATTGAAAGAAAAGCACTTGGTGTGATTACCCGGCAGCCGGTGAAGGAACCGGTACAGACAGGTATTAAAGCAATTGATGCGATGATTCCCATCGGACGCGGTCAGCGTGAGCTTATTATCGGCGACCGGCAAACCGGTAAAACCGCTATCGCAGTGGACACTATCATCAACCAGCGCCACACGCATAGCGAAGAAGCTAAAAAGGAAGGCGTCAATCCCTTATATTGTATCTATGTTGCTATCGGACAGAAAGGTTCAACCGTTGCGCAGGTCGTCGATAAACTCGAAGAGATGAATGCGATGGATTACACTACGGTAATCGTCGCTTCGGCAAACGATCCGGCGCCGTTGCAATTTATTGCACCGTACGCCGGTGCAACGCTCGGTGAGTATTTCCGCGACAAAGGCCGTCACGCGCTGGTAATTTACGATGACCTTTCAAAACACGCACAGGCATACCGCCAGGTATCATTGTTGCTGCGCAGGCCTCCGGGACGTGAAGCATTTCCCGGTGATGTCTTTTATCTTCACTCTCGTTTGCTTGAGCGTGCATCGAAGCTTAATGATGAATTAGGTGGTGGAAGTTTAACGGCACTGCCGATTATTGAAACTCAGGCGGGCGACGTCTCGGCCTACATCCCGACGAACGTTATCTCGATCACCGACGGTCAGATATATCTCGAACCGAACCTCTTTAATGCCGGTGTGCGTCCGGCAATCAACGTCGGTATTTCGGTATCCCGTGTCGGTGGAAATGCGCAGATCAAGGCTATGAAGAAAGTCGCCGGTCACTTGCGGCTTGAGCTTGCACAGTACCGCGAACTTGAAGCGTTTGCTAAATTCGGTTCGGAGCTTGATAAAGCAACCCAGGCACAACTTCGACGTGGTCAGCGTTTGGTTGAGCTGCTGAAACAGGATCAATATGTGCCGGTTCCCGTTGCAAAACAGGTTGTTGCAATATTCGCAGGTACCAACGGTTATCTCGATGGCATCCCTGCCAGTGAGGTCGCTCGTTTCGAGCAAGAGTTGTTGGAGAGAATGGAACTGAAACACAACGATCTCTTAAAAGAAATCGCTGAAAAGAAAGAGCTCGGTGAATCACTGAATGAAAAACTCCATGAGATATTGAAAGAGTTTACCGAGTCATTCAAAGTATCAATAAAAGAAGCGCAACCGGCATCATCATAAAATCAGATAATTTTTATGGCTACATTACGCGATATTAAACAACGGATCACCGGTGTAAAAAAAACACAGCAGATCACCAAGGCGATGAAGATGGTGGCTGCAGCAAAATTGCGCCGAGCGCAGAATAATATTCTATCTGCCCGCCCGTATGCATATGAATTGGCAGATATGCTCGGGCATCTTGTCAAGGAGGTAGACGTCGGTTTAAATCCATTGTTACAATCACGCGATGTAGAACAAGTGTGTCTGGTAGTCGTTACATCCGATCGCGGTTTATGCGGCGGTTTTAATTCAAACCTGCTGCGCTCTACCGTTGCCTATATAAACAAACATTATTCTAAACACCATGAAGAAGGAAAACTCAAACTGGTGTGTATCGGTCGTAAGGGCTATGAGTTTTTCAAACGCCGCAATTATCAAATTCACCGTCATTATATAGGGTTGTTTGCCCGGCTGAATTTCGGTGAAGCGCAGGATATCGTTGAAGAACTGAAAGACGATTATCTGAATGGGGTCTTTGATAAAATTGAAATTGCATATAATGAATTTAAAACCGTTGTTTTACCAAAAATTACCTATGAGCAATTCCTTCCCATCCCCCCGAAAGAAATAAAAGAAGAATCGAAGTCGAAAGCTATCGTCGATTATATTTACGAACCCTCACCCGAGGAGATCGTAAATAAACTGATACCAAAACATCTCGATATACATTTCTGGCGTGTATTACTCGAATCTAATGCCGCGGAGGAAGGCGCTCGCATGGCTGCTATGGATGCCGCCACCGAGAATGCCAAAGATCTTATCAATAGTTTACAATTGACCTACAATAAAGCACGTCAGGCAACGATTACCAAAGAAATCATGGAAATCGTCGGCGGTGCCAATGCGCTCGAAACGAGCGAGTAGCACCCGTTGATTTAAACCAATCCATTGGCTATTTTGTTATATTACTTGTTAATTACGAATACTGAGGCGTATGGATGGAACAGCTTGCAATTATCATTGTCTTGAGCTATCTGGTAGGATCAATTCCGACCAGTATAGTATACAGTAAACACATTCGCGGAATCGATATACGGCAGCACGGGAGCGGTAATGCCGGGGGAACGAATATATTTCGCGTCCTCGGATGGAAACCGGGAGTGGGGGTGATTCTCTTCGATGGGTTAAAAGGATTTTTTGCCGTTGCTGTTATTGCGAGGTTATATTACGATCCGATCCTGCCGGGGAGCGGCACATTAATTGAAGAATTTACGCTTGTTCAGATTATCGCAGGGGCCTCAGCGATACTCGGACATATCTGGACTGTTTTTGCCGGATTTAAGGGAGGGAAAGGTATTGCAACTGCAGCCGGTATGTTGGTTGGTATTGCGCCAATTGAATTTGCGGTATCGGCCGCTGTGTTTGCCATTGTATTGGTGTCATCACGGTTTGTTTCTCTTGGCTCAATCAGCGCAGCTGTTGCCTTTCCGCTTACACTATTTTTCAGATGGAATGTTTTCGACGCTGAGATTCAGGATTATTCAATTCTCGTTTATTTTAGTCTCGTGATAGCTGCGTTGCTTATCTTTACTCATCGCAGTAACATTAAAAGATTACTGACCGGTACCGAAAACCGGCTCTCTTCAATCCCGCTTATCAGTAAAAAGAAACAGAATGAACAGAAGGAGACAGCGCAGTAATGACCATTACCGTTCTTGGTGCCGGAAGCTGGGGTACAACACTCGGAATCCTACTTTATAGTGGTCATCATGCAGTAACGTTATGGACGCATAATGATGAGCACGCTCATAGTATGCAGGTTACCGGTATTAATACACAATTCCTGCCCGACATCACCCTTCCGAACGATCTTTCAATCACCTCTGATTTAACCGAAGCAGTACAGAGTTCAAATTTTATAGTGGCTGCAATTCCTACACAATATGTCAGGTCAGTCTTTCAGCAACTTGGCGACATCGACTTCAGCGATAAAGTGGTTGTGAATGTGGCAAAAGGTATCGAAAATAAAACATTGATGACTATATCCGAGGTAATCGAAGATTGCTGCCCTACCGTGAAACCCAAAAATCAGGCAATATTATCCGGGCCAAGCCATGCGGAGGAAGTTTCGCGAAATATTCCGACAGCGGTTGTAGCGGCATCGCCGGGTATAGAAACTGCAAAACGAGTACAACAAACATTCCTGACGCCATACTTTCGTGTCTATGCAAGTACCGATCTCCGCGGCGTCGAATTAGGCGGAGCGCTCAAAAACGTTATAGCCGTAGCTGCGGGTATTTCAGACGGAATAGGATTCGGCGACAATACTAAGTCGGCATTGCTTACACGTGGAATTGTAGAGATTACAAGGTTAGGCGTTGCAATGGGAGCGGAACAGAGTTCGTTCTCCGGTTTGTCGGGTATAGGCGACCTTATTGTAACATGTATGAGCAAACACAGCCGGAACCGGTATGTCGGGGAAGAAATCGGCAAGGGACGTAAACTCGATGACATTGTGAAAGAAATGGTTATGGTTGCGGAAGGTGTTACGACTACAAAATCTGTTTATGAACTTTCGGCACAGTATGGTATCGATATGCCGATTTCCACCGAAGTGTATCGTATGTTGTTCGAAGAGAAAGATCCATATCAGGCGACAGAAGAATTGATGACCCGGGATGTAAAAATTGAAATGTAATGTCACCTACCAGGGTACAGCATCCTCTTGAAACACCTGTCACGTATATAAAACGTGTCGGTCCCCGCCGCGCAAATGTCTTTGCATCGCTGGAAATCCATACCGTTCGCGATCTGCTGCACATGTATCCTCGTAAATATATTGACAGACGCTCAATCGTAAAGATACGTGATCTCTGGCAATATGTTACTACCGGTACTGAAGTAACGGTTGTGGCAACCGTACGGGGTAAGGATATCGTTCGCAGTTATAAAAAACGGGAACGATTTATACTCGTTGTGGGCGACGAGCAATCGTTTATGGATTGTATCTGGTTCCGGCGGACGCGTACTATGGAGCGTTTGTTCAGAAAAGGAGAACGGCTTGCGCTCTCCGGCCAGGTTACCGATTTTAAAGGTACCTTACAAATGGTACATCCCTCGTTTGACCGGTTGACACCGCAAAAGGATGATGAGGATGAACATAATTGGGATGAGATGTTTAATACCGGCCGCATCCTGCCGATATATACCGAAACTGCCGAGATGAAAGAAGTTGGATTGGAAGGCAGCATACTTCGATCTATTGTATTACATGCCATCGAGAACTACGGTTCGTCCGTTGAAGAACATCTTCCCGATGATATCCTTCATCAACGTAATCTTATGCCGTATCCCGAAGCATTACCGGCAATTCATTTTCCCCGCTCCGGTGACGATATACACCATTCGCGACAACGCTTGAAATACGACGAACTTTTTTTCCTGCAAATGCTGCTCGGTTATAGAAGACGCGGTGCCCGGCAAGTACCCGGTATATCCTTTACCGTTAAAAGCAACCTGGCAAGAAAACTTATCGAACAACTTCCTTTTGCATTGACCGATGCGCAAAAAAGAGTAATTAAGGATATAGCATCGGATATGCAGTCATCGAAACCGATGCACCGCTTGTTGCAGGGTGATGTGGGTAGCGGTAAAACAATTGTTTCTATTCTATCGATGCTCGTGGCAGTCGAGAACGGCTATCAGGCGGTATTCATGGCGCCAACCGAAATACTCGCAGTACAGCATTACACCACAATGCGCCAATTGTTTGAATCAATAGGAATCGAACCTGCTTTATTGATCGGCAGTCAGAAGAAAGCCGAGCGAAAACCGGTTGAGGAGTCGGTTGCAAACGGTGAGGCGAAGGTAATCATCGGAACCCATGCACTTTTTCAGGAGAGCGTTTCATTTCATAAGCTCGGTTTGATTATAATTGATGAACAACACCGGTTTGGCGTTATGCAGCGCCTGCGGTTATATGAGAAGGCAAAGACCCCCGAGATAAACGGACGGGCACCGGATCTGCTTATCCTTACCGCGACACCGATACCGCGCACCTTATCTCTAACGCTCTACGGTGATCTTGATACATCAATACTGGATGAACGTCCGCCCGGACGTAAGCCCGTTAAAACCGCAGTGCGATCAAAGAATGAGAGGGATAAGGTTTATGTATTTGCACGTGATGAAGTAAAGCAAGGACGTCAGGTGTACGTCGTCTATCCGCTCATTGTACAATCTGAAAAAATAGATTTAAAAGCAGCGAAAGAAGGGCACGAAGAATTGCAAAACGGTATATTCAAAAATTATACGGTCGCGTTGCTCCACGGGAAAATGTCGCGGGAAGAAAATGAGGATATAATGAGTCGTTTTCGTGACGGCAGGATTGATGTGCTCGTTGCGACAACCGTTATCGAAGTCGGCGTTGATGTGCCGAATGCAACTCTTATGATTATCGAACACGCCGAACGGTTCGGACTTTCTCAATTGCATCAGTTACGCGGCCGGGTCGGCCGCGGAAGCGACCAATCATATTGTATCCTTGTTCACTATCTTTCACCGTTTAACAAAGCAGCGGCATTTAACCGGGGTACCTTTACCGAACGTTCGCTTGAAAAAGCTGAAGAAAAAGAAAAGGGAATGGTCCGGCTTGAAACTATTGCCTCTACCGAGGATGGTTTTAAAATCGCTGAAGTTGATCTGAAACTTCGTGGCCCGGGTGATTTCTTTGGAGTACGGCAGAGCGGATATCCAGAACTCAAGCTCGCCTCTCTTATAGACGATAAAGCTCTTTTAGATGCTGCCCGTACTGATGCATTTACTATTGTTAAACATGATCCCCACCTTCGGGAACCGTCTCACGAGAGATTGAGACGGCATTTTGAGCACCACATGAAACCGTTGCTCAATCTTACACGGGCCGGATAGCTACCTCGAAACATACGATCGAACCACACCCCTGCCGGCCATAAAACGATTCTGCTTACGACCATCAATACATCAATTTTTCATGAAGCCAGAGGCAAAACGATTTTGGGCAATATTATTTTTACCGATGGATTTACTGAAATAAGGAAAGTAATACAAACGAGTATGGACAGAAACGATTTGTTGCATGTATAAAGAAACATCTATCGTTATCATCGCTTCAGATAATGCGGAACAGTGTTACAGATATACGATCATTTCGCAGTGACTACGCTCAACACGATGACATGAGAATTGTAAAAGTATAATGAAAGAAATGATGTGTCATTGCAATTGCACTGTTTACTATCCTTATCTCTTGCATGTATCTCTTCAAGCATGATGCATGCGCATTTTCATCACAAAATTCCGTCGAAAAAAAATTTTCATAAAGTGCGTTTTTTTCTTGACAAATGTTTATAAATGTTTATATTTACAAGCATTAAAATGTTTTTCATTTTTTGTAAATGTACATGCATATTGCTTTAACATATAACGTCAAGAAAGAGCAAGCTGTATCACAAGATGCGATTGACTCTATCGATCCTTCGAGTAAACCGTCCGGTTATACTTCCGCAGAGTTGTCGCCTCAGTATGAAGATACGTATGCAGAGTGGGACAGCTGGGAAACGATAAACGCGTTATCCAATGTTATAGCGTCCAAATATACGGTAACACCGGTTGAAGCGAATGAAGATGCATTTGAAATACTTCGGTCGTTACAACCGGATTTTGTTTTTAACATTGCCGAAGGGTTTCATGGAATATCGAGAGAAGGGCAGATACCTGCTATGTGTGAGATGTTGCAGCTTCCGTACCTCGGTTCGGATCCACTGACCTTATCGCTCTGTCTTGATAAAGCTCGTGCGAAAGAAGTTTTAACCTACCATACAATACCGACACCACCTTTTTTTATATGTGAATCGACAACCGCATTGAACGGACGTAAGCTTACCTATCCGCAAATGGTAAAGCCATTGCATGAAGGATCGAGTAAAGGTATCTATAATTCATCGCTAGTACGTTCAGAAAAAGAATTACAGGATGAAGTCGAACGTATCACAAAACGATACGGACAGCCTGCGCTTATCGAATCATTTTTATCGGGCAGAGAGTTCACCGTTGCGGTTATGGGGAACGGGCAGAAAGTTAAAGCGCTTCCGATCGTCGAAATAAAATACGATGCTTTACCCGACGGCGTGAATCCGATTTATTCATATGAAGCAAAGTGGATATGGGATACACCGGGGCAACCGCTTGAAATATTTTCATGTCCGGCTCAGATTGATGAATCCTTACGTCAGCAGATCGAGAATATCTGCATTGCGTCATATAGAATTCTCCGGTGCCGCGATTGGTCCCGGATTGATGTGCGTCTTGATGAGCGGGGAACTCCTCATATAATAGAGATAAACCCGTTGCCGGGAATATTACCCAATGAAGAAGATAATTCATGTTTCCCGAAAGCGGCCCGGGCTGCCGGGATGAGTTATGAAGCCCTCATTTTGCATGTTATCGACATCGCGAAAGAGCGATGGAATATCTCATAATATGAAACTAATTAAAGTATATGCGAGTTAATAAATTAATGACTTTGAATAAAGTAATTTTCGCACACTATTTACCGGCCCGTAATGGATAAAAATTTACGAGTGCTCGTATTATTTAATGACCCCGATTTACCGGGCTCAGACTCTGAAACTGTTGTGACCGCTGACGGGATGGTCAGGAAAAAAGAAAAAGTTAAGGCGGGTACTACAGAGACCAGCGTCGTTGATATTTCTAATGAAGGATTGGAATCCGAAGTTGAAGCAATATGTGAGTCGCTTGAAAATAAGGGGATGCACGCTCGTTATCTCAACCTGAAGAATGATGTAAGCTTGCTTGTCGAAACGCTGCAACAACGTAATATGGATGTGATCTTCAACCTCGTTGAATCATTTCATAATGAATCGGAGCCGGAGATGCACGTAGCCGGTCTTTATGACCTCTATAAAATTCCGTATACCGGAGCATCACCGAAGGCGTTAGGCAATTGTCTGGATAAGATATTGACCAAGCAACTGCTGAAAAGTTACCGGATTCGTATCCCCCGTTTTAAAGTTATCCACAAACTACCCTTACACAGGCCTGTCGGTATACCGTATCCATTGTTCGTAAAACCAATGCACGAGGATGCCAGTGCCGGTATAGAGAATGAATCCGTTGTACGGAATAAAAAACAACTGCTTGAACGTATAGAATATATTCATCGATGGTTTAAACAAGGTGCGTTGGTTGAGGAATATATTGAAGGGAGAGAATTCAATGTTTCAGTGGTGGGCAATGATCCTGCAATCACACTGCCGGTATCCGAAATTGATTTCACGGGGATGCCCGATCATTTGTATAAAATTGTCAGCTATCAGGCTAAGTGGATGCCTGATCATGAAGCGTATAAACATACCGTACCGACCTGTCCGGCGCAAATCCCCGAAAAGCTTTCACACGAATTAAGCAGAACTGCACTCAGGTGTGCGCGGATACTGGAGACGCGTGATTATGCACGGGTAGATATGCGGGTAACTGATAACGGTACTATATACGTTCTGGAAGTAAATCCCAATCCTGATATATCACGCGATGCCGGTTTGATGCGTGCGGCGTCGGTATATGGATGGGATCACGGTGAAACGCTCAAGCGTATCGTTCACTTAGCACATGAAAGAAAATGAAAACCTCAATTCGCCCGTTAGAAGAAAAAGATAGAGATGTTATTCGTACTATAGTAGATGATGCACAAATGTTCCGTGATGATGAGATCGATGTTGCAATAGAAGTTATAGACGAATACCTTGAAGCTCCTGAAAAAAGTGACTACTGGTCGTATGTTGCCGTTGATGAAAGAGATAACGTTACCGGTTTTGCAATTATCGGTCCGAATCCGATGACTATCGGCACGTTCGATCTGTATTGGATAGTAATAGATCAATCACGACAGCGCAAAGGAATCGGCAGTCAATTGCTCGAGTATGCTGAAGCCCGCGTTACCGACCATAAGGGAAGATTGATTATAGCAGAAACATCTTCCAGGCCGATATATTTGCGGACAAGGAATTTTTATAAACAACATGGCTACTCCGAACTCGCACAGATACGTGATTACTATGATGTCGGAGATGACCTCATCATATTCGGAAAATACCTGAAGGAGGTATAATGGAACAGTGGCAAGAACTGTTACGGAAAAGCGTTGACAGTGGTAAAGATATTGTAGATAGATTCGGATTCGATCCGGAAGTTGCCGAACGACTGAATACCTTATTTCACATTCGAATTAATCCATACTATCTCAGTTTGATCAGATATCCGGGCGATCCGATATGGTTACAGTGTATTCCCGATGAAAAGGAGCTTGAAGAAAATGAATTCCCCGAGGATCCGCTGAATGAGGATGTCGATAGCCCGGTGCCGAGTATTACCCACCGGTATCCCGACCGGGTACTGTTTCTGACCACCAGCCAGTGTTCTATGTATTGCCGCTTCTGTACACGAAAGCGAAAAGTCGGTGATTCCGATAAGATCAGCATGAAGTTTATTCAGAATGGTCTCGACTACATCCGTGCGCACCCTGAAATTCGTGATGTGATTTTATCCGGCGGTGATCCGCTGATGTTAACGGATTATATGCTCGAGAAAGTTCTCAAGGGACTTCGCGATATCCCGCACGTCGAAATCATCCGGCTCGGCACCAAGATGCCCTGCGTGTTACCGCAGCGAATAACTCCGAAATTTATTGAGATGATAAAGCAATATCATCCGATCTATGTGAATACACACTTTAACCATCCCTGGGAATGCACTCCCGAAGCGAAAAAGGCATGCGATATGCTTGAAGATGCGGGATGCCCCGTAGGCAATCAGGCAGTTCTTATGAAAGGAGTAAACGATGATCCGGATGTGATGCTCGAGCTTATGCGTAAATTACTTGCGATGCGTGTGCGTCCCTATTATATCTACCAGGCCGATATCACGAAGAGTGCGAATCACTTCCGCACACCGATCAGTAAAGGCCTTGAGATCATGGATAAATTACGCGGCCATACCTCCGGACTCGCTATTCCCTATTATGTGATCGATGCCCCCGGCGGCGGCGGTAAAATACCGCTGCTTCCGCAATATGTTCTCGGCAGGAACGGTAACGATATCATCCTGCGGAATTATAAATATGATATCTTCACCTATCCCGACGTTGAAGAGGAAAATGCCGACGATGCCAAGATTGAAAAACAATATATGCGGAAACCCCGACGTACACGAAAAGCAAAACGTCCGGCACGAAAACCGTCAACGGTACCGAAGAACGAAAAATAATTAGTCTCGAAACAATAAACGATGCACTTACGCCGGTCCGGGTAAGTGCATCTTTTTTTATATTCATGGAGATTCTCATGCGTTTATTCACTATACTTTTTCTTTCTGTCGTTTTATGTCTGTCCCTTGTTGCCGGTAACTCGAACGGATTGCCCGATGATCTGGAAGCATATATCGAAGCGGGGATGAAAGATTGGGAGATACCCGGACTTGCAATTGCCGTAGTTAAAGACGATGAGATTGCGTTTGCTCGCGGCTTCGGTATCAGAAAACTCGGCGGGAACGATGCCGTCGACGAACATACACTCTTCGGAATTGCATCGCTCACGAAAGCATTTACGACCGCCGCTCTCGGCATACTGGTCGATGAGGGTAAACTGCAATGGGATGATCCCGTTACAAAGCACATACCTGAATTTCAACTCTACGATCCGTGGACAACCCGTGAGATCACTGTCCGCGATTTGCTCATACACCGGAGCGGTCTCGGAAGGATGATCGGAAACCGCCTGCAATTTATGACCGGCCAGGATGCACCGGAGCTTACGTACCGGCTGCGCTATCTTGAACCGCAGGCAAGCTTTCGTGCCCGGTATGTATACAACAACATGCTGTATATGGTGGCCGGCCAGGTTATCGAAGCCGTCAGCGGTCAAGCGTGGGATGAGTTTGTCCGTGATCGGCTATTCAAACCGCTCGGTATGGACCGTAGTAACTTAAGTATACACGATATTGATGAAAATGAAAACGCCGCCTGGCCGCATCA